>DATKUC010000187.1:0-18088 GCA_035530835.1 Spirochaetia bacterium
CCCAGAATGCCCGGGTCAATTCGACCGCCGCCTCCCGAACAGTCCTCGAACCAGACCGACGGATGCAGGGCCCGAACGCGGTCGATGACCCGGTAGAGACCATGCACATGGCGGGTCCACGTTTCCTTCTGACGGTCGGCGGGAAGATCAAGACCCGCCGCTTCGGTTATCACGCGGTTCATGTCCCATTTGATGAAGTCGATGGCGGTCTCATCGAGTAACCGATTCATGAACCCGATCGCAAACTCCTGCACATCCGGCCGGCCCAGGTTCAGCACGAGCTGATTGCGCATTTGAGAAGATGCTCTTTCCGGGTACCGGTACGCCCACTCCGGATGCAGGCGGTGCAGATCACTGTCCGGGTTCACCATCTCAGGCTCTACCCAGAGTCCGAACTTCATTCCCAGCTCGTGGACTCGCTTCGACACCGCGTCGAGTCCGTCGGGAAACTTCGTGCGGTTGACTACCCAGTCGCCGAGACCCGCGTTGTCGCTGTTGCGAGCTCCGAACCAGCCGTCGTCGATTACAAACAGCTCGACTCCAATCTCCGCCGCAATCTCCGCGAGGCGCATCTGATTATCCGCTGTCACGTCGAATGCCGTCGCCTCCCACGAGTTGTAGAGTACGGGTCTCAATTCGTTCCGGTGACCGAGCGGAAGCACGTTGTTGCGGATATAAGCGTGCATGTTTCGACTCGCTCCGCCGAAACCTTCATCTGAGAAGGTGAGCAGGAACTTCGGCGTCTCAAATGAGGCCCCTTCCGCCAGCGTCCAGGAGAAATCGAAACTG
Source organism: Spirochaetia bacterium (assembly GCA_035530835.1). GTDB lineage: Bacteria > Spirochaetota > Spirochaetia > DSM-27196 > DATKUC01 > DATKUC01. The sequence goes on from DATKUC010000187.1 coordinate 790, forward strand.
TGAATACCTGAGGCGATGCGGACCTGTCCAACCGGAGTGCTCTGGACCACTGTTTTCCAGTTTCCGCTGTACGCGAGGTTGATGGCGTACACGGGTCCACGCTCTTCGGTCGATGCGCCGTCGGGGTCAAGGGCGCACCATGGGTTTGCACTGTGGCTGGTATGGCCGCGACGGCTTTCCATCACGTGAGTCGCCTTCCCGAGCATCGACCTCTGAAGCTGGGTTTCGGCTCCCCAGCGTCCCGAAAGATAGGTCAGCCGGTAGTCTGCTGCATCTGGAAGCGTCAAGGCGCCCGAGAGCACCTGCTCAAGCAGAATAGCTTCCCTGCCGTTGTTGGTGATGATTGCATATCGCTCCACGACGCTCCGGCTGATCCGGTAGACAAGCTTCACGCCCACTGAGCGATCGATGTCCTCCAGCATGATCGATAGCTGGTTGCCCTCTATCGTGTGATTGTTGTAGCTGAGCCTGATGTCGCGCGCGCCGTCGGGGAAGTCCGCTTTCAAACAGGGTTCGATGAATCTGAATCCTCCCCAGGCAGGATACTCTTCACCGGAGTTTTCATCGGTGCCGGAAAACGGCACGGGGATGGGAAAATCGGCCGGCAGCGGGTAGTCGGCCTCGTGAGGGAGCGGTGCTCCGAAGTAGGTATGAACCAGAAGACCTGACGGTGTCAGACCAAACGCATACGCTACCGTGTCTTCAAGAATCCAGGATTTCCGATCTGCCAGATAACGAATCATGAAAAGCTCCTATGTTGCAAATGCGGCGTCGACCTCCGCGAGGCGATCCGGTATCGCGATGTTCTGCGGGCACTTCTCGAGGCACTCGTTGCATTGAATGCACGAGCTTGCGCGCTTTTCTTCTGCAATATCATTTTTGTATTGCTGGCGGCCGACGTCAAGCCTTTCGAATGCGACAGAATCGTTATAGATCGCGAAGTTTGCCGGAATATCTACGTCGTTCGGGCAGGGAAGGCAGTAGTTGCAGGCGGTACACGGCACTGGTCGCGCAGCTTCGTAGGCGAGCTTCGCGTCCGAAAAGAGCGCAAGTTCCGCCGGCGGGAGGAGGTCAATCTGGCTGCCTTCGGCGATTGAGATGTTTTCGACAACCTGCTCGTAGGTGGTCATTCCGCTCAAAACTACCCCGACTTCCGGCTTGTTCCACAACCAGTGCAGGGCCCATGCGGCAGCGCTTCTCCTGGAGGAAGCGGTGTCGAATATCCGTTGCACTGATTCAGGCTGGCGTGCCAGGCTTCCGCCGAGCAGTGGCTCCATGATCACCACGCCGATGCCGCGTTCCGCCGCCCGCCTCAGCCCCGCAGTACCCGCCTGGTACTCCTCGTTGACATAGTTGTACTGAATCTGGCAGAAGTCCCACTCCTTCCAGCCATCAAGGATTACCGGAAACATCGGTGGCTCATCATGGAATGAGAATCCGATATAGCGAATTCGTCCTGAGCGCTTCTGTTCAAGCGCCCATTCAAGTATTCCGAGCCGCTGTATCTTCTTCCACCGCTCATTGTTCAGTGCGTGCAGAAGGTAGAAGTCGATGTGATCGGTTTTGAGCCGGGAAAGCTGCTTGTGGAACACCGAGTTGCAGTCGGCTATCGATTCGGTCTGCCAGATCGGGAGCTTCGTTGCAAGCAGAACCCGTTCCCGGTATCCGTCCTTGAGTGCGCGCCCGACCACCGGCTCACTCTGCCCGTTGTGATACGGGAATGCCGTGTCGATGTAGTTCACGCCGTGATCAATTGCGTAGCGCAGCAGTCGCTGCGCCTCCTTCTCGTCGATACTCTGTCCTCGAGCAGTTCCGCCGCCCGGTTGCAGCTCCGGGAGCCGCATGCAGCCGAAACCGAGAGCGGATATCCGTTCCGAGACACGATTACCGAGGGTTCGGTATTTCATGGTTCCTCCGGAAGAAAGTGGTGGTATAGCTGTAGCATAGAGCGTTGGGGCGAATTGGTCGAGATGGTTGCCCGGTCAGCAGATCCGTTGTGCCGCAGACCGATACAGCACAATACCCTCCCGCGGGAAAAGCAGCTTCAGTTCATCGACAGTCAATCGAATGGCATCGGCAGTCTGTTCATCGCAGTAGATGATGAGCAGGAAGTTCTCCTCAGGGAAGATGTGGTCTCCCCTGCGTGGTCCCGAGTTGCCGAAACCCTGAACTTCAGAAAACTTCGTGTAGTACGGATTGGCATTCCGTTTACGCAGTAGATCGTACAGATCATCCTCTACCGATCGGTTTGCGATCAGCTCAAGCCGTATTACCTGCTGTTCTGTCATCTGCCTGCCTCCGACTCTGCCTTCGCACGTTCCTGATCGCGACGTTTTTCGAGGCGCTCAGTCTGGCGCCGTTTGATCCGTTCACCTGCGCTGTTGAACGACGAGTAGATGACCGGTATGAGAAACAGCGTAAGCAGCGTGCTGATGGTGAGGCCACCGACAATAGTCTTTCCGATCGGCTGAATAAGGCTCGAACCCTCAGTCTGGAAGAACGCAACCGGAATCAGTCCGAGGACAGTCGTCAATGTGGTCATGAGAATCGGCCGAAGCCGGTTTCCACCCGCTTCGATGCACGCTTCGCGAATGGTCATCCCGCGTTTCCGAAGGAGGTTCGTGTAATCGACAAGCACAATTCCGTTATTCACCACGATGCCGAGCAGCACGACAAGTCCGACTGCCGTGAACAGGCTGAGAATAGTATGGGTGAAGAAGTGCACCAGGAGCACCCCGGTCAGAAGCAGTGGAATGGCAAGAACGATGATGAACGGATCGAGGAATGATTCGAACTCTGCTGCCATGACACCGAATACCAGCAACGCGGAGATTCCGAGAATAATAATGAAGGTGAGCCCGTATTTCATCAGGTTTGTATAGTCGCCGCCGAACTCTATGACGAGATTTTCGTCGGAGGGGATCTGCTGTGCGATTGCTGCCCGAATGCGCGGAACCACCTCGTTGAGCTGCGTACCGGGAACCAGATTAGCGGTTACGTGCGTCGTTCTGCGCTGCCCCTCGCGGGTAATGCTCACGGCGCTCGTGGTTCGGGAGATCGTTGCGAAGCTCGCGAGCGAAATCTTCTGCCCGCTTGAGTTCACGAGAAAGATCTGGTCGAGGTCGGGAATCGAATTGCGATCGCTGCTTTTTGCGACTACCAGGATATCGAACTCATCCGAGCCGCTTCGATACTTTCCCGCTGTTACTCCGGCTATGTTCGCCCGCACCTCCTGTCCGATGGTAGCGACGTTCAGTCCAAGCGAGTACGCCTTTGCGCGGTCGATCACAATATCAGCCTGCGGCAGACCGTCACGAATATCGACAGTGGGTTCGGTAACTTCCTTGAACTCTGTTTTCAGAATGTCGCGGATACGGTAGGAGATCTCCCGTGCCTGCGCCAGGTCCTCAGTCTTGACGAGAATATCAATCGGAGAAGCACCGAAGAGGTTCCCGCCGCCTCCACCTCCGCCGAATGACATTGTCGCTCCCGGGAACTCTCCGAAGTGTGCGCGAAGTTTCTGCTTGACCGTATCCGAGTCGTCTATCCTGAGAGCAAACGCCGGAAGCGTAATCGTCATCGTGGCTTTATTGGATTCCGCCGAGCCGAGGAATCCGAACAGTCCCTTTGTGCCGATGTTCAGAATAATATCGCGATAACCCTGAATGGAAGTTCGAGCAACACCCGCGAGCCGTTGCGCTGTCTCCTCGGTTACGTCAAGTTTTGTCCCAACCGGCAGCTCGATCGTTACCTGCACCGTGTCGGATGGTTGATTCGGAACGAGCTGGAAGCCGATTGCGGGAATGAGAAACAGACTCCCGCCGAACGCCGCAACGATGACAAGTACCGTGATAAGCCGATGGTTGAGTACGTGACCGAGGGCCCGCTTGTACGCGTTATCGAGTCCGGTGAACCCGCGCTCCATCACGTTGTCTACTGAGGCAATCGCCCCGCGAAGCGGCCGCTGCCTGCGCGAGTAGATTGCGAGGTATTTGCTTGCGAGCACCGGTATGAGCACAAGTGCGACGACCAGCGAGGCTGCGAGCGAAATAACGATGGTAAAAGCTAGACCCGAGATAAGCTGACCGATCACCTCGAGCTGGCCCTGAAAAACGGCGAGGGGAGCAAAAACACAGATCGTGGTCAAAGTCGAGGCGACAATGGCCGTCACCATTTCCTGGGTGCCGAGCTCAGCCGACACCTTCAGCTTTGCGCCCTTTTCTCGATATCGGAATATATTCTCGAGTATTACGATCGAATTGTCCACAAGCATACCAACGCCGAGGGCGAGTCCTGTGAGCGTCATGATATTCAACGTCAGGCCGGAGAAGTACATGACTGTCAACGTGATAATAATGGAGATCGGAATCGCCGTGGCAATGATGATTGTGGACTTCATGCTGCGCAGGAAGATCAACAGAACAATGACTGCAAGGATTGCGCCCTGCACTGCGGAGGTGCTGACCTGCTGAAGCGAATCCCGGATTACGTTTGTTGTGTCGGTTATGACACCGATCCGCACGCCCTGTGGAAGGATCTGGTTTATCTGAGGCAGTTTCGCCTTGACTGTGTCGGCGACTCTGACCGAATTGGTACCGCTCTGTTTCTGTACAATGACGAAAACGCCCGGCTCTCCGTTTATGAAGACGACGTTATCGCGATCACTCAGGCCCATGTATACGTTTGCGATATCGCGCAGCCGGATACCGACCGAATGGGCCGCGGGATTCGAAAGTGAGGGGCTCCCCCGATAAGCGACAACGGTGTTGCCGATATCGTCTATCGATTTGAACTCCCCGGCGGTAGTGATGAGGTAGTTGATGTTGCCTTCGGTTACGCTGCCGCCTGAGGTGTCGATGTTCTGACTCGCGAGCGCTCCTGCCACCTGGCTCATCGTCAGATTGTACGCTTCGAGTCTGCTCCTCGGTATCTCCACACGCACGAGCTTGGTGCGCCCACCGTTGACCCCTGCAAGTGCCACACCGTCAATCTGTTCAAGGCGCGGCTGAATCATGTTCTCGGCGATCTGTCGCAGATCCTCCGGCGAACGATTCCCGGATACCTTCAGCTGGAGAATCGGAATCATCGATGGATCGAATTTGAAAATCTGGGGACTTCCGGCTCCATCGGGCATCGCGTTCTTCACGAACTCGATTCTGTCACGCACATCGTTCGACGCCTCGGCCATGCTCGTACCCCAGGTGAACTCCATCTGGATCATGCTGGTGCCGGCGCTCGACGTGGAGGTGATCTTGCTGATATTGCCGACGTTACTGAGCGCGCTTTCGAGCGGTCGTGAGATCGTCTTCTCAACGTCCTGAGGGCTCGCTCCGGAGTAGCTCGTGATGATGAGAAGCACCGGCGGGTTTATCTCGGGAAACAGGTCGATTGCGAGGTTCGCCATCGAATACAGCCCGAATCCGATGACCAGACCAAAGATGATAATGACGGTAGTCGGCCGGTTTACAACTGATTTTGTGACACTCATTCGTTTTCCTGCTACCGTACGACGTCTTCAGCCGGAAGCGGCGGCAGCTGATCCATGATTCGGATCCGGGCACCGTCTTCAAGGAGTGACTGACCTCGGGCAACCACGCGTTCTCCGGCGCGGAGGCCGCTCACTATTTCAGACTTGCCGTCGATTTGAATACCGACCTTCACATCCCGCTTTTTTGCGGTGTTGTCGGTTTCCGGCACAAAGACAAAGAGCTGCGGTCCTCGCTCGATAATCGTGTCGGTAGGCACCTTCACAATTGAGGTCCGGTGCTGCGTTATGATTTTGATCTCTGCGTACATTCCCGCTTTGACACGCGGGTCGGGAGTATCGAATTCGAGTGTGAGTCCCATGGTGCGCGTCTGAGCATCAACAATGGGGCTCAGTTCAGTGACATGTGCGGCAAAGGTCGCTTCCGGATATGGCTCGAGGGAGACAATTGCGCGTTCTCCGTCGCGAATCTGACCGATGAACCGTTCTGCAATCTGTGTCTTCAGCTGCAGATGGTCGATAGTCGAGATCCGGACAACCGGAACTGCCTGGGTGATACGCGAGCCGAGATCGACCGGGAGTAACGTTATCGTGCCCGCAATTGGCGCCCGGACGGGATTTGCCACGAAGTTCTGGCCGGGGCGCGAAGGATCGACCTCTGCGACTATCTGGTCTCGCTGCACGTAGTCACCGAGACGCACCTTGAGACTGACGAGCGTGCCGCTCGTATCCGCGTAGACGTCGACACTCTTTGCCGCCTCGATTCCTCCCGCAACGGTTATGTAGTCGCTCAGGTCGCCGGCAACGGCTTCGGTTACGCTTATTGGAAAGATGGTCGGTGCGTCAGCGGCATTTGCCGCCCCCGGCGCTGCGGCGGTTTTCGGGCGTGCACACGAAGTGAAGGTCGCAAGCAGCAATATGGATGCGACTACGACAAGCAGAATCGGTACAGACCTGCGATTACCTGGCGTTTGCATTGATAGTGTCCTTTATTGAATTGATCGATGTATTCAGCGCGGCTTCAAGGTCAAGGATACTCGCCTTGTAGTTGTATTCGTCCGAGAGAACATCCACCTGGGCCTTCTGCAGATCCTGCTGTGCACTTCGCACGTCAAGGAGATCTCTCGTCCCGGCGCGATACCCATCCTCTGCGAGACTCAGAGCCCGGGTGGCGAGCTCAACGTTCAGTTTTTTGACGCTGAGAGTGGTTCGTGTCTTTTCGAGTGTCATGATGATCCGGCGGACTTCCATCTCAGCACCCTGTATTGCCTGTTTGAGGCCGTCTTCAACCTGTCGCGCCTGGTTCTGGTAGTCGGCAATCTGCACGCGTGTGGTCGACGAGGGGAGCAGGGGGTCCAGCCGGACACCGATCGTAATCGTGAACATACCGCTCATCTGCTGCCAGTCACGATTCACGTTTGCAAACCAGGGATCTGCGAACGGGTCCCGTATAAAGGTCGGATCGGCTGTGTAGCCGAGGGTCAGTGTCGGATAGAGGCCGGCCTCCGTCAGACTCGCTACATTTCTGAGTTGTTCCACCGACTGACGCAGGCTGAGAATGTCGTATCTGCCGGGCAGATACTTTGCGGTCAGTCGATCAGCATCAGCCATGGTAATGGGAATCAGTTCCGCCTCTATGGAACCGGCGAGTGTCGGCCGTTCCGACAGTCCGAGGCCGATCGTCTGATTGAAAGCCATGAGCGCGGTGTCATATCCGCTTTGCATCTCTTCGAGAAGCGGGCGCAGATTCGCCAGCGAGACTTGTGCGGCAAGGTAGGTGTATTCATCGACCATGCCGTTCTGGTAGTTGGCTTTGGTCTGTGCCAGCCGCTGTTCGGCGGTCTGAATCGCCTGTTTCTGGAGATCGATGCTGCTTGCGATCAACAGCAGGTTGTAGAACTGTTTCCGCACATCGCGTTCGAGCTTTGCCCGGGCAGCACCGAGGCTTGTAACGCCCGCCTGGTAGTCGAGCACAGTCTGCCGGATGCCGTAGACCATCTGCGCGGACAGTGTGAGTTGTGCCTGCAGTCGGACGCTAACCGACCACGGCTGCAACGTGACCGCGGGGGTCGCTATCACGCGATTGTAGACACCCGGTGAAACTGCGCTTGTAGGGTCGGCAATCAGTCCTGAGGCAATCTGTGTCGCCGAGTTCAGTCTCCCCAGCGTTGCGCTCGCCGATATGGAGGGTATGAACCGGTTCCACACCGTCTCTTTCGCGCGGAGGTTCTTCTCCAGTTTCAGTTGCTCGGTTGCAATACCAAGATTATTATGCATCGCCAGGGCGACTGCCGAATCGACATCGATTACCGTTTCGGCGCCCGCCGGGATCTGTGCAGCAATGAACAGTATTGCCGCGGCAAGGCCCGCTGTCAGTAGTTTTTTCCGTCGATTCGAAGTGGTACGCACTGCACCGTGCCCGTTGCGTTGCGGGGGAGAATCAAAGTGAGACCGGTAGTGTGCAAAGGGAAATTGATTACTCATTGAGGACATCTTCCAGTAATTGAATTTGATGGTGCGTTCCCATCGTTGTGGATTCCGCCGAACAATAACCTCCACAAGTCTATCCTTTATTATAGTCCAAAACAACTAGAAGGAGATTAAATATAGATTAAATATCCTTATGAAATAGGTTATGTATAGGCTATCCAAAGAAGTGCACACAGACCGGACTGCATTGCTCCGGTCTGTGCGGAAGTGCCGGCTCCGGCTACGTCAGAGCGATCGTTTCGGAAGCCATCCGGACTGCGTCGTTTGTTCCCATGCTGCCGGAGGCGAGGTAGACCGCTATAGCATCTGCAATCGCTCGCAGCGTCCACCGCCGCTTCTCCTCGTCGGTTTCAAGCAGCGTGATGCGGAAGCCAGGCAGGTCGCAGGCAAACCCGGTGAGCGGGACAACGCAGATTCCGGTTGATCCAAGCAGCCAGTAGGCAAACCGCTTGTCCGCTGCAACATGTTCGGTGCGTGCTTCAAGCAGAGCTCTCAGCGACTGATCCGCCACAGGGAGGCTCATAGTTCCATCGAGGAGCCCTGATTCGAAGAGGACGGTAAAGTAGAGCGCCCCGCGAGGTCGCATGACGCGCACCCCCGGGACTGCGGCAAATGATTCGTACGCCTCATTCGCGCGCTGCTCGAACATGCGCCGCCTCCTCTCCAGATGGTCTTCGTAGCGGGGGTCGCCAAAGACCTCTGGAATTACCAGTTGAGGGAGCGCGGTCGAACAGACCTCGAGGCGCTTTGCGTCGATGATGCTGCGAATATAGGTGGCGAAGTTCTCGTCGTTATGCTGATTGAACACTTCAGCCCATCCGCAGCGTGCGCCGGGCCAGGGGAACTCTTTCGAAATGGATCGGAGGCTCATGCCCGGCACATCTTCTATGACCTCGGCCAGGCTGACGAAGGGTTCTCCGTTGTAGGCGACGTTTGCATATGTCTCATCGCAGACGAGGAAGATGTCATAGGTTCGGGCTATTCGCACGAACTCCCGGAGCAGGCTTCGTGGATAGACAGCGCCGGTCGGGTTATCCGGATTGATGAGAAGAAGTCCGGCGATCGAATCGTTGTATCGAATCTTCATCTCGATGTCGCTGACATCCGGTAACCAGTCATTGGCCGGATCAAGCCGATAGGTGAGGTGGTCGTAACCTGAGTGAGCCGCCTCGGCCGAAGAGTGCGTTGAGTACGCAGGTGATGGGCCGAGTACGCGGGCTTCACGGCGCAGGTAACCGAACACCTTCGACACGGCATCGCCGAGACCGTTGAAGAATACAATATCCTCACGCCCGATCTGCGCGCCGCCCCGCGCATTTACCTGATTTGCGAGGAACTCCCGAGTCGCGGGCACGCCCTGGGTATCGACGTATGCGTAGCTGGAGTTCTCCTGCGCATGGCGCGCAACGATTTTCCGAATCCAATCAGGCAACTGTTCACCCTTGGACACGGGATCACCGATGTTCTCCCAGGTGATAGGGACTCCATGCCCCTCGACCTCATGTGCGAACTGAACGATCTGCCTGATCTCGTAGATGAGCTGACCGGCACCGGGATGAACGATATTCCGTCTCATGCTGTCTCCCCTGGCCATCGCTTCCGGGAGCCGGACCGTCCTGTGCCGCCCCGCCGGGGGGCACAAAAAAGGCCGCGGTTCCGGAAACCGCGGCCTTTTTTCTCGCTGACGCAGAGCCGATGTACTATCTGCTCTGAGCCTGAGGCCGCTGGTCCCTGTAGGGCGCCGCGGCCGCTGCGAGTTGAATGGATCTGTTGCATACGCAATTGATCATGGATCGAACATAGCAGCTTCGGTACCGAGGGTCAAGCGCCCGATTAACCTCATTGTCTGCAGTCGTATTCCCCGATATGCTGTGCCGATGAGCGTACCGTCCATGAAACGTTTCACTGCAACAGGGCCTCTCGTCGGCGGCTCACTCTACTTCCTGTATTATGCAGCGGCTTCCTGCCTTGCGCCGTTTCTGAGCCTCTACTACGTCTCGCGGGGACTCTCCGGCACCCAGAGCGGCATCCTGCTGAGTCTGCCGGCCGTGGCAGTAATGTTCGGCGCCGGATTCTGGGGAACAGTTGCAGACCGGACAAATCGTCACCGCCTGGTGTTTCAGCTCTCGATGATCGGGACCATTATTGCTGCCCTGCTTTTGCCCTATGCCCGCGGTTTCCTCGGGATGGGACTGATCGTCCTTGTGTACGCGGTCACTCTTTCAGGTTTGAGTCCGCTGCTTGACGCGATGGTGCTGAACAGCCTCGGTCAGGAGCGTCACCGATACGGCAGGGTGCGCCTCTGGGGATCGATCGGCTGGGGAGTTGCCGGTGCGGCGATCGGCGCTCTTGTCGACGTCCACGGTCTGACCGTGGTGTTCGCAGGCTATGCGGTGATCCTTTCGCTGGGCGTCGGCGTTTCGGTCCTGTTTCCCCGGCAACCGGCTCCGTCGAGTTCCCGCCTCACAGAACACCTCACAGCGCTTCTCGGCCGCCCGCGGTTCGTCGGACTCCTGGCAGCGGTGGTTCTGCAGGGCACCATGCTCGGCGTTCTTACGAACTATCTGTTTGTACGGCTCAAGGAACTCGGTGCGTCCGGCCTCATACTTGGACTGTCGCTGACCGTCGCGACTCTGAGCGAAATCGTATTCTATCTGCTCTCTCCGATGCTCATCCGTCGATTCGGAACCCGTAGAGTACTCTATGCGGCTATCCTCATCATGGCGGTGCGCCTCTTTCTCTATGTTCCACTCCGTACGCCGGCGTTTGCACTGGTCATTCAGCTCCTTCATGGCCCATCATTTTCCATGTTTCAGGCGGCGTCAGTAGGGGCAGCACATGAGCTATCCCCAGCCGGTTCCGCGTCCACCGCTCAAGGGGTGATGACCGCGGCCAACTTTGGGCTGGGTGGAATGATCGGGGCATTCGGCGGAGGGGTGCTACTGCAGACAGGCGGCACCGCGACCCTGTTTGCCGCGACTTCGATTCTTGCATTGGCCGGATTTTCGGCTCTTGTCGTTTCCGGTCGGCTTCGCAGGCCCCGCCCGTCGTAGACAGCTGCCGCCGTTCGACTGGAGAATCGTTTAGCTCTCTATGGTATACTTTGGCATACTTTTGTCACTTAAAGATGCATCCGACAGACGATGGGAGGATCGCCGACCTTGGGATTTCACCGACTCACAACCCGATTCCTGCTTATTGCACTCGGTCTCTTCGCGCTCGTTGCGGCCGTCTCGACCATTTCATTCTTTCTGGGTGTCCAGGGAATAGTTGAGGGGCTGGCACGAAGCTATGCGCTCGAACGAGCCAGTGGAGAACAGGCGAGACTTGGCGATCTTCTTTCCCGCGAAGCGACGCTCTCAAGCCGTCTCGCGCAATCGCCGACTCTTCGCGAGTGGATGGTCGATCCGGGGAACGCAACGCTCAAGGATCGAGCGTTTACGGAGCTCAAGTATTACAGCTCAGCCTTCCTTGACAGGAACTATTTCGTTGTTACCGACGCGACGCGCGCATACTACAATAAGCCGGCTGATTCTCCGCTTGTTGAAACCGTCCTTGACCGTAACAACCCGGCAGATGTGTGGTACTTCAATACCGTAGCGGCGGGAAAGGACGTTACGTTCAATCTTGATTTCAACCGGCTGATCGGAGCTGCGAAGGTCTGGATCAACTGCCTCGTGCGCGTGAATGGCCGAGTTGTGGGACTGACCGGAACCGGTATCGACATAAGCGATCTGGTTTCGCATCTGGTTCGTGCCGAAGGGGACGGCACCACCTCGATGCTGACTGACAACCAGGGGGTGATTACCGCGTATCACGATGTTGCCTATCTCACGCACAACGCGAACGAACAGGCAGCGGGGAAGAAGATCACCGTCTTTGATCTGGCGTCCTCGACCAGGGACCGCGGCAAACTCGAGCGCATGTTTGCCGATGCACGGGATGGAAAGAGTGTCGCGGAAGTCGTGCGACTCTCCGGGCATGATCGCCTGACCGTAATGGCACCAATTCCCGACATTGGCTGGATGGCGATTGTCGCGGTCGATACCTCTACCTTCGTGTCACCGACCAACTTCGTTCCGCTGTTTGCGCTCCTGATTTTTTCGATACTTGTCGCGCTTGGCATTCTTGCGGCACTGATCGAGCGCGTAGTTCTCCGACCGCTCTCCGCGCTCACCTCTTCAGCGCACCAGATTGCCGGAGGCAACTATGATCTTGCGCTTCGGTTTGACCGCAATGACGAGATCGGGGCTCTTTCGGTTGCGTTTACCGAGATGGCGCGACAGGTTCAGCGCTACACCGGGAACCTCGAGCAGCTTGTCGCCGAGAGGACTACCGAACTGACCGCGGTGAATGGTGAACTTGCAGCTTCGAATCGCAAGGTGATGGAGAGCATTCGCTTTGCGCGTATGATCCAGGATGGAATGATGGCGCCCGAGCCGATGCTCGATGAGCTTTTTGCGAGCCACTCGTTCTTTCGTCGTCAGCGTGATGTTGTAGGCGGAGATTTCCTTTTTGTGCGGAAAATCGAAAAGGGGTTTCTGTGTGCCGTTGTCGATTGTGAGGGGCACGGAGTTCCCGGTGCGCTCATGACTGTGATGGCCGACTCGTTTCTGCAGCTCATCACCTCGAGAATGGCAGGTGACGATCCGGCAGCCATACTTGATGCGTTCGAGCGCGAGGTGAGGGAGTCGCTCAGACAGGATAGCGGAAACTACCGGACACAGGGCGGGATGGACATTGCGCTCTGCTCTTGCTTCCCGGACGAGCGGAGGTTAGTGTATGCCGGAGCCGGAATGCCGCTGTACGTTCTGGAAAAGGACGGAAGTGTGTCGACCGTACGTGATCGGCCACGCGCAATCGGCTACCGCCGGGGGACTTCGACTTTTCAGAACCACGTTTTTGATACCGAAGGTCGGGCGTTCTTCATGTGCACCGACGGCTATGTTGATCAGCCCGGTGTGGAATCCACCCGCGCATTTGGTACCGGTCGCCTCTCCGGGCTCATTTCACGTTGTGCGTGCCGGCCGCTTGACGCTCAATGTCCGGCGTGGGAGGCTGAGTTCGATGGTTATCGCGGGAGCCAGCCGCAGCGGGACGATGCACTCGCGTTTGGTTTTCGCCTGGAACGCGCGTCCGAAGGACAGCTAAAGTCAGTGGGAGATGAGCATGGCTGATTTCGACCTCTATAGTTTGCGCAACGTATTTACCGAATACGGAGTCATGATTTGCTTCAACGGGCCGTTTTCGCACAGCGTTATCGAGGAACTCGGCATCGCGGTGCGCAAGTATCTTGAAAGCAACGATGCGCCGAAAAACTGCATTGCGGACGTATTTGCCGTGTTCATCGAACAGGCGCAGAATTTGAAGAACTACACCTCATCCGGACCGTTTTCGGAACCCGAGTATGCGCGCTTCAAAAATGGAACTCTCGTCATTGCCAGGGAAGGGGATCGCTATATCGTAAGCTCAGGGAATTTCGTTCGGGACGAGGATTGCCCCGCACTCGAGCAGTCTCTGTCGTCGGTGCGAGTGCTGGACAAGTTGCAATTGAAGGCATTGTACAAGGAGAGACTTCGCAGCGCCTCACCGGCAGCAAGCGGAGGCGCCGGCCTCGGATTCATAGACATGGCACGGAAAGCGTCCGATCCGCTCGCTTTCTCGGTTCGGCGCCTGGCGGACGGATCGACCTTCTTCAATATCTCCGTCTCAATTCTTGCCGGGTAGGTAAAACGTGGAAAAACTCGCAATTGAACCAGCACTTTCTTCGCCTTCGATCATGTTCGATCCCGACTCCGGATTGCTCGAAATTGGCGGTGAATCGTACCCGGAGAACTCGTTCGAGTTCTATGCTCCGATAATCTCCTGGCTGAAGCAATATCTTGCGGAAAAAGATGGACCGGTCACGCTGAGTATCAACCTCTCATACCTGAACACGAGCAGCACCAAGTGCATGATCGACCTGCTCGATGAGCTCGAGGCTGCGTTCAAGGCCGGGAGAACAGTTGCGGTCGAGTGGTCCTATGACGATGAAAACGAGAGGGAACTGGATACCATAGACGAGTTCCGGGAAGACTTTTCGATGCCGTTTTCGGCCGTGCCACGAAAGGAACCTGCATGACCGATGAGAACGAGAAACAGACGACGAACGAATTCAACGATGACCCAACCCTGCCATGGGCGGAGGAGATCGTTGCCGACAGGTCGCTCGAACAGGAGCAGTCCTACGCCCATTTCGTAGAACTGAAACAACGGTACCAGTCGTTGTTGAAACAATTTGCAAAAGTGGTACGGATAAGTGACGGCTACCAGCGAAGCCTGAAAGAGGCAAATCTCAGGCTGAGTACTGCGGCCAGTACCGACTATCTCACCGGACTTTCGAACAGACGGAGGATACTCGATCAGATCGACGCCGAACTCAGCCGGTCGCGCCGGCATGATTCGCCGTTCTGCATAGTGCTTGCGGATATCGACGGATTCAAGGGCGTAAACGACAGCTACGGACATGAGGCGGGTGATCGAGTCCTCGTCTTTGTTGCCGATTCCATGAGATCGAGCGTGCGGCGGGAGGACCTGTGTTCGCGCTGGGGCGGCGAGGAGTTCCTGATCTGCCTGCCGCAGGCCACACTTGCGCAGGCGGTTCATGTAGCGGAAAAACTCCGGACCGAAATTGCCGATGCGACGGTGAAGTATCAGCAGATGGATATTCGGATCACGGTGAGCCTTGGGGTTGCCGAGTATCGGCCAGGCTCCAAGATTGACGAGCTTATCCGTGAAGCTGACATTGCCATGATCGGTGCAAAGCGAACCGGGAAGAATCGAACCTGTTCTTTCCCGGATCTCAGCTGAGAGAGTTCCCGGGAACCTGCGAAAGTGTATATTTTAACCGATGAGACTCATCGGCGGCCGGTACCCAGACGAACGCGATATTCGGGATGGCTTTGCCTCCTGCCTTCTCGTGATCAATCCATCCCGCTACCCGAGGTATTCCCGGATTCTCGCCCGCGTTGCCCGGCGAATCCCGGTTCCTGAAGTCATAATCACCCGCGACCGTGACCACTTTGTAGCATCAGTCGAGGAGTTTACCCGAAGTCAATATCGGCACCTTCTGGTATGGGGCGGTGACGGCACCGCGCATGATGCAATCAACACCCTTGCTCGGATCACGCCGGAGTCGATGACGGGAAGGTCAGTCGGGTTCCTGCGCGGCGGATCAGGGAACGGAATCCAGGACTCATATGAAGTTCCTTACAGTATCCGGACGCAGCTGGAGTCCTACGCGCTGAGCATGCTGAACGGATATGCTGTCGCCGTCGATATTCTGCGAGTGCAGGATGGTCCGGTCGTCGAGTTTGGTCAGCTCCTTGGCGCCGGATTCGATGCGAAGGTCCTCGCGCGGCGCGACTCGGCAAAAAAGGTGCGAGCAGGCATAGGCCGCTACCTCGGCAGCGCACTCGGCGAGTTCGCTACGATGGATTTCCGGACGCTACCCGAGTTTCGCCTGCGACTCGAAGAGGGCAAGTACGCGTTTCGCGGAACGCGGGTAAATGCGGAGTTCCCGATCGACACTCTTGATCTCCGCACCCGCCCTGTCATGCTCGAACTCGGTACAAGGCCATACTACGGAAAGCTTTTCAAGGTGTGTCCTGACGTGGTGTGCAATGACGGATTTATGGATGTCTACGTGTTCGAGTTTGCCGATAAAAGGTCTATGGTGTTGAACTTAGGAGCCCTATGGAACGGTCATCATGACAAAATCAACAAGCGCGCGGCCCGCAGCAGTCGCCCGGTTATCCAGCGGTACGAGGTCCGATCGCTGGTGATTGAATCCGACAAATCATTCTCCTACCATGTCGACGGTGAGCTGCGCCACGCAGGATCTTCGACAGCCGGCGGGCGGCTTGAGATCTCGGTCATTCCGACCGCACTGAAATTCACGGTTCCGCCGGCATTCTACCGACTGTTTCACCCGTTCGAACAAGTCGAAGGAAGCTGAGAACGTATGGCTGGCAGCGGAGGCGAGCGGTGCCTTGTCATTGGCGGAGCGGGAATGCTCGGTTACGATATCGTTACCAGGCTGATTTCTGGAGGACACGATGTCCGCGTTCTGGACCTTGCACCTGTTGAAGATGATCGAATCGAACTTCTGCTTGGAGATATCCGGAACGCCGAACAGGTGAATCTCGCCTGCAGCGGAGTCGATGTGGTCTTTCAGACTGCCGCTGCTGTCTGGAATCCTCGCTTGCCTCGATCGAACTACGCCGAGGTCAACATCGGCGGAAACAGGAACGTTATAGAAGCGTGCCGACGAAATCGCGTGCGTCGCCTCGTGTTCACCAGCTCAATGGATGTTGTAGTGGACGGTCGAAAGCCTATAGTGCAGGGAGACGAATCACTTCAGTATCCTTCGCGCCCGCCCGCCGACATCTATTCCCGAACAAAGATTGAAGCGGAGAAGCTCATCCTTTCGGCCAATGGGCTGGATCTCGCGACCTGTGTACTCAGGCCGGCAGGCATGTACGGTCCTCGGGACAAGTACCATCTACCGAACGTCATTGATCTGGCGCGCAAGGGCAGAAACATCCGCGTGGGTAACGGACAGTCTCTGTTCAGTCATGTCTACTCGGAAAATGTCGCGCAGGCACATCTGCTTGCCGCGTCCCGACTGTACCCGGGCTCCCCGATTGCGGGAGAGAGTTACTTCATTACCGACGACACACCCGACGAGAATCTGTTTGACTTCGTTGCGCCATTTCTCGAAGAGCTCGGCCTTCCGCGGGCTCGCCGTTCAATACCCTATCTGCCAGCCTATTTGCTTGCATCAATTGTCGAGTTCTTTTTCCCCAGATCGAGACTATGCCGCTTTTCGGTAGTTCAGACGTGCGTGCATCACACCTTTGTCCATACAAAGGCGACCCGCGACTTCGGATACACTCCGGAAGTGCCTCCCGATGAGGCGTTCAGACGTACCGCGACTTGGTTCAGAAAGTGGTATGAGCAGTTAAATGGAGCAAACCCGCGAAGGCGGTCGGCTCCGTCGCGGCGCACGGTGTCAGGTTGAGCGGCGCGCGGCGCGCTTCCCGGTCATACTATACGGTCGGCGACCCCTCTGGTCGTCTGTGCGCTATCGGGTACCGGAAACTGCGCGGCTGCCCGACGGTGGTTGATCTCCTTTGGCGGCGGAGGCATAAGCCGCTTCGTAATCCGTGAACCCACGTGGTCCAGGAGCGGCCCAAGCATACGCTTGAACGGTACGATGAGCGGATAATCCTTGTTGTACGGTGCCCGCCAGTGTCTGCCGATGAGGGTCGCATACACGGAGAG
>DATKUC010000188.1:0-6067 GCA_035530835.1 Spirochaetia bacterium
ACCGCCGCTACGCTCTGGCCGTCACTGGCCAGGCTGAACAGCGGCACACCGTTTCGCGGCGATACCCATTCCAGATAGCCCCAATCCCGAATCTTTTCATATGTGAATCCACGGCGCGCCCATCCTGTGCCGAGCGATACGATCACGTAGCGCCGCGCATGCGGGAATATCTTGCGCGCTTCTATATACGCCGCAAGCGCCGGATTGTTCGCGAAGATTCCACCATCCACCAGACAGAACGGCGAACTGCCGGCAGGGACCGAATCAATATACGCGGGTTCAAAGTAGGTCGGTGCTGCCGATGTTGCCCGGGCAGCGTCTTTCATGAAGAAGTTCAGGTCGACTTTGCCATTTCTCTGCGGGCGCTTCTTGAACATGTGCGGATTGCGCTTCTCAATGTCGTAGCTGGTGATCAGGAGATTTGTGAGCGCATCCTTCACGGTTGCATC
Organism: Spirochaetia bacterium; assembly: GCA_035530835.1. GTDB lineage: Bacteria > Spirochaetota > Spirochaetia > DSM-27196 > DATKUC01 > DATKUC01. The sequence continues at coordinate 450 of DATKUC010000188.1, forward strand.
ACCGAATACTCCGTCGAGGACCTGTTCGAGTGATCCGGCGTTGTACTTTTCCCCGAAGGCCTGGACAAGCGACCGGAGGTTGCCCAGCCGGCCACGCGGAAATATTTCACCGCCACGTTCGGTAAACAGCGAGGTGATCTGACTGATGTCGAGCGCTGCAGTGGTGCGCGAAAAGGCACCGCTTTTCTCGCGGACCGGGAGCGAGAGCCCAAGCGCAATGACACCGCCGGCTGAGGTGCCCGCGACGAGGTCGAACATTTCGTGAAATGGGCGACCCTTCCCTCGAGCGCGCAGCCTTCTCTGGATTTCTGTCAGCACAAGAGAGGGGATAAGTCCGCGGACACCACCGCCGTCGACTGAGAGAATGCGAACGGTACGTGCGGGAAAGAGAATCATTTTTCTGATCAGTCGTTCCGCGAAGCCTGCAGACTGATCAGTGCCTCATTGGTCTCGCGAAAACGGTGCACCACGATGGGAAGCACCTGAAGTGCGACCTCAGGATGGGACTCCATGAAGGAATTGAACGCCCATGAAGCGAGCACCAGAGTCTTGGTGTCTTCGACGGCAACCACGTTTGCGGTTCTCGGCGCGCCGTCGAGGACTGCCAACTCTCCGACCACTTCGCCGGGACCGTGGGTGGCAATTTCCACGTCCCGTCCCTGATCAAGTGATTTTACTATCTTGACCTTCCCGCTGACGATAATGAACAGTCCGATACCAGGATTGCCCTGCTTGACCAGATATTCACCCTTTTTGAAACTTCGTTCGGCGCAGGATTTCGCAATCCCCTTGATATAGTGGGAACTTATGTTGGCAAAAAGTGGCACTGTCTGGAGGATTTCGTGGTGTTCCATAGATGACGGCTCCGGATTATTTGAAGTCACTTCTCATCTAACACCGTTTCCAGCGAGCTGTCAACGTCCGGAAGACTTCGCTTCTGACGCACGTGAATCGCGGCTGAAACCGAGACGGTCAGACTCCTTCTGAATCTTGCCGAATAGTCTGAGCTTCAGGAAGTTAGCGATGAGCGCAGGTTGTTCGATCTCCGCCTTTTCGTGTTCGAGCAGACCGCAGGCGGTCTCCAGATAGTCGGATCGCTTCTGTCCCGGATCGAGCAGGTATCGCAGATAGTAGTAGATCAGCAGATCCCGCGGCGGAAGAAGCGGGTCAAGTTCGACCGAGAATGTGGCCTCATCGATGAAGAATCGGCAACTTTCAAGTTCCCCGTGCAGGTAGAGGATTTCAGAGAGAACCATCATCAGCGTGAAGGTCGGGTAGAAAGCCGAATGACGAAGGCCGATGGTAATGCCTTCCCGGGCAATCTCGGCAGCTTTTTCGACCTTACCGAGGATGAGCAGGGAAACGGCGAGTGATCTGAGTGCATCGATGAGGTCGAAATCATTGTGAATCTGATAGGCGTAGAACTCGGCCTGCTTCAGGTGCTCTTCCACGCGCGGTTCTTCGTCGGTAAATCGGCAGGCGACCGAAAGGTGCGCATGCAGCTGCGAGATATTCGAGTAGTGCTGCCCGCCGGCTCCGAGCAATCGAGTGATGACCTCTTTCATCCGCTGAAAATCACACAGTTGCCAGTAGGTTATTGCAGCGAGTGAATGAACTGAGAACCAGTGGTCGTCCGCATTCTCACCGATACGCTGCATTCCGTATTCGAGAAGCTCCACGGCTTCCCGGTAATCACCGGTCAGCAGGAAACGCTCTGCGCGCGCCTCAACTACGTCAAGCACATGGCTGAAACGTTCGTCGGAGAGGCGCGCGATGAGGCGTGCCGACTCCTCGAGGTTGTTACGCAGAAGTTCGGTCAGGCTCATCGTCTTTATCACGTTTGCTTCTGCATTCTGTCTGTTTCCGGTTTGCTCGTAGTAGGAAAGCGCCTTACGCCCGCAGAAGTACGCCTTCTGGAACGCGTATGACTTCATATTGTATGCGGCAAGCAGGTGATACGCATTTGCCATGTAGATCGGACTCTTCTGCTGTACGGCCAGACGAAGAATCTGCTTCAGGATTTCATCAGCATTCTCGGTGTTTCCGTTGTTGAAAAGGACTGCCGACTTCGCAAACAGATACTGTATCCGGGAATCGTAGTCGGTCGCGTCGCATTTCTCGAGGAGTAGATCGAGAAACCTCAGGTATTCCATATTGACGGTATGATCGATCGCGCCCAGAAGCACTGACCGAGCGTCCGCGTAATCTTCGGCCCGGGTGAGGTGATGCATCAGCCGCACCGTATGCGGATTTCCCGCCTCCCGCATTCGGTTTGCTATGAGTCGGTGAACCACCCGCTTGTTGTAGTTCAGGAGCGAGTCATACACAGCTTTTTTGAACAGATCATGTTTGAACATGTAGGTGCTCTCGCAAATGATGATGCCCTGCTTCTGAAACAGTTCGATAGCCGGAACGACTATTGCCGGATCACCATCGGTGTGCTCCTGGATGTAGACTGCGTCCTCCACACTGAAGGAGTGCGCAAATACGGAAAGCTTCTGGAGAAGATCCCGGTATGACGGCTCAAGATTATCAATTGACGAGAGAAAGATCGTCTGAATTGTCGCCGGCAGCGACGACAGATCCTTTGTCTCCCGCGCGTACCGAACATATTCCCGGATAAAAAGCGGATTACCTCCCGCGTTGCCGAGGATCGTGCCGAGCACTGCATCGTCCCGGCCATCCCTCCAGAGCCCCTTCACAAGGGCCACTGACTCATCGTTCGAGAGCTGCGGAACCGTGAGAGTTCTGACGCCCATGAAGAGTTCAGTCAGACTGCTCTGCGTCGTGCGGTCGGCAAGCAGGAAGAGCGGTCGGTCGGTCGAGTTGCGCAGGAAGAACTGGAGAAAATCCCGGCTCTGCTCGTCCATGTAGGTAGTGTTGTCGATGAACATGACTGAAGGGTAAGGGCTGTCCGCACGCGCGCGCAGGATGCCGGTCACAATCATGTAGAGATGGACGAAGGATTGGGTGTCGAGACTTCCCGAATGTCTGCCGCAGACAAGTGCCGCAAACTCGCGCGCGCTTGTCGTCTCGACCGATAGCGCTGACTCAAGTCTGGAGAGAACTGCCGCTTCGTCGGCCCGATTTTCGAGACCGAGGTAATTGCTCACCATGTCAGTGATGACCGCAAAGGGGATGTTGCGGTAACGCTGCGCACGCGCATAGAGCACCGGTGAGGAAAATCCGGGAAAGCGGCGGATACCGTCGATGAACCGAAACGCCAGTGCTGTCTTTCCGATCCCGGCATCACCGACGAGGAAGAATCCGTCAGTTGTTGTCGGTTCATGTTTGAGATATGCCTTGACCATATCAGACAAAAGTTCGTCCCGTCCCACGAAGAGCGAAGACTCCCGCGTCGGATGAAGATTTCTCCCTTTCACGACAAACGCGACAAGAGTCTCCTCCTTTCCGCGGAGCTGAAGATCGAGTGGCTCCGAGAAGAGAAACTCGTTCTCGCAGGATTCCCGCGTCGCCTCGGAAACGAGAATTGTGTCCGGTTCCGCCAGGTTCTGTAACCGCGACGCAACGCTCATTGCGTGGCCCGTTACCACTTCAAATTGACCCCGTTTGCCGGTCGTGATGAGTCCGGTATGAACTCCCGAGCGAAAGCTGAGTTTCAATCCACGGCTTCGCAGTGATCCGTTCAGCTCCTCTATCTTGCTGACGAAATCAAGGGCCGCGTTTACCGCTCGATCAGGATCGTCTTCGTGGATAGTCCGGGCACCGAAAACGGCGACAAGCGCGTCGCCTATGTACTTCTCGACGGTGCCGTCGTGACTCTGGATGATTGCTTCAAACTCCGAGAAGACCGTACTCATGAGGTTGTCCATCTCCTCAGGGTCCATGTCTTCTGAAAGGCGGGTGAAGTCCTTCATATCGGTAAAAAGAATGGTCGCGGTGCGGCGTTCGCCGGCCCGGAAATCCGGTTCCCGATGTTCGGTGTTCATGGTGCCGCCATTGTTGTCATTCGTTTACCGTCACTTTGCACGGATTCGGATTATCGCGCTTTCGTACTCCTCGCGGAGATTCGGGCGAATTCCGACAAGATGCAGTGCCCGCCCGGACATGGTCTGAGCCGGTCCGTCTCCTGATTCGACTTCATACAGGCGGTCTTTCTGGAAGCCGGGAAGCCGAAGTATCGGAAGCGGATTGCCGTAGTGGTTGCGGTTCAGGTAGGTAAACAGAACACCCTCGGAGAGGTCCCCGGCAACATAGAGTACCGCAGCGAGACTTCCGGTTCCCGGTGGGAGGATCCGGTACTGTGAACCCTGCTGAACTATCGGACGGATCTCCTTGTAAAGCGCCACAAGCCCCTTCGCCTGTGTTTTCTCTGTATCACTCCAGCGGCTCACGTCGTCACCGATTCCCAGCACGCCGGCCATTGCAGAGTGGAAGCGATAGGCGAGCGGAAGCCTGCGTCTACCGAGAAAGCTGTGTTCCGATGTGACCCAGGCGACCATGGTATTCGCCGGGTAGCCAAATGAGTAGCCCTCCTGGATGAAGAGCCGGTCGAATGCATCGGTATTGTCGCTGATCCAGGCCTGGTCGTAGAAGCCGAGAATGCCCGGGTCGATTCGACCGCCGCCGCCAGAACAGTCCTCGAACCAGACCGATGGGTGTGAGGTACGAACGCGCTCGATGACCCGGTAGAGACCCTGTACGTGGCGGGTCCACGTTTCCTTCTGACGGTCGGCCGGAAGATCAAGCCCGGCCGCTTCGGTTATCACGCGATTCATGTCCCATTTGATGAAGTCGATGGCAGTCTCATCGAGTAACCGATTCATGAAGCCAATCGCGAACTCCTGCACATCGGGTCGGCCAAAGTTCAGCACCAGCTGATTGCGCATTTGAGAAGATGTTCGCTCCGGGTACCGGTACGCCCACTCCGGATGCCGGCGGTGCAGATCACTGTCCGGATTCACCATCTCAGGCTCTACCCAGAGGCCGAACTTCATTCCCAGCTCGTGGACTCGCTTCGACACCGCATCGAGTCCGTTCGGGAACTTCGTGCGGTTGACCACCCAGTCTCCGAGACCCGCGTTGTCACTGTTGCGAGCTCCGAACCAGCCGTCGTCTATTACAAACAGCTCGACTCCGATCTCCGCCGCAATCTCCGCGAGGCGCATCTGATTTTCCGCTGTCACGTCGAATGCCGTCGCCTCCCACGAGTTGTAGAGTACGGGTCTCAATTCATTTCGGTGGCCAAGCGGGAGCACGTTGTCGCGGACATGAGCGTGCATGTTTCGACTTGCCCCGCCGAAACCTTCATCTGAGAAGGTAAGCAGGAGTTTCGGCGTCTCAAATGAGGTACCTTCCGCCAGCGTCCAGGAGAAATCGAAACTGTGAATGCCGGAGGCGATGCGGACCTGTCCAGCGGGAGTGCTCTGGACCACTGTTTTCCAGTTTCCGCTGTACGCGAGGTTGATGGCGTACACGGGTCCGCGCTCTTCGGTCGATGCGCCGTCGGGGTCAAACGCGCACCATGGGTTTGCACTGTGGCTGGTATGGCCGCGACGGCTTTCCATCACGTGAGTCGCCTTCCCGAGCATCGACCTCTGAAGCTGGGTTTCGGCTCCCCAGCGTCCCGAAAGATAGGTCAGCCGGTAGTCTGCTGC
>DATKUC010000189.1:0-14671 GCA_035530835.1 Spirochaetia bacterium
AGCTTGCGCACTCTGCGCCGATGACCGCCTGTTGCCTGCCCTCTGATTCGCGCGAACTCTTCGTAGTGTCCCGAAGCTTGGCGCCGGGTCCCGCCCAAATACTTATGCGGGAAGGTATTGGCTCCGCTTTTTGCGCAGTCTGGAGATGAGCGACCACAGGTTTCCCGCATCGAGTCAAAACACCGGCAGGTCATCACCTTCCAAGCCTGGGAGTGGACTACAACGACGTTTCGGACATGCCGGATACAGTGGAATACCGCTCAATATTCGGTCGGCATCCCCCGTTCACCAATCTTCGTCACACTACATGAAACATAGGCTTACTTCGATAGAATTCCCTGCCGCACCCAGTTCGTAGCCGGCAGAACCTAGAACTCCTTCAAACCCATGTCCCAGTCGAACACCATTTCCACAGGCATGAGCACGACACGAAGAATCTCCTTGTGATCGATATCGAGACCGGCAATCCGCAGCGTTTCGAGAAGCTTGTGTACCTGATCCTTCTCTTCGGCCAGGGCGGTTATGATTATCTGTTGCCCGATCTTCTCCCGCTGGAAGAAGCCGGTAAAGAGGAGGATCTCATCGGTCAATGACTTCTCGAGGTTCCAGCTCTCGATGTAGGAAGCCTTGGTAATGCCGACGCTTTCGAGGGCCATTGTCACGTCCTCTTTGTAGTCGATATCAACGATCTTTATGAAAAGGAAGTACATACGCGCTCCTCGCATTCACCCGCTATTCTTCGACTTCTCCGGATTTCCGGAGCACTGTCCGGGTCATGAACGGTCCGAGAATTTCGGTCAGGATGGTCGTAAACAACAACACATTTATGATGAGGACCGCCATATCGTGACCTGCCGTACCATATTTCGGAATATTGAACGTCTTATCGATGGACAACGCGAGCGCGAGTGCCACTCCTACCTGAGGCAGAAGCGAAAACCCGACATATTTGCGGATTGTTCCGGGCGCTCGTCCGATTGCCGCGCCGAGGGTACCACCGGTTATCTTACCGACGGAACGGGCAAGAAAGTATGCGAGTCCGATAAGGCCGATCTGGCCAATGAGCCGAACGTCAAGGTGGGCTCCGCCAAGCACAAAAAACGCAGCAACAAATACCGGCGCAAAGTACTCTACAATCCCTTCAGTCTTCTTGCTCAGAATGGGCGATAGATTTGTCACCAGTGCACCGAATACCATGATTGACAGCAGTTCCGATACCCCGAGCATATCGGCTATACCGACCAGCGCGAGAATGAAGGCGGCGAGTCCGAGTCCGATCAAATCGTTTTCACGTCGTTTGCCGACAAGGAAAACGAACAGCATGGCTGACAGGGCACCGAGGGCAATCGAAATCAACACAGAAAGGCCGGCCTGCAGGAGAATGTGGATAACCTCAAGGTGAGCGCCTTCAAGTGACGAGCGCACGACACTTGAAGCAAATACATAGATAATCAGAGCAACCGCATCGTCTATGCCGACGACAGCAAGGATCGTCGAGGTGAGCGGGCCCTTCGCCTTGTACTGGCGAATAACTGCGACAGTCGCCGCAGGCGCGGTCGCAGCAGCCACCGCGCCGAGCAGAAGCGCCTGATTGACCGAGTCTGGAAAGAACAGAATCTGCGTCACCAGTACCAGAGCGAAGGCACCGAAGCTCTCGAAAATCACTATGAAGAATATCGGGCGCCCGAGCCGCTTCAGAACGTCAAGCTTCAGTTCAACGCCGATCATGAAGGCTATGATGCCAAGGGCGACTGTGGAAATGGGACCAAGACGAGTCAGATGATCGGCGGAAAGCAGATTCAGAACCGAACCGCCAAGGAGAACGCCCAGAAGTACGTCTCCTGTCACTTCGGGAATCTTGAGTTTGCGTGAGAAGACCTTTACCAGAAGTGCGAGCAGAAGCATCGCACCGATGTACAGGAAAATGCCGGCTTCCATGCGCGTTAACCGAAGTCGCTTTTCAGCTATTCAGAACGGAGCGGCACCAGGCTGTCGTTCCCGGTCCGCAAAAAAACGCCATTTCCGGTAGAGAGATAACCTTTTTGGTCAATTTCTACTCCGATTTGTAGTATACGCCTATACTAAATGAAGTAGACACCCTCGTCAATGAAGCGAACCGCCCAATATGAATCGGCGGCTGAATGAAGATCGATGCGATCCATGATCGTTGCCGGTTCTCGGCGTCTCGGACCTGTCAGGGAAAGGCGCTCCAGAATTCATCGGCGGGGTCCGAGAGCTCATCACGCCATTCTCGCAGCATTCCCCTCATCCGCGTGACAACAACACTCATTTCCGGACGAGTCGCAATATCGATCAATTCATTCGGATCGCTCAGGAGGTCAAACAGCTGTGTGTGTCTTTCTCCGCGAACGACGTACTCGATCAGCTTGTAGCGTCGGTCCTTCACCCCGCGCTGAACCTCTCCGTAGGCCAGCTGAAGATGATCCCGATGCTGCAACAGTGGATCTGCAAGCGCGCCGGCAAGACTCTTGCCTTCAACTGATTCCGGTGTGCCAATGCCTGCAAGATCACAGAGTGTCGGAAAGATGTCCAGCAGATAACAGAACGCGTTCCGCACTTCACCCCTTGGTATGCCAGGGCCGGCCATAATCAAAGGTATGCGCACACTGTGTTCATAAAGGTTCTGCTTTCCCATCAAACCATGACGCCCGATAGCAATTCCATGATCGGCCGCGAGAAGGATTATCGTATTCTGGTATTCACCGGTGGACCTGAGCGCGTCGAGAATGCGACCGAACTCAAAATCGAGATGAGTGAGCATTGCATAGTATTCGGCGATATGGCGACGAACCTCAGAAGGACTGCGCGGATTCGCGGCAAGCTTTTCGTCGCGCACCTCCATCTCGCCATTGTCAAACGGATGAGCCGACATAAAATTCTCTGGAAGGTGTACTGTCGAGGGATCGTACATATTCCTGAACTTCTGCGGCATAGTGCGCGGATCGTGTGGAGCCATGAATGCCACGTTGAGAAAAAACGGCTTTGTAGTGTCCACCTTCTGCAGGAAATCTATTGCGGTATCCGCAAAAAGTTCAGTGGAGTGTTTCCCGCGTCGAAGATGGTCGAACGACTTTTCTGCCATTTCAATCGATCCAGTGCCGCCGTCCCATGGATGCGGTACCGGATCCGGATAGACACCTTCCGGCGAAAAATCACAGCACGGAACATTCCAGTGATCGTCCATACCGCCGAAGAAAATCTCGCCTCCCGCGGAGAAGCTCCTGGCATAGGATTCAGGACCGTTGTGCCACTTGCCGGTGCCAAAGGTCTGGTATCCGTTCAATCTGAGCCATTCCCCCAGCAGCGTGTGCTCTGCGGGGATCCGTTCGCCACTTCGCTCAAGATGAAAGAGAGTCCGACCGGTATGCAGCATTGCCCTGCTCGGCATGCACACAGCCGGGCAGCTCCCCCCCATCAGGTGCGCCTGAGTAAAGGCGGTACCGGTGCGGACCAGGTGATCCATTGTCGGAGTGATGATGTCCGGATTATTCAGTGCATGAATTGTATCGAATCGCTGGTCATCCATGAACAGGACCAGGATGTTCGGCTTCTTCTTCTCCATACTGCTGCCAACCTCCACTACTATTGTTTCACCGAACCAGCGGCAAGGCCAGATACCAGCTGCTTCTGCATGAACAGAAAGAAGACGAGTGTCGGAACTGTTGCGATGACGGAGGCACTCATCACAGACCCCCAGTCTGTTGTGTACTGCCCGAAGAAATTTGCCAGACCAACCGGAATGGTTTTCTTCTGCTCGTCAGTCATGAATGTCAGAGCAAACAGGTACTCGTTCCACGATTGAATGAACACATATACTGCGGTCGCGACAATCCCTGGCCATGCGACCGGCAGTACAATGCGAAAGATGACCCGGGAGGTTGAACATCCGTCAATAAGTGCAGCCTCGTCCAGGCTCACGGGTACGCTCTGGAAGTACCCAAGTAGCATGTACACGCAAAACGGAAGTGTAATTGCCGTATAGGCAATAATGAGTCCGACATATGTGTTCACCAGATGCAGTTTGTAGAAGAAGATATACAGCGGTGTGAGCAACACGACAAACGGAAAGAGCTGGCTGAACGCAAAAACACCGAGCAGAGGTCCCTTCCCGCGGAAGCGATATCGGGAAAATGAGTAGGCCGCAAAGATCGAGACAACAATTGTCACGAAAGTAGATGTAGTCGCCACGAATATACTATTGAGAATGTACCGCAGGAACTGCGAACCCAGCAGCGATTTGTACTTTGCGAATGTCACATGCTTGGGGAAAAGCTGCAGTGCTTTCGTAAAAAGTTCGGAATCCGGCCGTATAGACGTGAGGACAACCCAGACAAACGGAAAGACAAAACAGAGGAGTATGGCAAGTGTTATCAGGACGGTTGATGCGTCCTGAATCTTCTCTCGTAGAGTCATCGGTTCTCCTCCAGATTCCGTCGGAAGATAGAACGCAGGTACACAATCGAAAAGATGAGCATGATCAGCGTCATCGTGACCCCGACGGTGGCACCGTACCCGAGGTCGTATTTTACGAACGATTCGGTATACATGAGCGTTGCCAGCACCTGGGTGAAATTCCCAGGGCCGCCACCGGTTGTGAGCCACACGTAGAGGAAATTATTAAATGTCCAAATCGTAATGAGAAGAGTAACCACCGTCAGTATTGGACGCAGAAGTGGCAAAGTGATGTGGAAGAAAGTCTGCCTGGAGTTTGCTCCCTCGACTCGTGCCGATTCGTATAGCTCCTCTGGTATGGACTTGAGACCGCTCAGCAATGAAATTGCGACAAATGGAAGTTCCCGCCAGACGATAAGGATCACGATTCCGATCCAGACGGTCGAGGTCTGAACGAGAAAGGGTATCCCCTGCTTTGCAATACCCAATCCCACAATGATCTGATTGAGAACGCCGTATCGGGGTTCGAGGAGCCATTGCCAGGCCGCCACTGCGACGACCGGTGGAGTTATCCAGGGGATGAGGAGCATGCTTCGTGCGAGTCCGGACAGGTGCCAGCGTCTGAGGGCGCGGGATTCAACCAGAAGCGCCAGTCCCAATCCAAGCACTATCCGGATGGCGACTGTCACGATCGTGAGCCAGAAGACGGTGTTCCACAGTGATAGCCAGAAATCCTGGGATCCAAAGAGTCTTACGTAGTTGTCAATGCCGATGAACGTTCCGCCCCGTTTCAACTGGAAGAGGCTGATCTTCTGCAGACTGAGCCAGATGTTGTAACCGACCGGTGAAAAGAAGAATAGCAGAAGCAGAACAACACTGGGAAGGACATATCCGTACCGTACAAACCTGCTCTTTCGAACGTTGCGTCGTCTCTGTGAACTCTGTGTTCTCTTGTACATATGTCCCGTCTTTCTCTGATGTTTTGGCGAAATCGGTGCGCGTGATGAGATCTCGCGCGCACCGAACGTTCGGACACGGAAAAGGCTGGCCTATTGCTTCAATAACGCCTGCATGTGATTTACTAGATCAACGCTTGCCTGGGCGGAAGTCATCTGACCGGAAAAGACAGAACCAAACTCGCGGTTCGTCAGTTCCCACATGGAGTTCACCTGCGCAGGGGAATCAATATACTGTTTGAATGTGACTGCATAGGGAAGCTGATCTGCATAGCCCTGTTCGCCCTGGGAAAACTTCAGTTCTTTCAGCAGGCTTTTCTGCGCGGGAAACTGCTGATACTTCTGGAAGACACTCTTGCTCAGGAGAAACTTCAGGAACTCCCACGACTGTTCCGGATGCTTGGTGTTTGCATTGATTACAAGAGATCGTCCCCCGAGATGTGATATTCGTTTCACCGATCCACGCGGTATCATTGCAGTCTCCAGTGGCAGCTGAGACTGCCGTTGTGCCGCCTGAAATGCGTATGGTGTGAGGAACGTTATCGCGAAATCCCCGCGCCCAAGACCGCCGGTGATTGCCGGATCGCCGGTGCTGTCAACTCCGATGAGCGACTTTGGCGTGAGCCCTTCCTGAAAGAAACGGTTGAAGTAGTCCATCGTTTCCTGGACATCCTTCGCAGTCACCCCAAGCTGCCATTTTCCATCCGCGTTCTTCTCTACAAAAGTCTTTCCGTTGCTCCAGAGATAGTAGTTGGCAATAAACCACATTGATCCGGCAGGACCACTTCCGGCCGCAAGGCCAAATGCATACTGCTGAGTCGTTCCGTTCTTCCGGATCGTGAGCTTTTTCGCATCCTGGTACAGCTGATCCCAGGTGTCGGGGAACTTCTCGATTCCGGCTGCCTTCAGAAGGTCGGGACGATACGCCATCGCATTCGTATCGACAGTCCAGGGAATGCCGTAGATCGAACCGTTGTAAACCCCGAGATCGGTTCCAAGAAAATCGTCTATTCCGGCTCCCGGAGGACTCTTCTTGATGAATGGATCGAGATTGTCAATCGTCTCCGAGGTTGCAAGATCTTTTGTCCAGACAAACGCCATCTGCAGGACATCCGGACCGCCGCCTGCCTGCGCTTCACGAATAAACTGAGTAAGAGCATTGTTCCACGGAACGTTCTCGACGGTCACGTGAATCCTGCTTTGCTGTTTGTTGTACTGGTCTATGGCCGAGAGCAGCCCCTGTATCTGATCAGGCGGATCGCTCTGGCGAAACACCAGGGAGACCGGGCCGTTGGAGACGGTCGCCTCCGCCTTGCCGCCGGCCCACGCAAAAGCCGCGGCAAGAAACACTGCAATAAAAAGGAATATGTTGCGTCCAACTCTCATCTGGTTCCTCCTGTGCAGTATGATACGGGTGAATTCAGTAATCCGATATGTACAGTGGTAATGAGTTTGTAACGATTTTCCGGTACTTTGGTACCGGTACCTCGATCAGGCGAGACCGGCCTCACGAGAAATGCGAATCGCCTGCGACCGTCTCTCCACGCCAAGCTTGGAATATAGCAGGGAAACGTAGTTCTTCACCGTCTGCTCACTCAGGAACAGCCGCGCTGCGATATCAGTATTGTCGCATCCCTCCCCTATGAGGCGAAGAACGTCGCGTTCACGGCGACTGAGACGATCAACTACTTCACGTGATGCCAGACCGGGCTCCACAGACAGCGAACTCCGTCCTGCCGCAAGTTTACGCGCAACCGCCGGCGAAACCGTGACACCGCCCTCGTTCACCGCACGAATAGCGGCAAGGAGTTCGTTCGGTGCCGTGTCCTTCAGTAAATACCCGTCTGCGCCGACTGCGAGAGCATTGAACACGTAGTTGTCGTCATCGAAAGTTGTGAGCATGATGATATGCAGATCAGGAAGTATCTCTTTCAGCTTTCGGGTGGCACCGACCCCATCAAGCCCCGGCATCCTGACGTCCATGAGAACGATGTCCGGCCGGTGTGCTTCGACCTTCCGAACTGCATCCTCGCCGTCGTAGGCGATATCCACGATCGACATGTCTTCTGCTTCGATTTCCAGAAGTCTGCGCAGACTCTCCACGAACAGGATCTGATCGTCGACCAGCAGGAGGCGAATCACGCACCATCTCCTGAGTTCAGGGCGGGAAACCACGCCCTGACGGAGAAACCATACCGGGAGCCACGGGCCGAAACTGTTCCGCCAAGCTCGCGAACGCGTTCCTCCATGCCGGAAAGGCCAAGGCCAATCGGCCCATCCACGGAGGAGCGTCCGTCATCTTCAACGTTCAGCGACAGCCCGGCGTGGTCCTGCCAGAATTGGAGCAGGACTTTGCGGGCATGTCCGTGACGAAACGAGTTCGTCAGCGATTCCTGAACAATGCGGAAAATGCTCGCATCGAGCGGGCCATCGGGATCCCACCGGACATTCGTCGCTTCAACGCGCACCTCAACTCCGGTGGACAGCTGGAACGTTGCGGCGAGCTGTCTGATTGCGTCAATCCCGCGTGGGCGATTCGGCTCGGCTGCCCGCAGGATCCTCAACGTGGATCGCATTTCGGTGAGCCCGGATTGGGCCTGACTGCAGATTGTCTGCAACAACTCAGTCAGATCATTCTCTTGCGGAGCACCCAGCCGCTGGGCAACACGGCTCATGACTACTATGTTTGTCAGGGTATATCCGATCGAATCATGGAGCTCCCGAACAATGCGGTTCCGCTCCGCTTCGGCTGCCCGCAGTTCCGCATCCAGTGCATAGCGCTGAAAGCCTTTGTTCGCGCTGCTGAGCGCGTCGACGGTACGATCAAGCATGTGAATTGATTCCTGGCGTCGGTGTGACATTTCATAATAGACCCGAAACAGTATCCCGAATGTCCCAAAGGTGAAGGCAGTCACTGCCAGCAACGCGATCTCCAACGGTCGTGCCGCAGGAAGAATGACGTTCCAGGCAGAAACAGTACCGCGAGACAGGGTCACAGTCGCAACCGCAGCGAGGGATGCAACTATGGCAAAACGCAACTCAAGATAGAACACGCATTCGCTCACGACCGACATGACGAACAGAAGTGGCACGAGAATATTCTGTCCGGCCGCATAACTGATAACGAACATAAGCAGAAAGCGAAAGCTGAGGAGGGCCAGACGAGTGCGGTTCGAACGGGAAAATCGCAGCAGGACGGAAAACGCTACGGATATCGGCATGAGCGCAACGAGAAGACCACGTGTCCGATCGACAATCTCTGCAGGACTCCTGTTCCCAAAAACGGATTCGCCCGCACCCGCAAGCTGAAGTACCAGGGCCATGCCCAGTCCCGTCCAGAGTAGCGATCCTTCCGGTACTGTCGTTAGGCTGACACTCTTCATTTTGCCGCTCGTTCAGACGCCGCGATTGATTGCTGGATTCTGCAGTGTGAGGTAGTTGCGAGTCTGTTCCCGCTGGACCTCTCGGGCAATTTCGCCGAATAATTCAAGCGTGTGCCCGTAGAACGCCTTCCAGCCTCGACAAAGGAAGCTCACCGGCGTTTCCAATCCGGTAGGGCTGTCGGTGGCACGGAGCTTGGGACAATCCCCGGCGCACAACTTCAGGAACTGACAGTCTGTGCATTCCTGATTCCATCGCCGCTTCATTCGGCCAAAATCCCTGTATGCCGCGGAGTGCCACAAATGCTCCCACTGATCGCTCATGATATTGCCAAGACGCATGGGCTGGTCAACGAAAAAATCACACGGGTAGATATCGCCGTTGTGCTCAACGACAAAGTACTGCCGGCAGTCGGTGCCGAAGACACAGGATCCGGGAGACTGTTGCAGCAGAGTTGATAGCACATTATCGAAATGGCGTATCGAAACGGTTCGCACATCCTGTTCGACCCATTCGTCGAAAATACCGTTCATGAACCGGCCCCACTGCTCTCCGGTAATTGCGTAGGGAGCGAGGCTGCCGTCCTCCTGGAATTCCACACAGGGAATGTACTGATGATACCGAAGCCCCAGATCGTCCCGCAGATACCGGTAGACCTTTCGCGGTTCGCCGACGTTTGCAGCGGAAACGAGGGTGAGAACGTTGAACTCAACGCCATGTGTGTTCAGCAGTTCAAGTCCACGCATGACGTCTGAGTGGCTCCCGCGATGCTGTCCTGCGCGCAACCGGTAGGTGTCGTGCATTTCGGCCGGGCCATCGATGCTCAGACCTACGAGGAACTTGTATTTGGCAAGATGCCGCGCAAGGTCGGCCGACAGCAACGTTCCGTTTGTTTGCAGGCCGTTCGAAACCGTTGCGCCCCGCACTGCGTATCGCTCCTGCAGTTCAGTTACGTGTTCGAAGAATGTTCTGCCCATCAGGGTCGGCTCTCCACCCTGCCAGCCGAACGTGTATGCGGGCTGGGACGTCGCCATGTAGGAGGATATCATTCGCTCGAGCACCCGGGAACTCATCTGGTGGCGATGAGATAATGGGTAAAGTGCCTTACGCGGCAGATAAAAGCAATAGACACATTCGAGATTGCAGTCTGCCGATGACGGTTTCACGAGCAACGAAAAGGGACGCATATGCCCCCTACAGTATCACCGGTCGTCTGAGGTCACAAGAGGCGCCTGTTCCTGGACCGGAGGCATTGCGCGCTTGTGGGCACCGACTCCCGGTGTTAAAATGCTTACGGATTTGGAAAGGAATTATCATGATCAATCATGGACATGAAGATGAATCCAGGGAACAAGGTCAAGATCAGGTGCGCAGTTGCTGCTCACCCTCCGCGTCGCGACGCGAACTCCCGGTGACCGGAACCGATGAACCAACTCGTTCCCAGACGGCACCGGGACGAGGCCCAACCAATGCAGCAATTCATTTTCAGAGTCAGCATTCGAAGCAGGTCTCTGCCCACGAGGCGGATGACCGCAACTCAGGCGCGCGCCGGCCGGTAGCGGGACACATTGCCGGGCGAATGGTGCGAATAGGGGCCGGCACATTTGTGATGGGTACTGACTCAAATGATGGCTTTCCGGCGGATGCCGAAGGGCCCACCCGCCCCGTCTCGGTATCGGCATTTCACATCAATCCTTTTGTGGTGAGCAATGAGGACTTCGACCGTTTCGTTGAAGAAACCGGTTACCTGACCGACGCGGAACGATTCGGATGGAGTTACGTATTTCACAATTTCGTTGCGCGACAGCATCTTCGAAAAGGAATCGCCCAGCGGGTTGATGGCCTCGAGTGGTGGTATGCGGTCAAAGGTGCGTCGTGGAAGAAGCCCGAAGGGCCTGGTACAAACGTATTCAAGCGCATGGACCATCCGGTTATTCACGTCAGCTGGTACGACGCGCAGGCATATTGCGCGTGGATGGGGCTCCGTCTTCCGACCGAGGCAGAATGGGAATACGCGGCACGTGGAGGGTTGGAGCAGAAAGTCTACGCGTGGGGTGATGAGCTTACGCCGAACGGTAAGCACAAATGCAATATCTGGCAGGGTACATTTCCCACGACAAATACGGCCGAGGATGGTTACGAGGGGACCTGCCCGGTGAACTCGTACAGCCCGAACGGATACGGCCTGTACAACGTCGCCGGAAACGTATGGGAATGGTGCGCGGACTACTGGGGAGTATCACATGCGAGCGCGCAGGAAGGACCTATCGTAAATCCTCGGGGCCCGCAGGTCGGATCGACACGGGTAATCCGCGGCGGATCCTACCTGTGTCACCGTTCCTACTGTAATCGATACCGTGTTGCCGCCCGTACATCCAACACCCCCGATAGCTCCACCGGAAATATGGGCTTCCGCTGCGTTGCCGACGAACTGTAACAGCCACGAAGCGGTGTCACCGACCGAAAAATCTTGACGTCAGGCGAATGTCGCCGCTAGAATCGGGCAATGGCCGTCTTTCTTGCAATGCAGCGCTATTTCATCCAGGGAATCGCAAATCAGGGCATTAAAGGATAGGAAACGCATGAAAGCTATCATGGTCATGTTCGACTCTCTGAACCGCAGGATGCTCCCCCCGTATGGCTGCGACTGGGTTCAGGCACCCAACTTTCAGCGCCTCGCCGAACGCAGCGTCGTCTTCGATCGTGCATTCATCGGCAGTATGCCGTGCATGCCTGCGCGCCGGGACCTGCACACCGGACGATACAATTTCCTCCACCGAAGCTGGGGTCCGCTGGAACCCTTTGACGATTCGATGCCGGACATCCTGAAGAGGAACTCGGTCCACACTCACCTCTGCAGTGACCATGGACACTACTGGGAAGATGGCGGGTGCACCTATCATCCCCGATACTCATCCTGGGAAATAGCCCGCGGCCAGGAGGGCGACCCCTGGAAGGGGGATGTCAGGGAGCAATCCATTCCCGACCACCTTGGCATGCTCTGGCCGCAAGACTGGATTAACAGACAGCATCTTGGAACCCCGGACATGCAGCCACAGACGGTCACTTTCGCGAACGGGCTCGAGTTCATTGAAACGAACCACGACCAGGAGAACTGGTATCTGCAGATCGAGACGTTTGACCCGCATGAACCGTTCTTCAGCCACGAGGAGTTCAAGCGCCTCTACCCCCATAACTGGGATGGGCCACAGTTCGACTGGCCACCCTACGATCGGGTGAGCGAGTCTCCGGATGCGGTAGCCCACGTGCGTTACGAATATGCGGCCCTCCTCAGCATGTGCGACCGCTCGCTCGGGCGCGTCCTGGACATGATGGATCGCCACCGGATGTGGGATGACACGATGCTCATTGTGAACACCGATCACGGCTATCTGCTCGGCGAACACGACTGGTGGGCGAAGTGCATCCAGCCCTTTTACAACGAAGTAGCTCACATTCCGCTATTCATCTGGGATCCACGTTCCCGAAAACGTGGAGTGCGAAACGATTCGCTGGTTCAGACCATAGATCTTCCTGCAACTCTGCTTGAATACTTCGGTGTACCACTTCCTGAAGATATGCACGGAGTTCCGCTCCGCGAAACCCTTGAAACAGGCGCGTCGGTCAGAGACTATTGCCTCTTCGGCGTCCACGGGAGCCACGTCAATTGCACCGACGGCAGGTTTGTCTACATGAGGGCGCCCACTTCGGAGGAAAACGGCCCCCTGTACGAGTACACCGTCATGCCGACACACATGCGTAGCATGTTTTCCGTACAGGAGTTGCAGCACGCAGAGTTGGCACAGCCATTCTCCTTCACAAAGGGCGTCCCCCTACTGCGCATTCCGGCAGCGAAATTGCCGTGGTCGTCGGCAAACCGTTACGGCACACTGCTGTTCGATAACGAGGCAGATCCACTTCAGCAGGCGCCGCTGCACGACAATGCAATCGAGAATAGATTGACCGAAGCGATGGTCGACCTGATGCGCGCGAACGACGCACCGGCCGAACAGTACGCCCGACTCGGTCTTGTGTAGAATCGCCTATGAGCGTTCTCCCGGCACGCACAAAAACGAACCGGCTGCATTACGAGTTTCGCCGTACAACGAAGAAGCGAACTATAATTATTGCTGGAGGTGAATCATGTCATCGTCAGTAACGCAATCTCAAACGAGTCACGCCAGGCGTCCATGGATTCTGCTGGCAACTGCAGTGCTCCTCGTCCTCATCGGAGGGACCATTGCCGGAATCACTCAGACAGCCGGGGGCGCCGTTTCGGTCCGACAGGTACATTTTGCGGGCACGAACGGCACCATGATGTACGGGCTTCTTTATATCCCGAAGGGTACCACATCCAAGAATCCCGCCCCCGGAGTTGTAGCGATCCATGGATACATCAATTCACATGACACCATGGATGGTTTCGCAATTGAGCTCGCACGGCGTGGATGCGTTGTCCTCGCTGTCGACCAGACCGGTCACGGCTTTTCAGACGGACCGGCATTCGCAAACGGCTTCGGTGGCCCCGACTCACTGGCCTACCTCCGAAGCCTGAGTATCGTCAACCCGGATAATGTCTCGCTCATTGGACATTCGATGGGCGGATGGGCGTCATTGGCTGCCGCCGCCACCTATCCGAAAGACTACCGTTCGCTCGTACTCGTGAGTTCCTCGACCGACACCCCGCCATTTGCGCCGATGGCCGGGTCGGCGACCTTCCCGAGAAACACAATGGTTGTGGAGGCACTGCATTCGGAGTTCTCACAGCTCATGTGGGGGGTCCCCAAAGGCAGCGATTTCCCGACTTCGCCGCGCCTTCAGAAGCTTTTCGCGACGAGCTCTCCGATAGTGCCAGGCCAGCTCTACGGATCGATTGCCGACGGTACCGGGCGAATGTTCTTCGATCCGGACACCACGCATCCAGGGCTGACCTTCGATCACGCAGCAATCGCGGATGCTGTGAGCTGGATCCAGCAGACG
The DNA here is from genome assembly GCA_035530835.1 of Spirochaetia bacterium. Classification (GTDB taxonomy): domain Bacteria; phylum Spirochaetota; class Spirochaetia; order DSM-27196; family DATKUC01; genus DATKUC01. The sequence goes on from DATKUC010000189.1 coordinate 13,731, forward strand.
CTCACCGGAGTAGCGACCCTCTCAGCCAATAACCAGATCTGGATCTGGGACGAAATTGGCACACTCATTGCTCTTGTCGGGATCATACTCGTCATCTTCCCGGTCGGTGAGCTTCTCCTTCGGACGCCGTTCTTTCGAAGCATTGCGCAAAAGGTTCCTGTTGCCCGGCCGGCGAAAGGTACTGGGCTCTGGATCGGCGCAATCGTTCTGGACGTGATCGGAATTCTCACCTTCTTTGTCTTCCAGAACTGGGGGAATGCGATACTGCCGGCAAGCGCACTCTTCGCCCAGACAATCACGACCGGCATCATGACATGGGCAGTGCTCGGAGGACTCATCGGCCTTGGGCTCTTTCTTTTGTGGCACTTCCTGCTGAACAGCAGATCAGGAGGAGACTTCAGCAGTTACGGACTCATCTCTGCCTCACGTACCATCGAATGGGTGCAGATCGGCAAGTCCCTGCTCTTCGCAATGACCGTGCTGGCTGCCCCGTACATACTGCTCTACTTTCTCCAGTGGGCCTTTGCAACTGACGCGCGCATCTGGGTATTCAACGCGAAAGTAATTTCTCCGCTCACGCTGCGCATCTGGCTGCCCTACTTCGTTCCCTTCCTGTTTTACTTCATTGTACTGGGACTGGTTCTGCATGGAGAGCTTCGCTCCGAACGCCTCACTCCGGGATGGGAGATGGCCCGCAACGTCCTCATCATGTCCGGCGGGTTTATCCTGTTCATTCTGGTTGAGTACATTCCGCTTCTCGCAGGCGGAACACTGCTCTCGCCGACTCAGCCGCTGCTGGCAATCGTTGCATTCCAGTTCGTTCCCATGTATGCAATCATCACCTGCATTTCCACGTTCTTCTTCTACAAGACCGGAAGAATCATACCCGGGGCAATCATGAACGCAATCTTTGTCCCGCTCCTGATAGTGGCAAGCACCGC
>DATKUC010000190.1:0-4104 GCA_035530835.1 Spirochaetia bacterium
ACTCACCGGGGACGTCTACTTCGGCCAGCCGAAAGGACGGGACGCCGATCGCGGATTCGACACCATGGTCTACACCGTTCCGGAGATCGAGCGCATTGCGCATGTCGCATTCAACGCCGCCCGCGGACGCAAAAAGCGGGTTACCAGCATCGACAAGGCGAACGTGCTGACCACCATGGTGCTGTGGCGTGAGGTGGTGACGAGAATCGGCAAAGAGTACCCGGACGTACAGCTTTCCCACATGTACGTGGACAACGGTGCAATGCAGCTTGTCCGCAATCCCGCGCAGTTTGACGTCATGCTCTGCCCGAACCTGTTCGGCGATATCCTCTCAGATGAAGCCGCAATGATAACCGGCTCTCTCGGAATGCTCCCGAGCGCAAGCCTCGGCAACGGTACGTTCGGCCTCTACGAGCCTGCAGGTGGCAGCGCTCCCGATATTGCGGGAAAAGGAATCGCCAACCCCGTGGCGCAGATTCTTTCGGTCGGCATGATGCTGAAATACAGCTTCGGACTGCCCCGAGCGTACGACACGATCCGTCAGGCGGTTGAAGAGGCACTCGATCAGGGCTATCGCACTGCGGACATTGCCTCTGAAGGCACGAAGCGAGTCGGTACTGCAGAAATCGGAACGATTATCGCTGACGGGGTAAGCAAGATAGCGGAAAGCATGGTCGGCTGAGAGCGGCGGCGCTCTATCGTGAGCGCCGGTCAAGCTCCCCAAGAACCCGGTGAAAAGAAACTGATTCGGACTCGAGCAGGACCAGCAGATGGTAGATGAGATCCGCGGACTCGCGGACAAGCTCATCGGTGTCAGCCGAAAGGATCACTTCCACCGCCTCTTCGCCGGTCTTCTTGCGGATCTTCGAGCCGCCCTCGCGAAACAGGTAGGTCGTGTACGAGCCTTCCGGCATTGAACTATGCCGCTCCCGGATCGTATCGACCAGGTGCGTAATCACGTCGTGTCCCGGTGGCGCTGCATGCTCGCCGGTCGGAGCCGGTGAGCCCGCCATATTACCGGGCCCCTGAGCGGCTGATTCGCTCCCCGTTGCCCCCGGCCGTGGCACGGCAGCGTGCACGTACCCTTCGCGCTTTTCGATGTGCGAGAAAACCGGCTCCCGGCCGAACGTCACACTCTCATAGGGGAGCACGCGACCGGTCTCTGCATTGACGCACCAGAGCGTCCCGTGTTCGAAACTCTTTCGAAATGCCTTTTCGCTTGTCACCGCGAGATCGACGAAACCACCTTCGGTGTCCGTTATGACAAGCGGCAGCCTTCGCGCAAGCTCGTCGTTCTGTTGATCTACCATACTCTCCTGTTCTCCGCTGCACGCCCGTCTTCGGCAAAGCGCCGCATGACCGCCGGAAGATCGATGCGTCCTGCGTAGAGCGCCTTGCCGACTATGACGCCGTACAGGTTCGGGTGATTTCCGGAGGCTACCTGTTCGATGTCGGCTGCCGATGAGATTCCGCCCGAAAGAATAACCGGAACTCCTGCTGCATCCGCAACCGCCGATGTGCGCGCAATGTCGGGTCCGGCGAGCATCCCGTCCTGCGCAATGCTGGTATAGATGATGCTGACGCACCCGATATCGCGCGCACGCGCCGCAAGTTCGGTGTCGATGAGCGGCGCGTCTTCCTGCCACCCTGATACGCGAACCCTGCCGTCAAGCGCATCGATGCCCGCGATTACCACGCTACCGTACCGTCGGCACCACTCCTGAACGCGGTCCGGATCAAGCGCGAGCACCGTACCGACCACCACCCGGTTCACCCCGGCATCCAGAAGCTCGGCGACGTCCGCAACATCCCGCACGCCTCCACCAACCTCGAGGAGAGCGCCCACCCGCTCCCTGATCCGTCGAATCACCTGTCGATTGTTCCCGCTGCCGCGGGCGGCGTCAAGATCAACGAGGTGAATGCGCGCTGCACCTGCCTGCTCAAAGGTCGCGGCAACATCTGCCGGATCATCATTGTACACCGATACCTCTGCGTAGCTGCCGCGGCTGAGACGGACGCAGCGCCCTTCAAGAATATCTATTGCCGGAATAATGGTCACGCGGTTCTCCGAATCATATCAGACTGTAGAATGTCGAAGCGTACTCCTGGAGACCTTCGAACGTGTCCCCGGGCACGGGAGTATCTTCGATTTCGAAGGTGTGGGCGAGCGCGGCGGGTTCTCCCTTCTCGACGGCGAGACGTCCGACGAGCGCCGCGCCAAACGACGTAGCTTCACTGACGTCGGTCAGCGCATGCGGAGAGCCGGGAAAGAAGGTCGAAACCAGCCGGTTATAGTCCACATTGTTACGGAAGCCGCCTTCGGTGAAGAGCGAAACTCCGGGCTCGAGGTTCACGCGTTCGAGCGCGGTTCGGGTTTGAAGGGCAAGCGACAGGTTGAGCACGGCATACGCGATCTCATAGTCGCGAAAGAACGCGGGAATGTGCACACCGGACCGAATGTCGGAAAGCGAGTAGACTGTTCCGTCCTCGACTACCCGCGAAACCGAGTCGGGAAACTGCCCGCTTCCGGGAACCACGCCCGGAAGGATGAAGAGCCGCTTCTCTCTGACAATGCGGCGGTACCGTTCGCGATCATAGGCCGGAAAGTCGGCTCGACCGCAGACCTGCTTCAGAATGGCAGTGTAGGTCTCGAACTCGAGTCCGCCCATGAGGATCGATGTCTTTACCGGTGTGCCAAGCGGCGAAATGTTGTAGAAGACCGCCTTCCCGATCTCCTCTTCCGCAAACTGGACGCTCTTCGCGGGGTGCATCGCAACGCACCAGGTTCCAGTCGAATTGAGGACAAAATCACCCTTCCGCTTTACCAGATGGGGAAGCAGCGACGCATTCGAATCGTGTATGCCGAAGGTGACGGTGGTATCGGAAGCGAGGCCGGTCTGTGCCGCAACAGCGGGGGTCACCGTACCAAGTACATCCCACGGTTTGCCGACGCGCTGCGGCAGGAGTTTGCGTATGCCGAGCCGATCGGCGACTTCGGACCAGTCGTTGCGGCTGAAATCCCAGAGATAGGTATGGCAGCCAGCATAGGTGTAGTCCGCTGCGATCTGCCCGGTCAATCTGAACCCCCAGTACTGGGGAAAGAACAGAATGTGCCTGACATCCGCAAACTCCCGGGAAAACCTCTGCCGGGCGAAGAACAGTCCCTTCCCCGGATTGATGAGCGCTTTCAGCTCGAGTGTGGCAGTGGTGCGCTGCAGATGGCTTCGCTCACCGACTTCACGGTAATACTGTTCGTGGAACTGCTCGCCCGGTTCGTAGGTGTAGGAGACAACCGGAAGCGCCGGTCTTCCGTCGTCACCGACGCACACGAAGGCCGCTCCGTGAGTCGTTATCGATATGACGCGGATCGGATAGAGCGCGGCGAAGTGGCCGAGCTGATCGAAGAACCAGCGCTCGACCTCATCGACCGGTTCAATCTCCAGCCCGTCCTTCAGGGAGGTCGGAAAAACCTTGTAGGCGGAGTCGAGCAGGTGCAGCTCACGATCGTATACCAGCACCTTCTTGTTTGTCTTGCCTACATCGAACACCGCTACGGCGTACTCCATGCTCCCGTCCTCCGCTTTCGAGCGATCCATGATTCTGCCGGGATTATAGTCGAAATGGATCAGGCTGGAAACTGCGGCGTCAACCCGGCTGCGTCCCGGCCGCCGGCGCAGCTTCCGCGCGGACTATGCGCAGCCAGATGAACAGTGTTACCGCGGCCAGAATGATCGCCGCGAGCACCCCCGGCGACCAGGTCGCGAATCGGCCGATCAGGAACCCGCCGATCGCCGGAGAGACAATGCGGTTCAGGCTGTCGAGCGAATTGCTCACGCCGAGTACGCCGCCGACATCCTCTTTCGGCACAGCCTTGCTCAGCAGGCTGCGAAGAAGCGTCATCATGATTCCCGCCGCTACCGATAGCGGGGCAAGTACGATGACAAGATAGAGAGTGGAGCTCGAAAACGCCCAGAATGCAAGCGAGACGGTCATGACTGCCGAAGATGTGAAGATCAGAATCCTCTCGGGGAATCTTCGCGTCAGCATGCCGATCCCGCCGCCCTGGACCAGCGCTATGAGCACGCCGATGTAGGCGAGGATGTA
>DATKUC010000191.1:0-3963 GCA_035530835.1 Spirochaetia bacterium
GAGATCGCCTCCGAACGCCACGACCTCGACTCCTTCTACCGGAACCTCCGCAATGCACCGTCCAGCCGCCAGGTTGCCGAGGACATCGCCTCCTACATTCGCAACACCTATGCGCAGAAGCTCGACGTCGCCAGAATGGCCTCCGAACTCAACATCAACTACGCGAGCCTCGGCCGCATCTTCAAACGCCACATCGGCACATCCATCTCAGAATACGCCCTCTCCCGGCGAGTCGAGGCTGCAAAACACATACTCCTCGAAAATCCAGACATCGACGTGAAGACCGTTGCCGCCCGGGTCGGCTACGATGACCAGGGCTATTTTTGCCGTGTGTTCAGGGAGAGGATGCGTGTATCCCCTTCAGCGTTCAGGAAGCTTCATGTAGTGTGACGAAGGTTGGGGGCGATTGTGAACTCGCCTGAAAAAGGAGCTGTAGTACATTGCATCTGCCCGGTGCAGGAAGGCAATGGAGGCCACTTATAAGCCTTGTCAAAAATCGAAATGAGGCGATTCTGACCGTGTGCACCGAATCCAGGAGTCGTCATCTCCAAATCATCTATCCTTCCACGCTAAGTTATTGCGCCAGCTGCACTTCGCTTGCTTCTACCCACAAGCTTTGACGCACTACGCATGAAATTTGAGTAGCTTGACATATTGAACATTCTCTCATCTCAGGGTACAGTTGTCACATTCGAGCGGCTGAGCGCGTGCTCTTTTCCCTGTGCGCCGGCTAAATCACCCGCATTTCAAAATCGCACCACGAGAATCCGAATCTACAGTTCTCGGTCGTCCGGCAAAACCAGTGCACGCCGGTGAATGATCCTCACCTGTTTGCACGAAATCACCGTGGAGGTCAACACGATGTCGATTCGAAAAAAGCTGTTGTTCGTCGTCGCGTTTATTATGGTGTCAGCCGTGATCTCCGTGGGCACCTACGTCGCATTGCGATTGCCAATTGATCGGGTTGACAGGGAACAGCGGATACTTGCCGACTTGAGAATCGCAATCCTGAACGAAACTGCGCAGCTGAACGAACTCTCTTCGAAGCCCTTCAACAATCAACTCGACGTCTACCAGTCGTCTAGCCGTGCGACCACCGCGGAGTTCGTACGGTCGGAATCCATCACGCTCCTTCCTCGAATCATACCGACCGTGCGGACCTCTCTGGATACAATTCGCAAACTCAAAAGCGTGCACGACAAGTCGGTCTCCGACTTTCTTTTTTCGGTGATGAACGTCCAGGGCGATGCTCAAACTGTCGGAACGGCCCGGCAGAACTTCACACTCTTTTCGCTGATGGAGAAGAGCTTGACCGGCGGAACCGAAATCGCGGGAGCTGCGCGGGGGGATGTCGGCGCGCTGCTGAACGGAATTGCAGGATTATCCGACGTCATGGAGCGCTCAACATCGACGATTGCCACGGAGAACAGCGCAATTGCCGCCAAAGTGAGGGCGCTTTCCATCCGGGCGAACGTATTCAGCATCGGCCTTGCGATTCTTATGATGCTGATCGGGCTGGTACTCTCGACAGTCTTGACGAATAGCATCGCACGGTCGGTTAAGAATGTCGAAGCCGGCATCGCGCTCCTGGGGTCCGGAGACCTCACGGCCACGTTTACCGTTCGCACCCGCGATGAGATCGGCAGCCTCTCCGGAAATCTGTCCACAGTTGTCGCGTCACTGCGTGGATCGCTGAACGAAGTCAAAATGGTATCCCGGGAGAACATCCGCATCAAGGAGAACCTCATTGCCGTAACCACTCAGACCTCAGTGGCAGCACACCAGATGGGCGAGAGCACGCGGGCGATCGGTGCGCAGATACTCACCCTCGATGAGAACGTTGCCCGAACCACGAATTCGGTGAGCAACATCTCTGAGAACATTCAATCCCTGAACCAGCAGATTCAGGAACAGTCATCAATGGTAGAGGAGTCAACAGCGGCAGTGAACGAAATGATCTCCTCCATTAATAACATCGCCTCAGTCGCCGAAAAACGCAAGGCCGCCACCGAGGAGCTCGTGACCGCCATTGAGGCGGGCAGCCAGAAGATGGCGACCACATTCGAGCTGGTAACCCAGATAAACGAAAGCGTTGAGAGCATCAAGGAGATTACCGATCTCATCGGAGGCATCGCCGCCCAGACAAATCTGCTGGCAATGAACGCCGCGATTGAAGCAGCTCACGCCGGGGACGCCGGACGAGGCTTCGCGGTGGTGGCCCAGGAGATACGGAAACTTGCGGAAGCCGCATCGCAGAGTTCCCAGCAAATCGCCGGCAATCTCAAGCGTATCGTCGAGAGAATAGGCAGTGCAGATTCATCAGGCAACGCGATGAAAGATGCGTTCCTGCTGATCGACAGCGACGCACGTTCACTTGCGGCAGCACTCGCGGAGATATTCTCCAGCATGAACGAACTGCGCGTCGGCGGCGGGCAGATTCTCGAAGCGATGACGGTCCTGCGCGGAGTCTCCTCGACCGTGGACGACGGATCGATGAACATAACTCAGAGCTCGGCTGAAATACGCGGCGCAATGATGATCATGCAGCAGGTCACCGGAAACGTCAGATCCGGCATTTCGGACATTCAGTCCGGCATGAGTGAAATCGGTGCCTCCACAAGTAATGTCCGAGACGTAGCGACTCGACTCGGTGAGCTCGGAGAAACGCTGAACACCTCGCTCATCGGCTTCAAGACGGATTAAATTTAGGATGTGCGGAAGAGTGGGTTTCCCTTGCAAATCACCCGGGGAAGCGGCGGAGACTCGACGAACCACCGATGACGGGCGCTCCGGTTATCGCAGATTATCCTCCACATAGAGCGTCAGCTCCACCATCCGTTCAAGCAATTCCTCACTTGCCATGCCCGGAAAGTTCGCGAGGACAATTTCCTTCGCATAGAGGCGGGCGATATAGCGGAGCTTTGAAGATTCGAGGCGCGACGCGAAGATGAAATCGGCGTGACCGTTGTTGATGACGATGAGGGACTCTGCAATCTCGTAGCGCGAGCGCCACATCTCACCCGGCGCGCGACGATAGGTGTAGCCGGGCAGCCCGTTCTTGAATGCCGTGTCATCCCCTGCGTGGGGAGCAATCAATTCGGCAGCAACCGTAATCGTTGCCTGCGCGGTCTGCATCAGATCGCCCTCCCGGGCGGTCACCTCGACAAGCGCCACCTCAGGCTCTGTTGGGGCGCGGTACTCTACGAACTCCCCTGAGGCAGGCTCGATCACACCGGCACCATCCAGAAGTCTCCAGGAGAAATCGACACCCGAATCGATAGTACGCCTTGATTTGTCCCGCGCGACTGCGTGGAGATTCGCTGACTCGCCGATAAGCACTCGTGCCGAACGGGGACGGACAACAAGGCGGGAGAGCGGCCCCGGATACTCGAAGAAGCTCTTCTGCCCACCATCGCCCGGCTCGGCCCCGGTTGCCAAAACGCCATCGGTCGTATCGTCGGCGGAGTTGCCGTTGCCACTCCCGTCCATGCCCGCAGAGCCTGTGGCTACTCCGTCTCTTGACGGGCGGCCGCCATGTTCACGCGCATCAAGCCAGCCGTATTCCTCGCGCGGGAGCATCATGAACGCCTCCCGCAGCGCCTTCGTCACCTTGCGAAGGATCGAACGGCTTGTCTCCTCCTCCTCCGCACGCTTCTGTTCCTGGATGGACTGCGAAAGCGCATCTTCAAGTGGCCGCAACGACTCACCAAGCGAATGCAATGCCTCATCGAACACCACACCGGCACGTGTTCCGGGTGTGAGCTGAATAAAGGATGCATCGACGATACCCTCGAGGAAACCCGAGTTCCACGGATATCGATCGAACCCCTCGAGCGACGCGATGTTCTCCACTACCCGCGTGCCTTGCTTGTACAGACCGACCGTCGAAGTCGGCTCGGCAAGGTAGAGTTCGACGTACATTTCACCCAGCGGATTTCGAACTTCAGGCAGATGATGCAGCAG
>DATKUC010000192.1:0-6602 GCA_035530835.1 Spirochaetia bacterium
GTTTCATCGGTCAGCGAAAAGATGAGATAGGGTTTGGCGGCTCCGGTAAACCGTTTCAGCATGCTGAGGCCGTACACCATGTGCCGCGAGTTTACCAGAAGCGTCGCAATCGCTATCGAGACCAGTCCGGTGCCGCCTGCGAACATTCCGATTGCGAGAAACTGTGCCGCGCCGGCGTATACAAGCAGCGACATAACCGGCGCAAGGTACCAGGGGTAGCCGGATCGCTGCAGCAACAGACCAAATGCAAGTCCTATCGCGGTGTAACCGAGAAAGACGGGCACTGTTGTCCGAAGCGAAAATGCAAACGTTCCGCGCCGTGGAGATCCGGTGTGTTCGGCTTGTGGTGCGTCGCGGGCCGCGCCTTTGTCCTCGCCGTCGGCAGAATGGTCGTCGCTCATTCGTAGAGCTTGAACAGCGCCTGGGTGCCGAAATCTTCACCGCCCTGGGCGGCGAGCTTCTCGTACATCCGCTTTGCGAGGTCCAGCCCCGGTGTCTCCAGTTCCAGCGAGTCCGCCGAGGTCGACGCGATGGTCATATCCTTGATGAAGTGTTTGACGTAGAAACCGGGCGCGAAATTACCGGCAATGATCCGGGGACCGAGGTTCGACAGCGACCAGCTGCCCGCTGCGCCGCTTTCGATGCTCGAGAGGACCGTGGTTGGATCGAGCCCGGACTTGCGCGCATAGGCGATGGCTTCGCACACACCGAGCATTCCGGCAGCAATTGCGATCTGATTGCACATCTTGGTGTGCTGTCCGCTTCCGGCAGGACCCTGATAGACGATGTTTTTTCCCATCGCATTGAAAACCGGAAGCACCTGCTCGAATGACTTCCGCTCTCCGCCGACCATGATCGAAAGGCGCGCCTCGCGTGCTCCGATGTCCCCTCCCGAAACCGGCGCATCAAGTGCGTGCAATCCTCTCTTCGTCGCCGCTGCGGCAATCCGCTGCGCGAGCTCCGGGCTCGAGGTCGTCATGTCGATGAGATAGCTCCCGGCCTTCGCTGTGGCGATGATTCCGTCGTCACCGAAATAGACCTCCTCCACATCGGCGGGATATCCGACGATGGTGATGATGAGGTCTGCTCCCTGCGCGACGAGCGCGGGCGACTCCTTCCACACCGCTCCCGCACTGATCAGCGAATCTGCCTTGCTTTTCGTGCGGCTGTACACGTGGACGGTGTAACCGCTCTTCATCAGATTGGCCGCCATACTGCGTCCCATGACCCCGCTGCCGATAAATCCTATGACTGTGCTACTTGCATCAACCGACATGATTGCCCCCGTTGCGTGCGTCTCTGGCGGTAGTCTGCATCACATCCGGCGCGATATGCAACCTGCCGCCTCGCGAGGCGCTATACTTGACCCGGAAGTTGAATTGATATATCAATGAATATCAGGTGGGGAGGAGACTGACGGAATGGGTCGTCCGCAAGAGCCTGCGCCGCTGTATCAGCGGATATATGCCAGTTTGCATGAAGATATCCTGTCAGGGGCTCTCGCTCCCGGAGACCGAATAAAGTCCGAGAAGGAGTTGTCGGTCGCGTTCGGCGTGAGCAGGATAACCAGCAAGAAGGCACTCGAAATGCTTGCCGCGCAGGGACTGGTGCGCCGCGTGCCCGGAAAGGGCACGTTTGTGAGCGAGATACCTGTCGACCCTGCAAACGCAGGTGTCACCGGGGAGGAGCGTGGCGCGCTCATCGGCGTGCTCGTAGCCGATTTTGCCGACTCGTTCGGAACAAAGCTGCTCTACGGCATTGAAAGCCGCTGCCGTGAACTCGGAAATCACATAGTCCTCTATCGATCTCAGGATGATCCATCGCTCGAGGATGCGGCAATCCGTGAATTTCTCCGCCTCGGTGTTGCCGGCATCATCATCATGCCGGTCCATGGAGAGTACTACAGCGAGACGATTCTCCGGCTTGTGCTCGACAAGTTCCCGATGGTGTTCGTGGACCGCCACCTCGAGGGACTTGCCGCCACCTACGTCGGTACCGACAACGTGGAGGCTGCCCGCGCGGGTGTCGACTACCTCTTTGAGCTCGGACACCGCGCCGTATCGTTCATGTCGCCGAAGACCGAACACACCTCGACCATCATCGACCGGTTGGACGGGTTCGTGCGCAGCCACGCTGAGCACGGTGTCGCTATTGACCGGGACCTGTGGGTCGTCGGTCTGACCAGCACGATTGCCCGCAACAAGTCGAGCGAGTCAGTCAAGGCAGACATCGAGCGCGTGCGCGCGCACCTCGCGGCCCACCCCGAGATCACGGCGGTGTTTGCAGAAGAGTTCGATGTCGGTGTCATCGTACGGGAGGCTGCCGGGCAGCTCGGCAAGAGGGTACCTGAGGACCTCTCGATCGTCTCGATCGATTGCCCCATGTCGATTGTCGAGGACGTCCCGTTCACGCACCTTCGCCAGCGGGAACTCGAAATGGGCGTTCGCGCGGCTGATCTCATCAATACGCAGCTCACCGCTCGCGACGGAATACAGAAGATCCTCCTTCCTGCAGATCTCCTCATCGGTTCCTCCACCTCACGCAAATAGGAATATCCTGATATATCAATATGATTTTGTTTGACAGGTAGTATATCCGGTGCTACAATTCTTCAGCGTTGATCTACAAATATGGGGCAAAGAGCGGCCTCAGTGGTGTTTGCCGTTTTTCGGCATCGATTCCGACGTGTATCCCTGACGCACCGGAACGAAAAAAACTCAACTGTCTGCCGCTCAGGTGCCTGCGAGAAGACACGCGACGAATAGGAGGAAGAGATGAAGAAAGCTGCCATTCTGACGCTGGCAATTGCTACAGTGCTCAGCGTAGGGTTCGCATTCGCAAATGGCAAGAGCGAATCGTCCAGTTCGACGGCCGGGACATCGGGAACACCGACCCCCGTTCTGTTCTGGACATCGTTTACACCACCGGACTCTACCACTCTCACCCAGATGGTAGATACCTATAATCAGGAAAATCCGAACGTGAAGGTGACCATGGTGCAGGTGCCTGGTTCCGAGACCGATGTCGCCAAGTTGATGACTGCCGTTCGCGGCGGTACCGGACCTGACGTCTATCAGCTCGACCGATTTACCGTTGCCCAACGTGCCGCCGCGGGCGTTCTCGAAGACCTGACTCCCATGGTACAGGCGAAAGATCCGAATCTTTCATCGAAGTACCTCGGATTTGCGTGGGCGGAGACACAGTTCAAGGGTCACACCTACGGACTTCCGTTCGACACCGACTCCCGCGTTCTCTACTATAACAAGGACATGATCAAGGCAGCAGGTTTTGATCCCGCGACCTTCGACTCATCAAAGGGTCCTGTTACCCTCTCTTACGTGGAGCAGGTTGCGAAGAAGATTGACAAGATGGATGCAAGCGGCAACTACACCCAGGTTGGCTTCATCCCCTACGATACGACCTATTCTCAGGGCTGGCACTACACCTGGGGCTTCGTATTCGGTGGCAAGTTCGCCGATCTTGCAGCCGGAAAGGTTACTCCGACTGATCCTGGCGTCGTAAAGGCGTTCACCTTCATGAAAGACTGGGCAGCCTGGATGGGTCCGCAGAAGGTACAGACGTTCATCAGCACCTACTCCCCGCCGAACAATCCTCCTCAGCAACAGCCGTTCCTCATTGGCAAGGTTGCGATGATGATCAACGGAGACTGGATGCTCAATTCGATCAAGCAGTACACACCGAACCTGAACTACGGCGTGACCTACATTCCAGTTCCTGCCAAGGGCGACACATCCCAGACCTGGTCCGGTGGATGGTCATTCGTGGTTCCGAAGGGCTCAAAGCACTCTCAGGCAGCGTTCAACTTCATCTCCTGGATGACCGGACCGGTTGGCGAGAAGATGTACACCGTAGGTACCTCGCACATGCCGACCTACAAGTCAGTGCTTGATGACAACAGCCTGTTTACCGGCAATCACATGTTCTTCAAGGAAATTCTTGCAAACGACAACAGCCGCCCGCCGCTTCCGGTTGGTGCTCTCTACTGGGATGCTCTGACCCAGGCCATGAACTCGGTTACGCTGAATCAGGAAGATCCGATGAAGGCGCTGCAGCAGGTGGCCGACACCGTACAGCCCCAGCTCAATCAGTTCCTGCCACTGCAGTAATCTTTCAAACAGTCAGCGGCCTGTCGGTGCAACGGTGCCGACAGGCTTTTTTCCCCTCGATTTAGTGGTGCAGCGTCAGGGAGCTGCACCCGTTTCACAGCCGCCATCGCGCCCGGCTGTCAAGTTTCAGAAACAGAACTTCAACGGGAAGTGGAGGGATCATCAGTGACGCGCTCGGCACGACGGAATCTGCGAAACGGTCTATTTTTTGTCGGACCCTGGATAATCGGTTTTCTCGCCTTCCAGGTCTATCCTATTTTCTACTCTTTACGTTTGAGTTTTACCCGCTATTCCGGATTTGGCGATCCGGTGAATATCGGGTTGCAGAACTTCTCACGACTTCTTCATGACCAGCTATTCTGGAAGTCAGCCTACAATACGCTGTACTACACGATCCTCGCTGTTCCCATCGGTGTAGTTGTGGCGATTATTCTTGCGCTTGCCATGAACCAGAAGGTCCGCGAGGTTGCGGCGTACCGCGCAATGCTCTACATCCCATCGATATTGCCGATCTTCGCATTGTCCTTTGTCTGGATCGTCTTCTCGAATCCCAGGTATGGTCTTTTGAACTATGTCGGCCATGTGATGGGATTTCCGGTCATCGATTGGATCGGTGACCCGCACTGGAACAAGCTGTCCATAGTGCTGCTCGCCCAGCTCGGTGCCGGCGGGCCGGCTCTTATCTTCCTTGCGGGAATACGGGCAATACCGCCTGAACTCTTTGAATCGGCGCAGATCGACGGCGCCGGAGTGTTCAAGCGATTCTTTGCCATTACGTTGCCGCTCATCACTCCAATCATCCTCTACGATATCATCCTCGGGTTGAGTCTCGGTCTGCAGGTATTCACTCAGGCGTATATCCTCACAAGCGGTGGCGCGAACCTGGCGGGGCCGGACAACTCGCTGCTGTTTTACGTTTTCTATCTGTACAAAAGCGCATTCCAGTACACGCAGATGGGTTACGCTTCGGCACTTGTCTGGGTGTTCTTCCTGGTAAGCATGGCGCTCGCGCTGTCGGTGTTCCGATGGGCGCGTTCCTGGGTTCATTACGGAAACGACTAGGAGTATAGGAATGGCAGATACCAAGGTGCGCGTGGGCGCCGACTTCCTCCCACGCAACAAAGAGCCGTTTGGCCACATGTTCGCCACCAAAATAATCCCCCGGTTCATTCTGGCTCTGATGTGCCTGGTATACCTGGCGCCGTTTTACTGGATGGTTACGACATCGTTCAAGAGTTCGGCCGAACTTTCTGCGTTCCCGCCGACCCTGTTCCCGCACTCGTTCATCTGGAAGAATTATCTCGACGCCCTGAACTATATTCCGTTCCTACGATTCTTCCTGAACTCCCTCATTCTGACTGCAGGAAGCACGATTGGAGCGGTCATCTCGAACTCGTTCATTGCGTACGGGTTTGCCCGGATCGACTGGAAGGGGCGGGACGTACTCTTCTACGTAGCAATTGCGACGGTGTTCATTCCATTTCCCGTAACGCTTGTTGCGCTGTTCGACATCTTCGCCAAACTGCACTGGATCAATACCTATCTTCCGCTCATCGTGCCGACATTCTTCGGCCAGGCGTTCTATCTCTTCCTGATCAGGCAGTTCCTGATGGGTATTCCGAATGAACTCTCGGATGCTGCGCGGATCGACGGCGCAAATGAGTTCACGACCTTCACGCGGATTATCCTTCCGCTCATGAAGCCGGCAATGGCTGTCGTGGCAATTTTCGCCGCAGTCAACGCATGGAACGACTTTCTCACGCCGCTCATCTATCTGCAGACACAAGCGCTCTATCCTCTTTCCATCGGACTGCAGTTCTTCCGGGCCGAACACACTATTGCGTTCAGCTTGCTCATGGCCGCCTCGACCATGGTTGTCATCCCGGTCATCATCCTCTTCCTGGTGTTTCAGCGATTCTTTGTAGAAGGCGTTACCGTAGGTGCAATAAAGGGATAAGAGAAGTACCATGAATCACACACAAGCTCTCGATCGTATCCGCCGCAGTGCGGGGGACACGTACTGGTCTACGCGTGCGTTCGCACAGCTGGATTTCCTGGACAGGGTGCTCGACCGGGAAGCTGATCGAACCAAAGCGGACGCGGCGCTTGCCGCGGCGATACTGAAGCTCGAGCAAGGGCTGGCACGTGAGGGTGCGCTCACCCGGGCCGCAGTCGAACTCGCTGAAGCGGATCTCACGCGGTTTGCCCCGCTGTGCAAGGCGTACGAGCTCATGTGCGCCGGCCATGCACACATCGACATGAACTGGATGTGGGGCTTCCAGGAGACAGTCATGATCACCATCGATTCATTCAGGACTGTGCTCGATCTGTTTGCCCGCTATCCACAGTTTCATTTTTCGCAATCTCAAGCGTCCGTCTATCACATCATAGAAAAGTATGCGCCCGAGCTCGTGCCGCAGATCACGGCGCGCATTGCCGAAGGCAGGTGGGAAGTTACGGCGACCCAGTGGGTCG
>DATKUC010000193.1:0-7103 GCA_035530835.1 Spirochaetia bacterium
CTGTCGATCGCCTTTCCGTATGCGATGAAATACTCGGTGCCCCGTACTCCTGATACGACATTTCCCGCTCGGATCGAAAAACTCCCCTCGAGCTTTCCAATGATGTTGGAGAATAGGCCGCCACGTTCGAGGTTCAGGACCATATCGGTACCGAGGCCTTCGATGCGGAAGTCTGTGCTTTCCCGCATCTTGACCTCGGTATTGCTGTTCAGCTGCACGATCGCCGTCGCGCCGGAAGCTGTCGAAATAACATCTCCCTGTTCGAGCGCAGAACCGATGTGCGGGGTGAACGTACTGCCACCCCGATGGACAGTGACTGATCCTATTCCGTAGACGAATTGCGCTTGCGCGAGCAACGGCATGGCAGTCATGAGAAGCAGTGCCACAGTTCCGATTGAGCGAATGACGGCGCGTCTCGGCAGCATGTTCCCTCCGATGACCCGACGTAGCAAAAATCGTAAAGATAAGCAGATAGGTCAGAATTATTATGAAGTGAGAAAGAGCGGGCGTCAAGAAAAAGGCGGTAATCTTTTCGACAGTTCCCGAAAGTGCTGCGAAACGTCGGCCTTGTCGAGTACCGCCACAAAGAGATAGATTATCAAAGTATGCCACAACAGAAGAAAGTCTACGATTACAAGCCGGGAGTCGTGGAACGACAGATCATAACGGCACTTCGAAAGCGGGATCGAGAGTCCACGGTAGCCGATATCATATCGACGAGTGGACTTCCGAAATACCAGGTTCAGGACATGATGAACCAGATTGTCCGCGATTATGCAGGTCAACTTCGCGTTACACAATCCGGCGAAATCCTCTACTACTTTCCGGACGGTCTCCGGAACCAGCGCAGGGGGTTCATCTCATCTTTGAAACGCTTCCTGTTCAAGTCAGCCGGCATAGCCGCAAAGGTACTCACGATACTGTTCAAGATCTGGATCATGGTGATGCTGATCGGCTACTTCCTGCTCTTCATTGCTCTTCTCTTGCTCGCTATGGTAGCGTCCATCGCCGGTTCGGCTAATTCACGCGATTCGGATCGAGGCGGCAGAGACCGCGGTGGACTGGGCGGCTTCGGCTCCTTTTATCTGACAGCCAAAGTCATCCAGCTGTTCGCAACACTCTGGCTGTACAGCGGTTCACCGGCACGTTACGATACCGACCCGTACGGAAGGCGGCGCCAGCGGCCAAAAGGCCGTCCGCTCCACCAGTCGGTATTCGCATTCGTCTTTGGTGAGGATTCCCCTCTGAAGGAGTGGTCGGAGCGGGAGAAGCGTGAGTTCATCAAATTCATCCAGTCGCACAAAGGTATCGCTACAATCGAAGAGATCATGCATCTGACAGGCCGTGACCGCAATCGGGCACAGGAACTTCTGAACGAGTTTCTGGTAGAATTTGAGGGTGAACCTGAAGTGACGGAAACGGGTGTCCTCATCTACCGATTCCCTGAGCTCATGCGAACGAGCGACAAATCGACAGCAGGGCCGGAACTTCAGCGTGAGTTCAAACCACTCATCCCGTTCAGCAGGAACAAGGCAGGTACCAATCGATGGATCGGATTCTTCAATGGATTCAACCTCGTATTCGGTGGGTATTTCCTCTACTACTCTTACGGAGTACATACGCTTTCCGCTCAGAGTGCGCTCGACCGATTCTATGCGTTTGTGGTTTCACTGTTTACACAGATTTCGGCGCAACCCGTTGCTCTCATCGGTTTCGCGCTGGGCGTTGTTCCACTCGCCTTCTCCGCGTTCTTCTACCTTATTCCAGTGCTCAGGCGTCTACGTGACCGCAAGATAAACGAAGGGATCAAAAGGGATAATCTGAGGAAACGAACCATTGCCAACGTGCTTGCCGGTCCGGACTCTGTTGATCCTGAAGAAATAGTTCCCCAATTGCCGGAAGAAAAGCCGACCAACTGGCCAGACTTCGTTGGAGCCGCAATTCAGGATGTTGCAGGTGAACGTTCAATTGACATTGAAGAGAAACTATCGGCGCAGGGTGGCAAGCCTGCGGCATATCTTTATCACATTCCGGACTTGAAGCGGGAACTGTCGGAACTGCAATCCTATCGTTCCACGGTAAAGCTGGAACAGTACGATCTTGGAAAGACTGTTTTCGACTCGGGAACGGAAGAAAACTGATCACCAGCAAATGGAATGGCCGCCTGCCGAATGAATCCGACAGGCGGCCATTTTTCTCGCGCCGGCCACAACTGTGGCGGGCGACTATCTTGCTCTTCTTTCAGCAGCGACTACTTGCGGTTCTTCAGGACCGCCTGTGCAGACGCCAACCGTGCAATCGGCACCCGGAAGGGTGAACAGGAAACATAGTTCATTCCTGCCCGGTAGCAGAACTCGATGGATGAAGGGTCTCCACCGTGCTCCCCACAGATTCCGACCTTCAGTTCAGGTTTTGTCGATCGACCCTTCTTCACGCCCATTTCAACCAGCTGACCAACGCCTTCCTGGTCTAGTCGTGCGAACGGATCCTCTTCGAGAACGTTGTTTTCAATATAGAACGGTACGAAGGATCCGACATCGTCTCGTGAATAGCCGAGTGTCATCTGCGTGAGGTCGTTCGTTCCGAACGAGAAGAAGTCAGCATACTGAGCAATCTTGTCTGCGGTCAGGGCTGCACGCGGAATTTCTATCATGGTTCCAATCGTGTACTGCACCTTCGACTTGTTCTTTTCAAGCACCGCCTTACAGATCGCGTCCGCATTGTCGCGAAGCAACGCCAGTTCCTTCCATGTCCCAACGAGAGGAATCATGATTTCAGGGAAGACCTTTCCGCCGGCCGCCGCAATTTCACACGCAGCTGCCATGATAGCCTCTACCTGCATATCGTAGATCTCAGGATAGGTCACGCCGAGTCGGCATCCACGATGTCCAAGCATCGGGTTCGCCTCATGGAGCATTCCGATCTTCGTCTGAAGTTCCTTCACGCTCTTGCCGGTGATCTCCGAGAGTTCCTTGATCTGTTCCTTCGTCTGAGGAACAAACTCATGCAGGGGCGGGTCCAGCAGCCGGATCGTTACCGGAAGTCCGTCCATCGCTTTGAAGATTCCCTTGAAGTCTTTCTTCTGCATCGGAAGCAGCTTCTTCAGCGCCTTCTTCCGAGATTCGACATCGTCGGCAACAATCATCTCCCGGAACGGCATGATGCGCGCTTCCTCGAAGAACATGTGCTCGGTGCGGCAGAGTCCGATTCCTTCCGCACCAAACTCGCGAGCGCGCTTGGCATCCGTCGGCGTGTCAGCATTCGTCCGCACGAGGAAACCCTTCACGGTTGCATTGTCACGCTGCGCAGTCTTGCGAATTTCATCGGCCCAACCGAGGAATGTGCGAATCTCACCGGTAATCTTTGGCTGAACAAGAGGAATCTCACCGCGGAACACTTCGCCGGTGGTTCCGTCGATGGTTACGTAGTCGCCTTCCTTGAACTTCGCGTCATTGATGGTCATTGTCTTGTTCTCAATAACGGCAGCCTTACAGCCTGCAACGCAGGGGCGTCCCATACCGCGGGCGACAACTGCCGCGTGGCTGGTCATTCCACCTGTGGAGGTCAGAATTCCCTGCGCCACGTGCATTCCGACCAGATCTTCCGGACTGGTCTCCCTGCGAACGAGAAGCACTTTCTTCCCTTTCTTGACCCAGTCCTCGGCGTCTTCGGCCGTGAACACGATCTGTCCGCTTGCGGCGCCGGGTGATGCGTTCAAACCCTTCGCGAGCGCCTTCTCAGCCTTCTTTGCCTTTGGATCAATATTCGGGTGGAATACCTGGTCTAGCTGATCGGGAGTAACACGCAGAACTGCGGTCTCCTTGTTGATCAGCCCTTCATTGAACATATCAACTGCAACCTTGATCGCAGACGGGCCGGTTCGCTTTCCATTGCGAGTCTGCAGGAGGAAAAGCTTCCCTCGCTCAATGGTGAACTCCATGTCCTGCATGTCTTTGAAGTGCTTTTCAAGCCGGTCTTTCACGTCCACAAGCTGCTTGTAGATTTTCGGATCTTTCTTCGCAAGCGTAGCGAGCTTCTGCGGGGTACGAATACCGGCGACGACGTCCTCGCCCTGCGCATTCATAAGGTACTCGCCATAGAACTCATTCTTACCGGTTGACGGATCGCGGGAGAAACATACTCCGGTGCCCGAGTCGTCACCGAAATTGCCGAACACCATTGACTGCACGTTGACCGCGGTTCCCTTGAGTCCCTTTATGTCGTTCAACTTGCGGTATGAATTGGCGCGGGGATTATTCCACGAACCGAAAACGGCGTCGATCGACGCCCAAAGTTGCTTGATCGGATCCTGCGGAAAATCTTCCTTCGTTCCTGCCTTGTATACCTGCTTGTAAAGCCGAACAACTTCCTTCAGATCAGCCGCGTTCAGGTCCGTGTCAAGCTCGACACCCTTCTTCTTCTTTACGCTGCTGAGTGCCTTCTCGAAGTTTTCATGATGAAGGTTCTTCACAACGTCGCCAAACATATTGATGAAGCGGCGGTAGGCGTCCCATGCAAAGCGTTCATTTCCGGAGCTCTTGATGAGAGCTTCAACGGCCTGATCGTTCATGCCGAGGTTGAGGACGGTGTCCATCATTCCAGGCATGGAAACTGCGGCTCCCGAACGAACTGAAACAAGCAGAGGGTCTTTCGCATCTCCGAGCTTCTTTCCCATAAGTGCTTCGAGCTTTGCGAGGTTCTGGTGAACCTCCTCTTCGAGACCCGCAGGATAATGTCGGTTGTTCTTGTAGAACTCGTCGCAGACTTCTGTGCTGATGGTGAATCCCGGCGGGACCGGAACTCCAAGATTTGTCATCTCGGCAAGGCCGGCACCCTTGCCACCGAGGAGGCCCTTGTCTTTGCCGTCGCCTTCGGCCTTCCCGCCTCCAAAAAAGTACACTCGCTTATTTGCCATAGTCGTACGTACCCCCAGAAATGTAATGTGATTTTTTTGCTACTATGGAGGAAAGCGTAGAGTAAAAGCAGGCCTCTGTCAACAACGGCCGGCCGAACCGCACTTTCATGCCATTGTCAAAAAAAGAGGCCACCCAGCTGGCGGCCTCTTTTTTGTATTCATATATGCTATTACTGTTATTTCCAAATCGCTAAATTCTGATTCTATGCAATGTAGGCCTCAAGATACTGGCTTCGCTTCGGGTGCTGCAGGCGCTTTATCGCCTTCTTCTCTATCTGGCGGATGCGCTCCTTGGTGAGGTTATACTTGTCACCGATTTCCTTCAGTGAGAGCGGACTTCGTCCATTCAAACCAAAACGGTATTGAACGATTTCGGCCTCTTTGTCGCTCAGCGTACTGAGAATCGCATTGATGTCGTCTTTAAGCGCCTTCTCCACAACGAACGCTTCCGGCTGCTTGTAGCCTTCGTCCTCGACGAAGTCACCGAGCAGCGAAGAGTCTTTTTCAGCGTAGACCGGAGTCTCAAGGGAGATCAGGTCGCGCGAGATGTTGATGAGATCTGCTACGTGGTCCTCATCCATGTTCAGCTGTCTGGCAATCTGCTTCATTTCGGCTTCTTCGCTTCGTTCACCCTGAATCTGCTTGCGCACTTTCTCGATCTGCACGAGCTCATTCGCGCGATTCAGCGGGAGGCGGATCATTCGCGATTTTTCGCAGATCGCCTTCAGTATCGCCTGGCGGATCCACCAGACCGCGTATGAAATGAAATGGTAGCCTTTATCTACATCGAATCTTTCGATTGCATTCATCAATCCAATATTGCCTTCGCTGATCAGATCCGAAAGCGGCAGTCCCTGGTTCTGGTATTTTTTTGCAACATTCACCACGAAGCGAAGGTTTGCCTGAACAAGCTTGTCTTTCGCGGATTTGTCACCGATTGCGGACTGTCGTGCGTAGCGATCTTCTTCTTCCCGCGTGAGGAGAGGAATCTTATTGATTTCTTTCAGATAGATTGAGATGATGTTTTCGTCTTCCTTGGAAGACCGCTGATACGGTGCTTTCTTGTCCGTCTTTTTCTTTGTTGCCTGCATTTCAATCTCCTCACCATTAATATAGCAATCCCCGTGCCAAGTCAGCGATTACTCACGATGTCGTAAATGACTGTCCTGTATAACCTTACAGGAATGCAGCGGGGTACGATTATCGGTGGCTGGTAGCAGGTGAGTCAGATTTACCCAGATGCTGGTTTCGCGGTGTATTTTGTATCAAAATTTACCACCTAAAAGCTCATCTTCTGCCGGGATTCGGCCACAGCACTGGGCGAACGGGAAGCCACTTCCGCAGGGGCAGCGATCATTGGCCTCGATTCGCCGCTTTGCATCAAAATCCACGTGAACGACCGAATCATCGAGTCGGTTCGGGAGCTCTATATAGGGGAAGATGATCATTGCGACTCTGAACAGGTTGAGTTTCTCGGATACTCCGAGAGAGGTGAGATCATTTGCCTGTGTCAAAGTGCGCCAGCTATCATCTATGAGCTCGTGAATCATGTCTGCTTCGGCACGCGTTTCCAGACGTCGCGACTTCTTCTTCGTGAGATAGCGCGCAAGATGAATTGAGTAAAATGCGCACTCGTCGTCCGCCTGTGGATCCGTCTGGCGCGGCATGCCGTACCCGTTCATCGTTCGGATCAGGATCCTGCGCACATGCTTCGACTTCCTGCATCGGTAGGAGTCAATCAGCTGTGCAATTGCACGCCCTTTCTGTCCGACTAGTCTGAGTGCTATCGAGTTGTAGAAGAGCAGTTCTGATCGAGCGGATTTCGCAGTCGGGGGAACTATGGACAGACCTTCTTCGAAGCACCGAATTGCGGCGCTGGGCCGATGGCGAGAGAGCCACATTTTGCCGTTCCTCAGTTCGTTACGCCACGCGTTCACCGTTGCAACTCCGGTGCATAAGGTAATACTGCTGCATTCCCGGGACAACAAGCAGCGGTGCCGGCGTTCCACGGCCCGCACCGCGAACCTGATTTTCCTTGACCCTTCCGGGAAAGAAGCGTATATTTTGCTCGAGCCAACGCAGTTCCAGATCATGCGACACTTTTCAAAACCTTCAGGAGGAACGTATGAAGATAAAGCCCCTTGGAGACCGCATACTCCTAAAGACCGAAGAGGGCGAAAGCCAGACA
>DATKUC010000194.1:0-11888 GCA_035530835.1 Spirochaetia bacterium
TTGACGTGTGATCCCTCTTTTAGTATAGTGTGGGCTCAATATCCCGGAAACGGAATATCCAAAACAGGTTTTCATCGGTACAAATCGATAACTAAGAGGAGTTCTTACTGTGCCTTGCGGACGGAAAAGAAAACGGAAGAAAATAGCCACTCACAAGCGGAAGAAAAAGCTCAGAAAGAATCGGCATAAGAAGAAAATTCGCTAGTAGCTGCCGATAGAACCTTGCTGAACTTGCACTCGAACCGACGCCTGTCATAATCGGCAGGCGTCGATCTTTTTTTACACCTGTACGCCTGGCTTCTCCCTGCTTACCGCGGTAGATATTTCGCGAAATTAGTGTTACGGTACAAGCCGAGCAATGTGCAAGGTGCTCGATACAGGATTCGCATGGACAAGCTGTCCCTGAGAGACGGTCGGGAACTTACTCTTGGCGGGCGAACGTTGGTGATGGGAATCGTCAATGTCACCCCCGATTCGTTCTATCCGGCCAGCCGCAGCAATGGTGTGACGAACGTACTCGATCGAGTCTCGGACATGGTCGAAGCGGGGGTTGATATCCTCGACGTGGGAGGTGAGTCCACCCGACCCGGAAGTCGACCGGTTGCCCTGCGCGACGAAATGGACCGGGTGGTGCCGGCGGTCGCCGAGATCCGGCGTCACTTTGCCATTCCGATCTCTGTAGACACCCGCAAATCAGAAGTCGCAAATGCCGCACTCGATCATGGAGCCGATCTCATCAACGACGTTTCGGCTCTGCGCGACGACCCGGCGCTTGCTGCAGTAATTGCCGGGGCCCGAGTGCCGGTAATCCTCATGCACATGCGTGGCGCTCCGGAAACCATGCAGCTGAACATCCATTTTGACGATACGATGTACGAGATCGAATCTGAATTGCGCGAGCGAATAGCCTACGCGATTTCTCATGGCATCGAGGAGGAGCAGATTCTTCTCGATCCGGGAATCGGGTTCGGCAAACGGATAAGCGACAATCTGCGTATCCTGCGCGAACTGCCGAAGTTTGCCGCAATGGGTTTCCCCGTTGTGGTCGGAGCCTCCCGGAAGGGTTTCGTCGGCGCGGTTGTCGGCGGCGAGGAGGGGACGCTTACGGTGGAAGATCGGCTATCGGGCAGTCTTGCCGTGGCAGCGTACGCGGCCGCAAATGGAGCTCATATTCTGCGGGTGCATGATGTAGCTGAGACCGTGCACGTCGTTCGCATGATTCATGCGATTATGAACGCTATTCCGGAGACCATCGGTGAACTGGCTGAATAACGTCTGGTTCATCCGGCAGTTTATACTTCCGGCGCTGGACATTCTTCTTCTCGCCTTTCTCATCTACAAGGGCTATCAGATACTCGTGCAGACGCGCGCCGTGCAGCTCATCAAGGGCGCGTTCTTCATGGTCCTCATCTATGCAGTCGCATTTTTTCTCGATCTGCGCACCGTGCTCTGGCTGGTGAACCTGCTTGCTCCCAGCCTCGTTATCGGCCTTGCAATCATATTCCAGCCCGAGCTGCGAAAGATCTTCACTCGCATAGGGCAGGGTTCGATCTTTGCGTTCAACCAGTCCTCCCGACCCTTCCAGCTTGATGCGGTGGTGAGCGCGGCAGAGGTGCTCGCGTATCGAAAACGGGGAGCGCTCATGGTGTTCACGCGCACTGTCGGTCAGAAGAACATCATTGAGACGGGAACGCGGTTGAACGCGGATCTCTCATCGGCACTGATCATTACCATATTCGGTCATGACACTCCCATTCACGACGGAGCTATCGTTCTGAACGGTTCGAAGCTGGTCGCCGCTGGCTGCTTTCTGCCGCTCTCCGAACAGCTGGATATCCGGCGAAGCTTCGGCACGAGACACCGTGCGGCACTTGGTCTTGTCGAAGAGAGCGATGCGGTGGTACTCGTAGTTTCCGAGGAGACCGGAGCGCTTTCGCTTGCGTATGATGCGAACCTTCACTACGATCTGTCGGTTGAAGAGGTAAAGAAGCGGTTGCGCGAGCTTCTTCACCTCGAATCAACTGCGACAACTGAGGAGGAGGTCGTATCCTTTGAAGAATAGCTCACTGCTTGACCGTCTCCTGCAGAACTGGCCGGTGAAGGTGCTTGCCCTGGCCGCCGCGGTCCTGCTGTTTTTCTTCAACCAGCTTTCACGGCTCGAGGTGCGCTACTTCAGCGTTCCGTTGCAGATTGTGCTTCCGGCAGGCTATGTTCCGGGGGCGTCATATCCGAGCAAGGTACGCGTCACCCTTCGGGGAGAGTCGACGGCGATTTTCCGAGTCCTCGAGGAGGACGTCGAAGCGTACGCGGATTTCTCGGCTCATGACACCGAAGGTGTTTTCAAGGAGCCGATCCAGATCCGGAAGAAAGGCTCGGCTCTCAATATCGATCCGCTTGAAATCACCGTGGAACCGCTCGAAGTGACAGTCACGCTCGATCGCAAAATGTCGAAGAGCCTCGAGGTGGTACCACGACTCAAGGGCTTCCCGCCGCCCGGATACCAGCTCTCGAAGTACACACTCAAGCCATCGACCGTGGAGGCCGTCGGCCCGAGAAGTCACCTCGACAAACTCTCTACGGTACAGACTGAAGATATCGATCTGACCGGTCGGGTTGCCGACTTTACCGCCCAGGTACGGCTTGACCAGAACGATCCGCTCGTAGATCTGCCTGGTGGAAACGTTGTCGAATTCCACGGTGTGATCCAGCAGTCGGTTGTTCTGCAGTCGTTCGACAGCGTCAGCGTTGTCGTGAGCAATCTCGACCCGGGACTGACAGTGCAGGGTGCGCTACCGACGGGTACGCTGCGAGTTCAGGGTAAACAGGTTGAGCTCGACGCGATACAACCGGACCAGATCCGGCTTGTGGTCGACGCGTCGAAGATAACCGGACCGGGAACCTACACGTTGCCGGCACGTCCTGATCTGCCCACGGGGATCCTTGTGCTGCGATACGATCCGTCGCGCATAACTCTCACCGTCACGCGCAGCGGAGGTCCCTGATGATCAGAGGAATCGGAATTGACGTTGTGCACACCGAGCGGCTGAAGGGGTGGATAACGCGCCCGGGACTGCTTGCACGGTATCTGCATCCTGGCGAAGTAGAGACCATAATGAGCCGTGGGGAAGGGAAGGTTCTTTCGGTGGCAACTCGATTTGCCGCGAAAGAGGCGTTTGCAAAGGCGATCGGCGTCGGGTTGCGCGGATTCGATCTGCGGGACATTCAGGTGACGAACGATGAACTCGGAAAGCCCGAGATCGTGTTGCACGGGAAGGCTGCCGATGCACTTGCGCGCAGCGGCGGCAAGAATGTCTTTGTCAGCCTTACCCATGAGGAAGACTACGCCATCGCCATGGTCGTTATAGAGGGTGACTGATGGCGGATGCTGCACACGTAACCTTTTTTTCGCGCGAAAAGATTCGCTGCCCCATCTGTGAAACGCTGTTTGGCCGGGAGGAGCTCAGGACGGGCAGGGGACGCCTTATCGCCGGCAATCTGACCGATGAGCTTCGCCGCAACTACGAACCTTCGCGTAAGTTCGGCGAAGTCACGCCGCTCCTGTATCCGGTCACCGTCTGTCCATCCTGCTACTACGCGGCATATGACCGGGACTTCCTCGAGATTCCCGAGGCGGCACAGGCGGAAATTCGGCTTCGAACCGATGAGCGCATGAACAGCTTTCATGCGCTCGATCCGGTGATTGACTTCAACGGTCCGCGCGATCTCACTGAGGGGCTCGCCAGCTACTTCTTTGCGTCCACCTGTTACGATTCCTTTCCGAAAGAGTTCACCCCCACGTTCAAGCAGGGAGTTTCCACACTGCGAGGTGCGTGGTTGTGCATGGATCTCCACCGGAAGGATCCCGCAGCGCACTGGGACCAGGTGGCAATGCTCTTCTACCGCAAGGCGCGATTCTTCTATCGTGAATCGGTTGATCGCGAGCAGAACGGCAAGGAGAGCATTTCGAACACGATGAATCTCGGGCCGGATATCGACAAGAACTATGGCTATGACGGTGTACTCTACATAACCGGATTGCTCGAGTTCAAGTACGGTCCGCGGAAGGATCCGGCGCGTCGCACGCAGGAGCTTGAACGCGCCAAACGCACGGTGTCGCGACTGTTCGGAATGGGAAAGGCATCAAAGAGCAAACCCTCGGCGCTTCTCGACATGGCTCGGGATCTGTTTGCGGAAATAACCGATGCTCTCAGTGAAATATCCGGGCAGAAGCACGATGGGTGAGCGTAACCTGAGACTGACAGTGGCGTATGACGGTACCCACTTTCTCGGCTGGCAGGCACAGGCAAAAGGCAGGACTGTTCAGAGTACGCTGACCGCCGCTCTGGAGCGCATGCATCATCACCCGGTTGTCGTGCATGCGGCAGGCAGAACCGATTCGGGTGTGCACGCCATCGGACAGGTCGTCAACTTCGTCACCGACATCGATTCAATTCCCGCCGAGCGCATGGGCCTCGCACTGAATCAACTCCTGCCCATGGACTTGCGGGTGAGCGACAGCGCAGAGGCGAAACCTGAGTTCCACGCGCGATTCGACGCACGGAGGAGAACCTACCGATACAACATCCTCACTGCGCCCGTGGGAGTGCCGCATCTTCGACTCTACTCCCATCGGGTTCTCCACCAGCTTGACCTCTCGCTCCTGAACAGAATTGCCGCGCCGCTCATCGGTGAGCATGACTTCACCACGTTTGCCGCGCCGAGTGAATCGAGCCCGTCAAAGGTGAGGGAAGTCTATTCCGCGGCGTTCCACGCCGAAGGACAGCTCACGGTGTTTACTATCTGTGCCAACGGTTTCCTCTGGCGCATGGTACGATCTCTCGTCGGTACGATTCTGAAGCTTGCACAGCAGAACGAGTGCAGCGACACGCTGCGTGCAATGCTTGAGGCACAGGATCGATCCCTTGTCGGTCCGACGGCACCGCCGCAGGGTCTTTTCCTCTACAAGGTGGACTATGATGAGTGACGATTCAATTGCGCTGCAACTCTTTCGGCTGCTCGATGACGTCGAGGACTACCTCCAGGGCGGTGTCCGCACCGTTCACGTTCCACCGACGGGCATCCGCCGACCGGTTCAGCTCGATCAGCAGCCTGCGGAGCTCGACGCGCAGGACCGCAGTCCGACCGTTGATCCTCCCGCGGCCATAAGTTCACAACCGTCGTCAAGCACCGGTGAAGCGCTGTCGCCGGCTCGCTCTCCGGATTTTTCCGGCTACGATCAATTTGATCTTCCCGAGCGCAAGCGACGCGTTGCCGCACTTCAGGTGCGGATTGCCGCCTGCACCCTGTGCCGCCTGGGGGAGACGCGGCGGAACACGGTTCCAGGCATCGGCGTGCTCGACCCGCTTGTCATGGTAATCGGCGAAGGTCCGGGCGCCGATGAGGATGCAAGCGGTATTCCGTTCGTGGGGCCGGCAGGGCAGTATCTTGATAAGTGGCTTGAGGCCGTCGACCTTTCACGACATAAGAATGTCTACATCGCAAACATTGTGAAGTGCCGACCGCCGAACAATCGCGATCCGCAGCCAGACGAATCGCAGGCGTGCAGCCCCTATCTGTTGGAACAGATCGCCCTCATCAGGCCGAAGGCGATTCTCTCAGTTGGACGGGTCGCATCCCAGATCCTGACCGGCAGACTTTCGACCATCGGATCACTTCGCGGTCGAGTCTACGAGTTTCACGGCATTCCGCTTATCCCGACCTATCATCCGAGCGGCGTGCTGCGAAATCCGGATTACCGGCGTCCTGTCTGGGAGGATATGAAGCTCCTTCGCAGCATTCTCTCCCGATGAGCCGCATGTTCGCGCAGGTTGTCTTCAACATACCGGTACCAGGTCCCTTCACCTACCTCATCGGAGATCTCACCGATTGCGAAGTCGGAGCACGAGTTATCGCACCGATCGGGCGGCGTTCGCTTGCCGGTTTCGTCGTCGACATCCTCGACACGGCTCCACCGGGCCTTCCTGAGCTGAAGAGGATCACCCGCGTGATCGACCGGGAGCCTCTGTTCGATGCCGACTACCTGAACATCGCGCGATGGATGTCCGAGCTCTATCTTGCCTCGATCGGTGAGTGCCTTTCGGCAATGATACCGGGCGGCAGGCGCGAGAGTGAGCTCCCGGCGCTCGGCGCCGACGATACCGCATTCTCGGCTCGTCCCTTCGAACTCTCCGACGAGCAGAACGCGGCAGTGCAGGCCATCTGCGATCGGTCCGACGGACTCTCCTATCTGTACGGCATTACCGGTTCCGGCAAGACTGAAGTGTTTCTGAGTGCGGCGTCGCGAACGCTTTCTGAGGGGCGAAGCATCATCTATCTGGTGCCGGAGATATCCCTTACGCATCAGGTCACCGAGACGATACGGCAACGCTTTCAGGAGACGGCCGCGGTGCTTCACTCGGGACTCACAGGAAGTCAGCGCCTGACCGAATGGCGACGCATATTATCCGGAGAGGCGCGCTTCGTTATCGGCGCACGCAGTGCGGTATTTGCGCCGGTCAAACGGCTCGGTCTCATCATCATCGACGAGGAGCACGAAGGTTCCTACAAGTCCGGTGCCTCGCCCCGGTATCACGCGCGACAGGTCGCAATGAAGCGGTGCGCGGAACAGGGAGCGCGGCTCGTCATGGGGAGCGCGACTCCCTCGGTCGAAGCCTACCACCTCATGGAGCAGGGCCGTATCCGCCGTATTACGCTGAGCAGGCGATTGTCGGGCGGAACCCTGCCGCAGATGCAGACTGTTGATCTGCGGGGATCACCCGGTGTGCTCTCCAGGCAGCTTGTCGATGAGATAAGGACCACCCACGAGCAGGGACGGCAGACGATACTGTTTCTGAACAGACGCGGTTTTGCATACTTCTTTCACTGCCGCTCATGCGGATATCAGATGACCTGCAAGAACTGTTCGGTGACACTTACCTACCACAAAAACCGCGAGCTCATGGTCTGCCACTACTGCGGCTACAAGACGCGACCGGTAGAGATCTGTCCGGAGTGCAAATCGCTCGATGTCGGCTACTCAGGATTCGGCACACAGCGCATCGAGGAGGAGGTGGCCTCACAGTTCGCCGGTTACCGGATCAGACGGCTCGATACCGATTCGGTGCGTAAAAAGGGAACGCTCGAGGAGACCATTCGTGCATTCCGCGACGGCGAGCTTGACATTCTCCTCGGGACGCAGATGGTCGCGAAGGGACTGAATTTCCCCGGCCTGAAACTGGTCGGTATCATACTTGCGGACACCGGGCTTTCAATGCCGGACTTTCGGGCCGCCGAGCGCACGTTCAATCTCATAGTTCAGGTATCCGGCCGGGCAGGCAGATTCATGCCTGACGGCAAGGTGATCATTCAGACCTTCCACCCGGACAACGATGCGATCAGAATGGCTGCCGCGGGTCAGGTCGACCAATTCTACGCGCAGGAGCTCTCGATCCGAAGTTCTCTCAAGTTTCCGCCGTTCTCACGTCTTCTGCGGGTCGTCTTCCGCGGCAGGAGCGGAGACAGGGTAGCAGGCTGCGCGTCTGAGTTCAGCCGCTTGCTCATTGCGCGTCTCGAACGAAACGGTGAAGTGCTCGGCCCGGCGGAGTGTCCGATCGGCATAATCGCCGCGAACCATCGCATGCAGGTCATCGTGAAGGCGTTTCGCTTTGATGCTGCGCACGCGGCGCTGCGCTCGGCGGTTCAATCGTTCCATGCGCCCCGCGATGTCTATCTGGAGATCGATATCGATCCGGTAAGCCTTCTGTAGTGTCACACTTCCGGCGGCGCGTGCAAGGATGACGGCCGCGCAGCTGCACCGCCGGGAATGCGGTTTGTTGACGGCTCACCGCTTTTTTCATACTATGAAGACGGAAACTATCGAAGAGGATGCGCATGCTTTCAATTGTTACACTGCCCGATGAACTTCTCCGACGCGGATCGGAGGAAATCACCGATATCGACGATACCATCAGGAAACTCGCCGAAGAGATGATCGACGCTATGCATATTGGCAACGGTATCGGACTCGCAGGGGCTCAGGTCGGTCTGCTCAAGCGGATCTTTGTCGTTCACGTCAATCGCGATGAGCCGCGAGTGTTCATCAATCCGACAATTCTCGAAACCTCAGTCGACGAAATCGACTATGAAGAGGGATGCCTGAGCATTCCCGGAATATATGCCGATGTCAGGCGCCCTGCTGCCGTGAAGATCCAGGCGTGGAACGAGCGGGGCAGACCGTTCTCGCTCGATGCCGAGGGCGTTCTTGCCCGCGTCATTCAGCATGAGTTCGACCATCTGAAGGGAGTGCTGTTCATCGACTACCTGTCAGACCGAAAGCGTGAGAAGTTGCTTCGACAGTATGATCGCATGGCCCGGGTCTGATGCGGATTCTCTTCGCCGGCACACCGCAGATAGCGGTGCCGGCACTTCGCCTGCTCGCCCGGCAACATGAAGTGTGCGCGGTGCTTTGCGCACCGGATGCCGCATCCGGCAGAAATCGGTATTTGATTCCACCTCCCGCGAAGTCTGCCGCGCAGGAACTGGCAATTCCCGTAGTCCAGCCGGACCGTATCGGTTCTCAGGCGCGGGAGCTTGTTCGCCCCTACCGTGCCGAGCTTCTTGTCTGCGTCGCCTACGGGCGCATTTTCGGCCCGCGCTTTCTCTCGCTGTTCCCGCGTGGCGGAATCAATCTCCATCCGTCGCTTCTTCCGCGGCATCGCGGCCCGGCTCCCATACCTGCCGCAATTCTCGCCGGTGATGTTCGGTCGGGTGTGTCGGTGCAGGCGCTGGCGCTCGAGATGGACTCTGGCGATATCTACGCGAAACGGGAAATCGAACTTACGGGTCGCGAAACCACCGGGAGTCTCGGTGTGATAGCAGCACAGGAAGGTGCGGAGCTTCTCGCGGAGGTGGTGACGACGATCGAGAAGGGAACCGCCACGCCGGTCCCGCAGAATCACGCCGATGCGACATTCAGCCGGATGATCAGCAAAGACGATGGAAGAATAGACTGGAGGGCATCTGCAATCGAGATTGACCGCGCAGTACGCGCGTATCTGCCGTGGCCGCTCGCACACACCCGCTACAACGAGCTCACGCTCAACATCCTGGAAACCACTCCAATTCCGGACGGAAAGAGCTCAGTCGAGCCGGGAACGGTGGTGGGTGTAGACAAGGCAGCGGGAATTTTGATACAAACAGGCAGCGGCATCTTGAGTGTTCAGAGGCTCCAGCTTCAAAACAAACGACCCCTCGACTGGAAATCGTTTCTCAACGGAGTGCGAAATTTTCCAGGTACCCCTCTCGGAGGATGAGTATTCATGAATTCCTTCCTTGATCGGCTGCGCAATGTAATTCCCAGCCAGTCGGATGCACCGGAAGACCGTTTTTTCAAGATAATGGTCACATCACTTATTGGAATCGCCCTGCTTACCGTCATTGGCGGCCTTGGCGCGTTCCTACTCTCGCTGCAGGGTGCCGAGGTGACCATGGTTCCGGACGTCCGAAACGCAGATCTCGCGCATGCAGTCATCCAGCTTCAGGCGAAACAACTGAACGTTGAGGTTCAGCTGCGAAACTTTTCTGATCCCCAGCTGAAGGGGAAGGTCGTCAGCCAGGATCCGGTGCCCGGAACGATGGTCAGGGCGGGACGTGCGATCCGTCTGACAGTTTCCAGCGGTGCAGTTGTGGACAAGGTGGGCAACTATATCGGCAAAGCGATGAGCGAGGTCCGTCTGAATCTGCAGACGCTCTTTTCGACCAGTAATCAGCCGCTTCTGACTATCGGCGATGTGCAGTATGTATTTGACAAGTCGGATCCCGGTACGATTCTGCAGCAGGATCCAAAACCGGACACGCCGCTTTCCGAACCGACCGCGCTCAAACTGGTTGTCAGTCGGGGCCCCGATGTGAAGAGAATTGCGCTGCAGAACTTCGTCGGGATGGGATGGCAGGACGCGATGGATGCATTTGCAAAGCAGAGCATTCCATTCACGTTCAAGGTCGTGAATGCGCAGCCGAACCAGTCACAGGGTGTCATCGTTTCACAGGATCCGAAGGCGGGGACCGAGGTGCCGGTGGGCACGCGGGTATCGGTCACGATGACGCGTCCGGGTAGCGTTCCGCAGGGGAAGGCGTTCGGTGTGCTGACGCGAACTCTGCCCAATTACGCGGTACCGGTCGAGCTCACTCTGGAGGCGATGGCATCAGACGGACAGATGCGCGTTATCTTCAGCATGATGCATCCCGGCGGGGAGATTACGATTCCCTACCTGGAAGATGTGAATACGACTCTTCTGCTGTACAGCTACAATACCGAGATACTTCGGACAGTCGTGCGCCCGGATACAAATCCGTAGCGCACGACCGCTGTCGGACGTCGATTGACAGCTTGAGGGGCCCGGTCTATAATCTGCCGGGTTCCCGCAGACTCACGCGAGCGTCGTATAACGGTATTACCCGAGCTTCCCAAGCTCGTGACGAGGGTTCGACTCCCTTCGCTCGCTCTTCCAACCTGCTTTCCCAAATATCATAACCTTGCCTCTTCTTTCGCTTTCACAGTGGGGGCAAAGGTGTGTATCATTGTAGTATCAGGGAGGGAAACGATGATTAACCGTAAGGCATTGAACGAAATCGATATCCGTCACACAATGTCGCACGGAGACTTTCCCGACGGGATTCGTTCGTCAAGCAGATTTGTGGGCATCATACTCACTCAGAGCTGGTGTCCCGACTGGACGTGGATGAACGGCTGGATCGAGCGGCAGCGCAAGAACAATCAGCCGGAAGACATCGACATCGACCTGTACGAGTTTGAATATAACAAAGTGCCCTATTTTGACGAGTTCATGGAATTCAAGGAGCGGACTTTCAGGAATTCGCTTATTCCGTACGTGAGGTACTACGTCGACGGTCAGTTTGCCGGAGAATCGAACCAGGTGTCGGCCGAACAGATGTATGAGCGATTCCGCAACTTTGCAGGCAAATCAAAGGTCCCCGAGTCCGTTCATCAGAAGTCAGATCGAAAATGAGATCACCGTGCGCGCAATGCCCCGGAACTCCTGCAGAGAGTCGAGCACTTCGTTAACCGCACGGGGATCGAGCGGAACTTTTTTTCCCACGACGCCCTGCAGGTCGATCAGTCCCCGCGCCGTGAAGTCCATGAGCGTCGCAAGCTCACCCCGAAGGTGATCCGAAACGCCGATGATCTCCGATTCGCTGTTTATCACTGTTGAATAGCTTGATACGGTGAAGGGCTTCTGCGTGATACCCGCTAAAGAGGCGCGGCCATGGACTGCAAGTACCTGCACGGCTTGCTCCTGCGTGACAGGTAACCCGGCAAGCTCAACCGCCACATCAACACCCCGGCCGGCTGTCTGCGTTCGAATTGCAGCAACTGCGTCCTTGCCGTGAACGGGGACCGCTCCGTACGTCTCGGCCTGTGCGAGTTTCCCCGGGTCGATGTCAACCGCAAATACCTTCGCCGCGCCGCAGGCACGAGCGAGCTGCACCGCCGACATTCCGAGCCCGCCTACGCCGAAAATCGCTACCGTGTCGCCGCCTGAAAGCCGGGCGCGCCGCAGTGCATGGTAGGCGGTAGCTGTCGAACACATCATGATTGCGGCCTCGTCGAAACCGACCTGCGCCGGAATCCGAACCGCATTCTGGGCGGGGACAACGATGGACTCAGCGTAGCCGCCGTCACGATGTTTGCCGATCATCTTTCCGGTCGTGCAGAACTGCTCGAGGCCGCGCACGCAGTATTCGCATACTCCGCAGGTCACGAGGTAGTGCAGCGCGACCCGGTCGTCGACGCTCACCGATGTAACGCCTTCTCCCACCTGCGTGACAGTACCCGCAACTTCGTGGCCCGGAGTAAGCGGTAGCGGGCC
>DATKUC010000195.1:0-3329 GCA_035530835.1 Spirochaetia bacterium
CCCAGTATCTCCCAACGTCCGGGCAGCAGCCACTTGATGAACGCTATGCGCTCCGGGTGGACGCGCAGCACACAGTGGTATTGCATGAGGCTCTCCACGAACTGCTTTTGATTATCGCGCCAGTAGGTAGGGAGGTCAAAGTCCGTGCTGCGGGCAAAGGTCTGATCAAGAAGCTGTACCTCGCGGAACCGGGACACGCGGTAGGTGCGCAGCTCGTGCTCTCGCTGCGCCACCAGATACCAGAGGCTCGATTTGTTGACCAGGCTGTAGGGAGCGAGCGCCCGCCTGACCACTTCGCCGTCCGGATGCTCGTAGGCAACCTCGATCATGCGGTCCTCGTAGACTGCCTGCTGAAGCTCGTCCCAGAAAGCTGGAGTGTCGGTGTTCCGCCACCACCAGGTGGAATCGATGAGCAGCCGCTGGCGGATGTGCTCGACCGTGGGCCGGTGCATCGCCGGCAGCGCGGCAAGCAGCTTGAGCACGAGGCTGTCGGCGGCGTCGCTCAGGCCGAGATCGCGGAGGACCGCAGAATCGCGCGGAACGAACAGCGTCCGTATTTCGGAGGTTTGCAGGCCGGTGAGCGTGGTGCGGTAGTGCTCGTCCAGTGCAACCCCTCCACCGTGGCCTCCCTCGCAGTACACCGGAATGCCCGCCAGAGAAAGCGCTTCCACATCGCGCAGGATTGTCCGCCGGGAGACCGCGAGCTCGCGGGCGAGCGCGGCGGTCGTCATCTTGCCGCGCGTCTGCAGGAGCAGCGTCAATGAAAGGAGTCTGTCGGCACGCATGCCACTTCCCTCGAAGAAATCGAAATCTTGGGTGACACAGGATGTCACCCAAGTCATTGTATCATCACCCTATCTTGAGAGGAATGGAGGCGTTTGTATGTCAGAACGGGAAGATGGACGTTTCGATATCGGTGATGGATGGCTCGCCTACGAAGTCGGCGGAAACAGGCAGGGTGAGACGGTCGTGTTTTCGCACGCCGGCTTTCTGGACAGTCGCATGTTCGACGCCCAATGGGCGGCGCTTGCGAATCGCTATCACCTTATTCGCTACGACATGCGCGGCTTCGGCCGGTCGAGCAACGCAACCGCGCCGATCTGCCGCAGAGCCGATCTGCGCAACCTCCTGGAACATCTCGGCGTCGAACACGCGCACTTTGTGGGATGCTCCATGGGGGGCGAGATTGTGCTGGACCTTGCGCTTGAAACGCCTGGACTTGCGACATCGGTCACGTTGATCGGAACATTCCCGAGCGGTTTTGTGTTGCAGGGGAAGATGCCGCGCTATCTCAAGGAGATGATGACCGCAGTGCAAGCGGGAAACATCGACCTTGCAAACGAGCTGCAGATTCGCATCTGGTTCGACGGCCCCTTCAGGGAGCCCGACCAGGTTGATGAGAAACTGCGGCAGGCGGCGCTTGAGATGAACCGAATACCGGTGATGAACAACACCCACGTGACGGCAGACATGGTACCCGACAGCCCGCTGCAACCGCCTGCTGCGGAACGCCTTGCCCAGGTGGCGTGCCGCGCACTGGTGATGGTCGGTGCGCTTGATGATCCTGAGCTCCTTCGAGCCGCTGATGTCCTGGCAAAATCAATTCCCGGCGCGCGCAATGAAATTATAGAAGAGACAGCTCACGTGCCGAGCTTCGAGAAGCCGGAGAGGGTCAACAGGCTGCTGCAGGAGTTCCTCGCCGCCGGTTGACAACGCGTCTGACTGGTTCACCAAGTTGATACGTCTCGAAAATCATTGTTGCCGCTTGACGGAACACTACCCATTCCGTCCGCGAAC
The DNA here is from genome assembly GCA_035530835.1 of Spirochaetia bacterium. Taxonomy (GTDB): domain Bacteria; phylum Spirochaetota; class Spirochaetia; order DSM-27196; family DATKUC01; genus DATKUC01. The sequence continues at coordinate 1,798 of DATKUC010000195.1, forward strand.
TTCACCACCTTCGGCTCGGCGGTGAGCCACAAAGTGTCCACGTTTCCCGAGCCGGGACGCGGAGATACTTTCACCTGCTAGTCTGCACTCCGCCTGTTACTTATTTCGGAGGACAGAAATTGCTTCACCCCCTCGCCACCCCACACGCGCAACGATACTCCCCGATCTGGGCTGAGGCGAAGTTCAAAGTTCAGAAACGGACAGCACCTGCTTTCAAGACTGACGAACTCAGCAACGGTCATCCACGTCCCGGTCCTGGCAGCATAACGGACTTCGAATCCATCCGGCTGCTCGTCAACCCCGCTCACGTCAGCTGTGACTCTGCTTCGCAGTTTCTGATAGTGTGTTCGCTCATGGGTCGAAAACACCCCCAGGTTACAGACAATCGGTAAAACGTTCATAATCTCTCCTCCGTATATCGACCTCCAAGAATCTACAAGTTCAAGTGCGCTTGAAGTCAAGCTTATGTTGACGTGACCTTCATTCAATGATAGGAAGAATTAGTATGAACAAATTGACAATCGGTACGGTCTCCTTCCTGACTGACTTGCCGCAATCGACGATTCGTTATTACGAGCAGTTGGGCATTCTGCCGGAGGCCCTGCGCGTGCATGGACAACGCCGCTACAATGAGAGCATCGTCGTGACTATTGAGCTCATCAAGATCGCGCGACGAGCCGGCTTTTCTCTCGCGGAGATAGCAATGATCGCACACGACGAGAAGCTTGGTTCTTCGCTCTCGCTTCGATGGAAGTCGCTCGCCCGCGGAAAGGCAAAGGAACTCAATGAGAGCATCCGGCGCATCGAAGCGGCAAAGCGCTTGCTCGAAGCAGGTACTACCTGCGAATGCACTGACCTCAGTTCCTGTTCGCTCGGAATGATCACTTGAGCAGGAATTATCATGCTTGGGAGAAGAACCCGACAATCATCCTGTGCGACGCTCGCGCGAGCCGTATCGTCGGCAGATTTGTGCCGCATTGTCGTATCGACGGATCGCCGGTCGGCAGCGAAGGATTCTCGGGTCCGACAGCACGTAGATCGGCAGGGACTGCTCATAGCTAATGCAGTAGCGGCATCTGTTCGTTGCAGTGGGCCGCGAGCTGCGATAGGTACCACTGGCAGCCTCGATGTCGTGCGCGGCAAAGCCGACGGTAATGAGCACCCGCCCAGGGCAGCTTCCCGGCCTCGAGAGGAGGCAGTCGTAAAAGGGGGTGTCTCAATTGCAGTCTGGTCCGAAGAAATCGAGGGACAGCTAACACGGAAACAGAAAGTGCGGTTCAAAGCGGAATGCACCGAGACCGGCCGAACGCACTGCCCCACGCGGAGAGGAGTCAGCATTTACGACATTAGCGTTCCACGCTGCAACATCGACGGTTCAAATCAGATCGTGTACTCGAGGCCAATTATCGGCAGTTGAGTCCTGTCGAGGTACGAACGCTGTCACACAATTCGAGGAAGTGAGAACGCGAGTTTTCCGATTCCGCTTGCCTACTGCCTGCATATTGCCTACGTTCGCATTGGTGAAAACCAAA
>DATKUC010000196.1:0-17581 GCA_035530835.1 Spirochaetia bacterium
GCACGCCGGATATCGCCGGTACTCTCAATGGGAGGCATACATGTTTGACAGAACAAAACCGATTCATCGTGTGACGGTTGGCCAGGAGGCAGACAAGGTCATGGATCTTCCTGACCTCGTTGATATTCAACTCTCCTCATATGAACGGTTTTTGCAGCGTGAGCACATGCTGCAGGGGCTTGCTCCGCTCGATCAGGGGCTTCAAGAGGTCTTTGAGACGACGTTCCCGATTGAGAGTCAGACCGGTGATATGCGGCTTGAGTACGATCATTACACGCTCGACGAAGACAATATCAAGTTCAGCGAATTCGAATGCAAGCAGAAAGGGCACACGTTTGCGGTTCCGATAAAGGCCCGCATCAATCTGGTGTTCCTTGAAACCGGTGAGATTCGGCAGAAGGACATCTACATGGGCGACATACCGCTCATGACTGACCGCGGAACGTTCGTTATTAACGGAGCAGAACGGGTCGTTGTCAGCCAGATTCATCGTTCACCCGGCGTTATCTTTTCTCACGAGAAAGGTATCTACTCTTCACGGATAATACCGTACCGGGGTAGCTGGCTCGAGTTCGAAATAGACCAGAAGAAAGAGCTTATTTTCGCCAAGATCGATCGCAAGAAGCGGATTCTTGGTACGCTGTTCCTCCGTGCGCTTGGATACGACACGCGCGAGAAGATCATCAGCCTTTTCTACAAAACTGTAACTCTGACGGTCTCTGAAGACCGTGATGCGAAAGACAAGCTTGTCAACAAAGTGATCGCGAGCCCGGTTCTGATAGAAGAGAATGGAGCCGAGAAGACTCTCTATCGTGCTGGCGAAAAGATTCATCCGCATGACGTGGATGAACTCATTCACTCTGGCGTTGAGTCAGTCGTCGTGATCGATTCAGAGCACACCGATTCGCTGCACTCCGACATCATTCTGAACTGCTTCGAACGGGAAGAGAGCAAGTACACCCGTGCCGAATCCGGTCGCGACGAACCGACCAAAGAGGATGCGTTTTCCGCAGTCTATGCGGTGATTATGCCCGGCGAACCGATCACCGTTGAAAGTGCGGAGAAGGACTTCAATTCGATGTTCTTCACTGCGCGCCGGTATGATCTCGGACGCGTCGGCCGCTACAAGCTGAACAAGAAGTTCGACTACGATGTTCCGGTCGATGAGCAGATCCTGACGCGCGAAGATATCGTGAATACAATGCGTTATCTGATCAACGTCTACATCGGCGAATCGAATGTGGACGACATCGACCATCTGGGGAATCGTCGCGTGCGAAGCGTCGGTGAACTTCTGGCGAACCAGCTGAAGACCGCGTTCTCCCGAATGGAGCGGATCGCCAAAGAGCGGATGTCGCTGAAAGAGACCGATACCATCAAGCCGCAGGACCTGATCTCGATCAAGCCGATAGTCGCTGCAATCAAGGAGTTCTTCGGCTCCAGTCAGCTTTCCCAGTTCATGGATCAGGTAAATCCGCTCTCTGAGCTTACGCACAAGCGTCGCCTGAACGCGCTCGGGCCCGGCGGTCTTTCACGTGACCGTGCAGGTTTTGAGGTGCGCGACGTCCACTACACCCACTACGGCCGCATGTGTCCCATCGAGACGCCCGAAGGTCCGAATATCGGTCTCATCGTGTCGCTTGCAATTTACACGCAGGTGAACGAATACGGCTTCCTTGAAACCCCATACCGCAAGGTCAAGAACGGGAAGGTAACCCGGGACATCGAGTACCTCTCTGCAATGGACGAAGAGAAGCATTTTATAGCGCAGGCAAGTGCGCCGGTCGATAAGAGCGGAAAGTTCCTCGCAAATCAGGTCTCGGTGCGAAAGTCCGGGGACTACACGGTGCGGCCGCCGGAAGACATTGCATACATGGACGTCTCTCCCAAGCAGATTATCTCCGTGTCCGCGAGTCTTATTCCGTTCCTCGAGCATGATGACGCAAACCGTGCGCTCATGGGCAGTAACATGCAGCGCCAGGCAGTTCCTCTGGTATTTCCCGAGCCACCGCGCGTCGGAACCGGCATGGAAGGGAAGACTGCATACGATTCCGGCGTCCTCGTGAAATCGAAACGAGCCGGAGTTGTCGAATACGTCTCATCGGTGCGGGTTGTCGTCAAGCCCGACGGTGCGAAGACGAAGGACGACCGGGACGAGTATCCGATGATCAAGTATCAGCGGACAAACCAGGACACCTGTTATACCCAGAAGCCGATTGTAAAGCTCGGTCAGAAACTCGCCAAGGGCGATGTGATTGCAGACGGCCCGGCTACTTTCATGGGTGAGCTCGCGCTCGGTCGGAACGTTCTTGTCGGATTTGTGCCCTGGAATGGATACAACTTCGAAGATGCGATCCTCATCTCCGAGAACGTCGTGAAGGACGATATCTTCACCTCCATACATATCAAAGAGTTCACGGTTGATGTTCGGGAGACCAAGCTCGGGCCGGAGAAGATTACGCGGGATATTCCCAACACCGCGGAGAAGGCGCTTGATCAGCTTGACGAGGAAGGCATTGTCCGGGTCGGCGCAAAAGTCAAGTCGGGCTACATCCTCGTCGGTAAGGTCACGCCGAAGAGCGAAACCGAGACGACGCCTGAGTTCAAGCTGTTGAACTCGATCTTCGGTGAAAAGGCGAAAGAGGTCCGGGACACATCCCTGCGCGTGCCGCACGGTGTCGAAGGCACCGTGATCGACGTTCAGCGGCTCCGTCGCAGCGAAGGCGATGACCTCGCTCCGGGTGTGGACGAAGTTGTGAAGGTGCTTATCGCAACGAAGCGCAAGCTTCAGGAAGGCGACAAGATGGCGGGACGCCACGGGAACAAGGGTGTTGTTGCCCGCGTACTCGCGGCCGAGGACATGCCCTACATGGCCGACGGCACACCGATGGATATCTGCCTCAATCCGCTTGGCGTCCCTTCTCGAATGAACATCGGCCAGATCCTCGAGACGGAGCTCGGCTGGGCGGCAGTTGGCCTTGATGAATGGTACGCGACCCCCGTGTTCGAATCGGCAACTAACGCACAGATCGAAGAACGACTTACGAAAGCCGGTTTGCCGACCAGCTCGAAAATCACCCTCCACGACGGCCGAACCGGTATTCCATTCGAGAATGACGTCATGGTGGGCTACATGTATGTGCTGAAGTTGCACCATCTCGTGGACGACAAGATGCACGCCCGGTCAACCGGACCCTACTCACTGGTTACCCAGCAGCCGCTCGGCGGTAAGGCGCAGTTCGGAGGCCAGAGGCTCGGGGAGATGGAGGTGTGGGCGCTTGAAGCGTATGGCGCCGCCAACACGCTACAGGAACTTCTGACCATCAAATCGGACGATATGACCGGTCGGGCCAAGATTTATGAAAGCATAGTAAAAGGCGAGCCTTCGACGGCTGCGGGTGTACCGGAGTCGTTCAACGTTCTCGTGCAGGAACTCCGCGGCCTTGCGCTTGATATGTCGATCTACGACTCCAAGGGCAAGCAGATTCCGCTCACGGAGCGGGACGAGGAGCTCATCAATCGGCAGGGGAGCAACTTCTAAGGAGTAGCGCGCATGCGAGATATTCAGGATTTCGACAGCATAAGAATTCTGCTTGCTTCTCCGGACCAGATCAGGTCCTGGAGCTATGGCGAGGTCAAGAAGCCGGAGACCATCAATTATCGAACTCTCCGCCCGGAGAAAGACGGGCTGTTCTGCGAACGGATCTTCGGCACCACAAAAGAGTGGGAGTGCTATTGCGGAAAGTTCAAATCAATCCGCTACAAGGGCGTTATCTGCGATCGGTGCGGCGTTGAGGTAACTCACTTCAAGGTGCGCCGGGAACGGATGGGCCACATCGAGCTCGCATCGCCGGTGTCTCACATCTGGTATTACCGCTCTGTTCCGTCCCGTATGGGTTTGCTGCTTGATCTCACCATCGCCGCGCTCAGATCCATCCTCTACTACGAGAAGTACATCGTCATCGATCCAGGTGATTCGGATCTGAAGAAGATGGAACTCCTGACCGAAGAGGAGTACAACGAGGCGAAGGAACGGTACGGAATGAGCTTCTCCGCCGGAATCGGCGCGGAGGCAATTCGTACGTTGCTCGAAGGCCTCGACCTTGATGAGCTTTCCACGGTGCTCCGCCAGACAATGATCGAAAAGGGCGCGAAGGCCGACAAGCGGCTTCTGAAGCGCATCGAGATAGTTGAGAACTTCCGCGATTCGGGAAATCGTCCCGAGTGGATGATCCTCGACGTCATACCGGTCATTCCCCCCGAGCTTCGCCCGATGGTTCAGCTCGATGGAGGTCGCTTTGCAACAAGCGACCTGAACGATCTGTACCGCCGCGTCATCAACCGGAACAACCGGCTTAAGCGGCTCATGGCATTGAACGCTCCGGACATTATCATCCGCAACGAGAAGCGAATGCTTCAGGAAGCGGTTGACGCACTGTTCGACAACTCGAAGAAGAAGCGCGTGGTCAAGGGCGCTTCGAATCGGCCGCTCAAGTCACTTTCCGATATGCTGAAAGGCAAGCAGGGGCGGTTCCGCCAGAACCTGCTCGGAAAACGCGTAGACTACTCCGGCCGTTCGGTTATCGTCGTCGGTCCGGAGTTGCAGCTGCATCAGTGCGGTCTGCCAACCAAGATGGCGCTCGAGCTGTACAAGCCATTCATCATGAAGAAGCTGGTCGAGAAGGATGTCGTCTACAACATCAAAAAAGCAAAGACACTTGTCGAGCAGGAGACTCCGGAAGTCTGGGCAGTGCTCGACGAGGTCGTCAAAGAGCACCCGGTACTTCTGAACCGTGCGCCGACCCTGCATCGACTCGGCATCCAGGCTTTCGAGCCGGTTCTCGTTGGTGGAAAGGCCATCAAATTGCATCCGCTCGTCTGTCACGCGTTCAACGCCGACTTCGACGGTGACCAGATGGCAGTGCATGTTCCCCTTACACAGGCTGCGCAGATCGAGTGCTGGACGCTCATGCTCTCCAGCCGCAACCTGCTGAACCCGGCGAATGGAAAGCCGGTAGTGTTCCCGAGCCAGGACATGGTTCTCGGCATCAACTACCTGACGCGCGAACGAAAGGGCGCCAAGGGCGAAGGAAAGCGATTCCCCAGCACCGATTATGCAATTCTTGCACTTGAGGCGCGGGCAATCGACTACGCTGCGCTCATCCACGTACCGGTGAATGGTGAGATCATCGAGACCACAGCGGGTCGACTTCTACTGAACGAAGCGTTGCCGAAGGAAGTAGGGTACGTGAACTACTCCATGGGTGATAAGGAGCTTCGCGCGCTGATCGGCCGCGTCTATGCGGATAACGGTTCGCATGTAGCAGTGCTCATGCTCGATGCAATCAAGCGAATGGGCTTCCGGTACGCAACCGTCTTCGGCGCAACTATCGGTATGGAAGACATCATCATCCCCGAAAGCAAAAAGGAGATGATCGGCAAGGCAAATAACGAAGTCGAATCCATCCAGAACCAGTACCAGCAGGGGCACATCACGAACGAAGAGCGGTACAACCGTGTCGTCGAGGTGTGGAGCAAGACGAACGAAGACCTTACGAACGAGATGATGAAGCGCCTGAAGGACGATGAAGGCGGATTCAACCCGGTCTACATGATGGCGAACTCCGGCGCGCGCGGAAGCCGCAGTCAGATCCGGCAGCTGGCCGGTATGCGTGGTCTCATGGCGAAGCCGTCCGGCGACATCATCGAGCTTCCGATCAGATCAAATTTCAAAGAGGGACTCTCAGTCATCGAGTTCTTCATTTCGACGAACGGCGCGCGTAAGGGTCTCGCCGATACCGCGCTGAAAACAGCCGACGCCGGCTATCTTACTCGCCGACTTGTCGATATCGCGCAGGACGTCGTCGTGAACGATGTCGACTGCGGTACCATCAACGGACTCGAAATGCGTGCGCTCAAAGACGGCGAAGAGATCGTCGAAACGCTTGCTGACAGAATTGCCGGCCGTTTCACGCTCGAGCGCGTCAAACACCCGATCACCGGCGAAATCCTGGTGGATGTGAACGAAGAGATCGGCGACGAACTTGCAGTCGAGATCGAAGAAGCCGGAATCGAAAGTGTGCGTATCAGAACGGTGCTCACCTGTGAGGCGAAGTATGGCGTTTGCATAAAGTGCTACGGTCGAAACCTCGCTCGCAATAAGACTGTAGATATCGGTGAGGCCGTCGGCATCATCGCCGCCCAGTCAATCGGTCAGCCCGGTACCCAGCTCACCATGCGTACGTTCCACATCGGTGGTGCGGCAACCAAGAGCAGTGAAGAAAACCGTACCTATCTCCGATATGCGGTGATAGTACGCGAGGTTCGCGGAAATATCGTCACCCTCAACAACGGCGACCAGCTGTTCACCCGAAAGGGCCACGTGATCGTAAACCGGGTTCTCAAGGTTATCGATCTGGAGCCGAAGGACAAACTCCTGGTTCAGGAGGACGAGAAGGTCGTAAAGGGCCAGGCTATCCTGAAGCGCGGAAAGGAAGAGCTCCTTGCCGCCGATAACGGCTACGCGATTCTGAAGGACAAGGTACTCTATCTTGTTGCGCAGGAGCAGAAGGTGGAGATCAGAAACGGTGCCGAACTCCTTGTTCGCCCGGGCGATCTGGTAAAAGCCGAAGAGTCCATCGCGTCCTTCGACCCGTTCAGTGAGCCGATAATCTCCGAGTACGATGGTACCATCAGGTTCGAGGACATCGTACTGGGAACGACCCTGAAAGAGGAAATCAACGAGGACACGGGAAACGTCGAGAAAAAGATTACCGAGTTCACGCTTGAGACTCTCCAGCCGCGGGTGATCATTGATGATCCGGATGGCAAAGAGCTTGCAACCTACTACTTGCCCGGTGGAGCGTATCTGAACATCGCCGACGGTACCAAGGTTAAGGCAGGCAAGACAATAGCGAAGATACTGAAAGAGAGCGTGAAGACGCGTGATATTACCGGTGGTCTTCCGCGCGTAGGAGAGTTGTTCGAAGCCCGTCGCCCAAAGAGTGCCGCCGTGCTCTCTCAGATCTCAGGAATTGTGCACTTCAAAGGCATTGCGAAGGGTAAGCGGGTTATCGTTGTAGAGGATCCCTACGGCAAGGAATACAAACACCTTGTTCCGATGGGGAAACATCTCCTGGTGCGCGAAGGCGATTCAGTTGAAGCGTCCGACATGCTCTGTGATGGCAACATCGACCCGCACGACTATCTGTTCATCAAGGGCGAAAATACGCTTCAGGCGTTCCTCATGAACGAGATCCAGGAAGTGTACCGGCTGCAGGGCGTGAATATTAACGACAAGCATGTCGGAATCATAGTTCGACAGATGATGAGGAAGGTCGAGATCGTCCAGGTCGGTGACACGAATTTCATCTTTGGCCAGCAGATAGACAAGCATCGGTTTCACGAGGAAAACAGGAAAGTCGAACGCGAAGGTGGACAGCCCGCAGTCGGCCGACCGTTGCTCCTCGGTATTACGCGCGCAAGTCTGAACATTGACAGTTTCATTTCGGCCGCAAGCTTCCAGGAAACGACCCGCGTGCTGACAAATGCAGCTATTGCCGGTTCTACCGACAACCTCCGCGGATTGAAGGAGAATGTCATCATCGGGCATCTCATTCCTGCGGGAACCGGTATGAGAAACTACAAGAATATCAGGCTCTTTGGCGAAAATCAGGAAGATCTGGATGCCCATATGCAGCAGATTCTCGAAGAGCGAGCCAAGGAAGACAAGGTTTCCGCGACTGCCGAACGTGCAATGGCAGAGATCGAGGCGTACCAGGAGTAGTATTCCGGACCAATCGGACGGCTGCGCGAGGTATAGACTTGACATTAACATGGTTCGCTGTTAGAGTTTGCGCTCTACGGCTGCCATGTGAGAAGTCACTTCTTGAAATAGCGCAGTAAAATTTTGCCGTGTCAGAATTGAACTTCAAGGTGGATCCTCCGTGTGAATGACGGACCATTTTGAGGTTCTGAGTAGAAAACTTTTAGGAGAGGCTATTGTAGATGCCTACGATTAATCAGCTCATTCGGAAAGGACGAAAAGTGGTACTGCACGGGACAAAGTCACCGGCACTGCAGTCTTGTCCTCAGAAACGCGGTGTGTGCACACGCGTCATGACGGTTACTCCCAAGAAGCCGAACTCGGCTCTGCGAAAGGTTGCGCGTGTGCGCCTGGTAAACGGAATCGAGGTAACAGCGTACATTCCCGGCATTGGCCATAACCTTCAGGAGCACTCGGTTGTGCTTCTCCGGGGCGGTCGCGTAAAGGACCTTCCGGGTGTGCGATATCATATTGTCCGTGGCGCAAAGGATACGCTTGGTGTCGAAGATCGCCGGAAGGCGCGGTCCAAGTACGGAACAAAGCGGCCTAAGGCGTAGGAACGAGGAAGAAGTATGCCAAGACGTAAAGTAACCCCGCCAACAATCTCCGGCCCCGATCCGCGGTATAACAACGTATCGGTAACGAAGTTCATCCGGCGGATGATGGTCGATGGAAAGCGATCAACAACCACACGTGTCATGTATGACGCGATGGAGCTTGTGGGCAAGAATACGCAGAAGGATCCGGTCGAAGTCTTCACCAAGGCGCTCGAAAACGTGAAACCTGCTGTGGAAGTGAAATCCCGGCGCGTCGGCGGTTCGACATACCAGGTGCCTGTCGAGATCCGTGAGTCCCGCCGCGAAGCCCTTGCGATGCGATGGCTTATCTCTGCCGCCCGTTCGCGGGCAGGTAAGTCGATGAGCCAGAAGCTCAGCGCCGAACTGGTAGATGCGTTCAACGCAACCGGAACAGCGTTCAAGAAGAAGGAAGATACTCACCGGATGGCTGACGCGAACAAGGCGTTCGCACACTATCGCTGGTAGAAATGTTCAGTAGTGGATCGACTCCCGAACATTTCTTTGAGGTTCAGGGGTTGAACACGAAGCGTATTAATGTTATTTTCGAGTCCGTTGTCACGCGAAGATAGCATGATGACGACTACGACCCGGTAGGGAACAGGATGCGGACGGTTTTACGGACCGCAGAAAGAATGGCTGTTTCCTGAACAGGTTGTGAAGGACCAAACCAATCATCCTGAAATGGGTGTAGCTCACGGATGCCGCTCGGCGGAACCGGAGGATTGCACGGAGATGGTCAGGTGGTTCAGAGTGCGAACTGCATGTTCGGTTCGCATATGACGATCGCATGGGATGAGTCCCTCGCTCGTATACTGATACTCCGCCGTACTTAAAATCCGACAAATAGTGTCGTGACCTCCGTTTGACTTGGGGATGCTTCTCTTGACAAACTGGAGCGCACTCCCTAAAATGCAATCCTTCAAACCCTGGTAGGACTTGGCCACAGATGAGCGAGTTGGCATTGACGCTCGCATCCGACCTTGTTCAGCTGAACAACTGTCCGGAGCGTGGGTTTCTTTGTCGCGTCGGTTTTCTGGGCGGAGTTGATGCCTGGTGGGTAAATGGCAACGTACTGTGTTTGCAATATCGCAAGGAGGACGTAATGGCGAAAGAAAAGTTTGAGAGAACGAAGCCTCATATCAACGTCGGTACCATCGGTCACGTCGATCATGGCAAGACCACTCTAACCGCTGCTTTGACAATGTTCTGCGCAAAGACGAACGGTAGCAAGGTCATGAAATATGACGACATCGATAATGCGCCTGAAGAGAAGGCGCGCGGAATCACCATCAACACGCGGCATGTCGAATATCAGACCTCGAAGCGACATTACGCCCACGTCGACTGTCCGGGACATGCTGACTATATCAAGAACATGATTACCGGCGCGGCTCAGATGGACGGCGCAGTCCTCGTTGTATCGGCAACCGACGGTGCAATGGCGCAGACCAAAGAGCATGTACTTCTCGCTCGTCAGGTCGGCGTTCCCTCAATAATCGTGTTCCTGAACAAGACTGATCAGGTCGACGATCCCGAGCTTATCGACCTGGTCGAAGAAGAGGTTCGTGATCTTTTGAAGGCCAATCAGTTTCCTGGTGACGAGACTCCGGTTATTCGCGGAAGCGCATTTGAGGCGATGGAGAATCCCGACGACGCGGCGAAGACCAAGTGCATCGGTGAGCTGCTGGACGCAATGGACAGCTACTTCCCGCTTCCCGAGCGCGCCATAGATAAGGACTTCCTGATGCCGATCGAGGACGTGTTCTCGATTCAGGGACGTGGCACGGTAGTTACCGGGCGCGTTCAGACTGGTGTCATCAAGGTAAACGACAAAGTTGAAATCGTTGGTATTAAGGACACGAAGGACACGGTAGTTACCGGTGTTGAAATGTTCAATAAGCTTCTCGATCAGGGTGAGGCGGGGGACAATGTTGGTTGTCTGCTTCGCGGAATCGACAAGAAAGAGGTTGAGCGTGGCCAGGTTCTCGCGAAACCGGGTTCGATCCATCCGCACAAGAAGTTTAAGGGCACGATCTACTGTCTGAGCAAGGAAGAGGGTGGACGCCATTCACCGTTCTTCTCCGGCTACCGGCCGCAGTTCTACTTCCGGACAACTGACATCACCGGTACCGTTACTCTGCCGGGTGGAAAAGAGATGATCATGCCCGGGGATAATACCGAGATCGAAGTCGAGCTGATCCACCCCATTGCGATGGACAAGGGACTTCGCTTTGCAATCCGCGAAGGTGGCCGAACGGTCGCGAGCGGTCAGGTAATCGAAATCGCCGAGTAAGAGTGCTGCCGTAACCGGTGCCGCCTGACGGGCATTTCTGTCCGCGAGCGGTGCTCGGGAACGCGCGCCAACCCGCCGAGCTGCATGGCCTATACGTGCCACAGCGGCTCTCCGGGTGTCGATTGGAGGAGCAATGGTTAAGGAAAGGATACGCGTAAGGCTGCGCGGCTTTGATGTTGAGCTCATCGATCAGAGTGCGAAAGCGATTGTGCAGACCGTGCAGAAGTCCGGCGCGAAAGTATCCGGACCGATTCCGCTTCCAACGCGGATAAACAAGTACACGGTACTTCGGTCACCACATGTGAACAAGAAAGCGCGGGAACAGTTTGAGATGCGTACGCACAAGCGGCTCATCGATATCATTGAGCCCACGTCGGCAGTGATGGATGCTCTTATGAAACTCGAGCTCCCCGCTGGTGTCGATGTCGAAATCAAGCAGTAGTACGGCAGGAAAACGATGGTAGGACTGATTGGAAAAAAGGTCGGCATGACCCAGGTGTTCAGTGATGATGGTGCGCTCACTTCGGTGACCGTCATCAAGGCGACCGCAAACGTTGTTGTCGGTATTCGTACCGCGGAAAACGATGGTTACAGTGCCGTAATCCTTGGAGCCGACGAGATGAAGGCCTCCCGCGCGACGAAGCCGCACCTTGGCCAGTTCAAAGAGGGAGTCACTCCGCGGAAGAAGCTTGTCGAGATGCGTGACTTTGATCTGGAGTGCAGCATCGGCGATTCCCTTGGAGTTGACGTGTTTGCCGACTTTGCGTACGTGGATGTCGTTGGCACTTCGAAGGGAAAAGGCTATCAGGGCGTTGTGAAGCGGTACGGTTTTGGTGGTGGTCGCAAGACACACGGCTCCAAGTTTCACCGCACAGCCGGTTCCACCGGTCAGAATACCTATCCTGGAAAGACTCTGAAGGGCCGAAAGATGGCCGGACGGATGGGTGGGGATCGCATTACGACGCAGAATCTCCGGATTGTACGAATCGACGCGGAAAACGAACTAATTCTCGTGAACGGTTCAGTTCCGGGATCGCGTGATTCGATTGTCGTTATCCGCGACGCGAAGAAGAAGTAGTAGTTCGCGCCACGCTGCGCAGACTATTGCTCAGGAAGTCAGGAAGAGGTTGACATGGACAAAACGGTCCTTTCTGTAGAAGGCAAAGAACTCCGCACCATAGCTCTTGAAGACTCGGTCTTCGGGATACGGGTGAGCGAAGGCGCCATCTATCACGCTATCCGAAACGAGCTTGCGAACAGCCGTGTTGGGACAGCGTCAACGAAGACAAGAAGCGAAGTTCTTGGTACCCATAAGAAGCCATGGAAGCAGAAGGGTACCGGTCGAGCACGTTCGGGATCCAAGCAGTCACCAATCTGGGTGGGTGGCGGTGTCGCGTTCGGCCCCCGGCCACGTGACTACAGCTATAAGCTCCCCAAGAAGGTGAAGCGGCTGGCGTTCCGGTCGCTGTTGAGTATGAAGGCTCAAAATGACAGTCTGAAGGTCGTTGAGGATTTCACGATCGAGAGCGGCAAGACGAAAGAGTTTGTTGCGATTCTGAAGAATCTCGTTGGCCGCGGCAAAACGGTAGTGATCCTGAAGGACAACGATCCACTTCTGAAGCGTGCCGGCGGGAATATCGCCGGAGTGTCGTTCCTTTCCTTCGATCGGCTTCGGGCGCATGACCTGTACTATGGTGAGAACGTACTCGTCCTTGAAACGGCGGCGAAACGGCTTGGTGAGGTCTATAGTTCGGCCGTCGCGAGCGAATAGGGGTAGCAATTCATGGAAGCTGATAAGGTGATAATTCATCCGTTGCTGACTGAAAAGAGCAACGGTCAAAGAGAATCCGGAACCTATGCGTTTCGGGTTCACCCGAGCGCGAGCAAGATCGAAATTATGTCCGCGGTGCGTCAGTTGTTTTCCGTGCACCCGGTATCCTGCAACGTGATGAACGTTAAGGGAAAGCCCAAGCGTGTCCGCTATCAACGCGGTTACACTTCAGCGTGGAAGAAGGCTCTGGTGACCCTTGCATCGGGTGAAAAGATCCAGATCTTTGAAGGCGCGTAAAGGACGATAGGGGGAAAGCCGTGGCTCTGAAGAACTATAATCCGATCACGCCGGGACTGCGTTTCAAAACTACGCTTGTGCGAACGGATCTCGATGATGTAAAGGCGGAAAAGTCGCTGACAAGCGGCAAGGCGCAGCGCGCCGGCCGGGACGACAACGGACGCATCAGTGTTCGGCGCCGTGGCGGCGGGCACAAGAGGCGCTATCGGGAGATTGATTTTAAACGCGATAAGCACGGTGTACCAGGTACGGTGGCAACAATCGAGTATGATCCCAATCGGACGTCGAATATTGCTCTTGTTGTCTATTCTGACGGCGAGAAGCGGTACATCATCGCACCGAAAGAGTTGAAGCGTGGTGCCTCGGTAAAAAGCGGTCCGGGCGTTGAGCCGGTTACCGGAAACGCTCTTCCGCTGGAAGAGGTTCCACTCGGCGTGGCTGTGCATAACGTTGAGCTCCAGTTGGGGCGCGGCGGTCAGCTGGCCCGATCGGCCGGTGCAAGCGCGACAGTTGCTGCCAAAGAGGGTGATTACGTAACATTGCGCCTTCCCTCAGGTGAGATGCGAATGGTTTTCAAGCGGTGCTACGCGACGATTGGCGCAGTTGGTAACGAAGACCACATGAACGAATCGCTCGGCAAGGCGGGAAGGGCCCGATGGCTGGGCAGGCGGCCGAAAGTCCGCGGAGTTGCTATGAACCCTGTCGATCACCCGCATGGTGGTGGAGAGGGGAAGACCGCGGCCGGACGTCATCCGGTCACTCCGTGGGGACAGCCGACCAAGGGTTACAAGACCCGAACCAAGCGGAAGGTTTCCGGTCGGTTCATCGTGAAACGAAGAAAATAGGAGTGAGCAGTGTCCAGATCCATTAAAAAGGGCCCGTTCATTGAGAAGAGCCTGTATACCAAGGTCGTTAATATGAGCAGGTCAGGGGACCGGAAGATGATTAAGACATACTCCCGAACCTCTACCGTTATTCCGGAAATGGTCGGACTCACAATCTCCGTGTACAACGGAAAGACATGGGTTCCGGTCTACGTAACGGAAAACCTTGTTGGGCACAAGCTGGGTGAGTTCTCTCCTACGCGCATTTTCCGCGGTCACGCAGGCTCCGACAAGAAAGCCTCAAGGAAGTAGGTGATTGAATGGCAGACAAAAGCGGCTACCGGGCAATTGCAAAGTACCTGTTGGTTTCTCCGACAAAGGTGCGGAGAGTTGCCGACAACGTTCGAAACAAGCCTTACTCAGACGCCATAGCGATACTTGAGAGCCTGCCGCACAAAGGTGCAAAGCTGCTCAGGAAAGCTATCCAGTCAGCAGGCGCAAACGCGCTTGTTCAGAACAAGAACCTGGACGAGGACATGCTGTACGTGAAGGAACTCCGCGTTGACGAAGGGCCGAGGCTGAAGCGGATGTGGCTTCGCGGCCGTGGAAGAGCGGACATGCTTCAGAAGAGGATGAGCCACATCACGGTTGTTGTTGACGAGATCGCGAAAGTGAAGGCGGGGGAATAACGTGGGACAGAAAGTAAACCCGTACGGGTTTCGTATCGGTATCAACAAGAGCTGGAAATCGAAGTGGTATGTGGATCCGCGGGAATATGCGAACACGCTCCACGAGGATCTGAAGCTGCGAAAGCTGATCGAGCGCCTGCCTGAGACCCGCAGTGCCGACATTGCTGATCTCGAGATTATTCGGCATCCGCAACGGATCAGTCTGGTCATTCATACTTCCCGGCCTGGTGTAATCATTGGTACGAAGGGCGCAAACATCGAAAAGATCGGGATTTCACTGCAGAAAGAAGCAGGAAAGAAGATCCAGATCAAGATCAAGGAAATTAAACGACCGGAGACGAACGGTCAGTTGATTGCCTTGAATGTTGCGCGCCAATTGAAGTCCCGTGCATCATTTCGTCGGACGCTGAAAATGGCAGTCAGCAGTGCGATGAAGGCGGGGGTCCAGGGAATCAAGATCAAGATTGCCGGGCGCCTCGGTGGTGCTGAAATGTCACGGACGGAATCTCTCATGCAGGGCCGGGTACCGCTCCATACGCTTCGTGCGAACATCGATTACGGTTTTGCTGAAGCGTTTACCACCTTTGGATCGATCGGTGTAAAGGTCTGGGTTTTTCATGGGGAAATTCTTGGTCACGAAAAGAAGGAAGATGCTGGCCTTCTGGTAAAGAAGCGGCGCGATCGGGCGCCGGCGGGAAGGAGTTAAGCAATGCTCAGTCCGAAGAGAACTAAGTTCCGGAAGCGCCAGCGACGCGTGAAGCGCAGTGTGCTCGGAAAGGCAAGTCGCTGCAATACGGTGGCGTTTGGCGAGTTCGGCCTGTTGTCCACGGAGTCGTTGTGGGTTACGAACCGTCAGATTGAGGCTGCTCGTATCGCGATGACGCGCCACATAAAGCGTGGCGGAAAAGTCTGGATCCGCATTTTCCCGGATATGCCGTATACCAAAAAGCCGGCTGAAACCCGCATGGGAAAAGGAAAGGGAAGTCCGGAATACTGGGTTGCAGCGGTTAAGGCGGGCACCGTGATGTTCGAGATCGGAGGCGTCGACCGTGAGCTCGCAGAAAGTGCGCTTACGCTTGCATCGAGCAAGCTTCCGGTCAGGACGAAGATCGTCGGCCGAAGGGACCAGGAGTAGGACATGAAGGATTCGTTCAAAGACCTGACATTCGACGAGCTTCTGACAAAGCGTGAAGAACTTCGCGTGAAGTATCGGGATCTTCGGTTCAACATCGTTGTTGGCCACGTGGATAACCCGCTTGAGAAGCGCGAACTGAGACGAAAGATCACCCGATTGAACACTATGATTTATAACCATGCGGAGGTTCTCGGTCATTCGGCAGCTGCCGGTTCGGGTTCCGCAAAGAGCGCCGCAGCGGCGCAGGCTGACAAGGCGCAGGAGTAAGCGGTGGATACATCGAGTTCCGAAAAGGCAATCAAGACAAGGAAGACCTTTACCGGTCGAGTCGTGAGCGACAAGATGGAGAAGACCATTGTCGTTGCGATCAGCGAACGAAAACTTCATCCGCTCTACAAGAAGTATGTCAGTGCAACGAAGAAGCTGAAGGCCCACGACGAGAAGAACGAGGCGCACGAAGGCGACACAGTGCGGGTAATTGAAGCACGTCCGATGAGCAAGGATAAGCACTGGCGCCTTGACGAAATCGTTGAACGGGCGAAGTAAGCCGAACAAAGAGGTGGTGCCATGATCCAGATGCAGACCTTCCTGAACGTTGCCGACAACAGCGGCGCCAAAATTGTTCAGTGTATCAAGGTGCTCGGCGGCAGTAAACGAAAGTACGCGTCGATAGGTGATGTTATCGTAGTAGCTGTTAAGGATGCCCTTCCGAATGCACCGGTGAAGAAGGGAAACGTAGAGAAGGCGGTGGTGGTGAGGATTCGCAAGGAATATCGGCGCATAGACGGCACGTATATTCGCTTTGACGACAATGCGTGTGTCATCATCGACGCCCAGAATAATCCGAAGGGCAAGCGCATTTTTGGCCCTGTCGCTCGGGAACTTCGTGAAGGCGCATTCATGAAGATCGTCTCACTGGCTCCGGAAGTTCTGTAGCCGCCGGTCATTGTACCGGGATCCAGGGAGGTCGGAATGAAGCAGGAAAAGACAGACTATAAGCTGAAGAAGAATGATCAGGTGAAAGTGATCGCTGGCAAAGAAAAGGGCAAGACCGGAAGGGTGTTGCGAATCGATCGTGTAAAAGGCCGCGTTCTCATTGAGGGCGTGAATATGGTCAAGAAGGCGAAGAAGAAGCGGAGCCAGACTGATCAGGGCGGCATTATCGAGATCGAGGCTGCGATTCATATTTCGAATGTGATGATTGTTGCAAAGAACGGCGAGCCGTCGCGTGTTGGCTATCGAGTTGAAAACGGCGAACGGGTCCGGTTTGCGAAGAAGACGGGGGAAGTACTGTAATGGCAGCCACGACAGTTAGCTATCGGCCACGATTGCGGGCACTCTACGATTCCAAGATTCGGCAGGAAATGTTGGACGAGTTCCATTACAAGACTCCGATGCAGATCCCCAAGGTCGAGAAAGTCATTGTAAGCATGGGAGTCGGCGAGGCTACCCAGAACAAGAAGTTGCTGGACGCAGCGGTGGCCGAGTTAACGCGGATTACCGGGCAGAAGGCAGTGAAGACGAAGGCGCGGAAATCGATAGCGAACTTCAAAGTCCGGGAAGGTCAGGAGATTGGTGCAAAGGTTACTCTTCGAGGGGCCTTCATGTACGACTTTCTTGACCGGCTCATCAGCATTGCTTTACCGCGCGTTAAGGACTTCCGGGGTGTGAACCCGAATGCGTTTGATGGGCACGGCAACTTTTCCATGGGAGTGGTTGAACAGATCATCTTCCCGGAAATTGACTATGACAAGATCGAACGTATCAATGGACTGAATATTGCGGTAGTCACGACGGCTCCGACCGATGAAGAGGCCAAACGGCTCCTTGAAAAGTTCGGGATGCCGTTTCGACGGTAGTCGCGACCGGTACTTTGGAAACGGTATAGAGATTGGGAGAGGTTGAATGGCAAGAAAAGCAATGATCCAGAAGGCTTTGCGTAAACCCAAGTTCGCAACGCGACAGGTGCGACGCTGCAGAGTCTGCGGACGTCCTCGTGGTTATCTGCGGAAATTCCAGATGTGCAGAATTTGCTTTCGCAAGTATGCGAGCGATGGTCTGATTCCTGGAGTGACGAAATCTAGCTGGTAGGGAGAGGTATATGAGCGTTTCTGACCCCGTAGCTGATATGCTGACAAAGATCCGCAACGCGAGCGATGCGAAGTTCGA
>DATKUC010000197.1:0-3010 GCA_035530835.1 Spirochaetia bacterium
ATTGGAGTGCATTCGGATGAGCCGACCAACCTTGAACCGCTTTCGTGACCGCGAGTTATACAGTTCCATGCCCTTGCGGACACTTCCCTGGTAGATGCGCAGATAGGTAAGCTGACCGTACTGCCCCTCTTCGAGCTTGAACGCAAGAGCGACCGTCGGCTTCTCGGTACTCGAATCGAGTTTCTGCTCAGCCTCTCCATTGTCGAGGTCGAGTGCGATGTTCGTGATCTGTGTCGGATCGGGAAGATACCGGGTAACAGCATCGAGAAGCAGCTGAACGCCCTTGTTCTTGTAGGCCGAGCCGATGAAGACCGGAGTCAGCTCGCGGCGGATTACACCGGCGCGGACCGCCTCGTGAATGAGCGCCTCGGTCACGTTGCCTTCCAGATACGCTTCAGCAAGTTCGTCCGAGAATATCGACGCTGCGTCGATCAGTTCCTCGTGGCGCTTGTTTGCCTCGTCGATCATAGACGCGGGGATCTCCTCGTATCGGATGTGCTCGCCCGCTTCGCCATCGAAGTAGACGGCCTTCATAGTTACCAGGTCAACCAGACCCTCGAATTTGTCCTCAAGTCCGATGGGCATATGGAGGAGCACCGCATTGTGGCCAAGCTTTTCGATGAGCTGGTCCTTCACGCGAATCGGGTTCGCTCCGGTGCGGTCCGCCTTGTTGATGAAGGCGACAAACGGAACGTTGTATCGTTTCAGCTGGCGGTCGACGGTAATAGACTGTGACTGCACGCCGGATACCGAACAGAGCACGAGGATTGCACCATCGAGCACACGAAGTGCACGTTCGACTTCGATTGTGAAGTCAACGTGTCCCGGAGTGTCGATAATGTTGATGACGTGATCCTTCCAGGTGACGTTCGTCGCGGCTGACTGGATGGTAATGCCACGCTCACGCTCGAGCTCCATCGAGTCCATTGTGGCGCCGACTCCATCTTTTCCACGCACCTCATGAATTGCGTGGATCTTTTCGCAGTAGAACAGGATACGCTCGGTCAGCGTTGTTTTGCCCGAGTCAATGTGGGCGCTGATTCCGATGTTCCGGAGCTTGGTCAAATCAGTAAACATACAACTAACAACCTCTCAACTCTATTTCTGCAGCGTGGGCATCCATTTGTGTTGTCAACGGATTTTCTTAAAGTTCGAATACGACTGCACGAGAAGCGGGACGCTTCTGCCGGGTAATATAATCAGAATATGGTACATTTATCAAGAGCCGGCGCGCCGACCAGGGTCGGCGCGGAGATGGAATGGCATTTCGGACTACTTGAAATCGTCGAAGTAGAGGCCAAGCACAAGGAAGAGCTCATTTCCGGAGATTTTATATCCTTCACCCTGAAGAGTCTTTGCAAGCTGGTCTTTAGTCAACGAGGGATTCTGCGTCTTCAGCTCGACTGCTCTCTTGACCGCCTTTTGATCAGGCAGGAAGATCGTTCCGAACAGCCACCCACGATTGTGCAGGACCATGACGCCATACCTGAGTTTTTCAAGCTCATTCACGAGAGTATCGTTGCTTGATTTCAACTCGCTATACCTGGCATCAAGCGCGGAGCTATCGGCGAGCAGTTTATCGTACTGTGACTGTATCGACGCTCCCGAGGACTTCAGTGCGTCAACTTCCTTCGCGAGCGCGTTGGTTCGACTTTCATTCTGCCGAAGTTCACCCACCGCCTCCCCCAGGGCCTTCTCAAGCGTATCGATACGCTGAAGCATGTATTGCGGATCCTGGCTGCGAATGATCTCGACCGGGTTCCTGATGGTCTGCACGAGACGTTCGGCAAAGGAGCGTTCATCAGTGAACTGGCCGGAGAATCGGAGAAAGTAGTTATCGACTCGAAGTCGGAAATCATATGAGAGCGCTTTTGTGTAGAAGAACTGCATGCCGGACGGCATGTATGCGGCAATGTCCATTCCGTCGTAGCGGAAACTTGAAGGAATCACGACGGCTTCCACCCGGGAATCTGAAAACACGATCTTGAGGCTGTCGATCCTCATGTACTGAAGGGTGTAGAAATCATTCACCATCTGGTTCAGGAGGTCGCCCTGGCTCTGTGTGAGTTCGGCTGCGCTCAGACCGACAGTTACGGCCCGGCCCTGGCTGTCGGTGAGATCACTGTAGGTTACGCCGCTATCGGTATACTGCCGCTGAACCGTATAGCCAAGATCGGTGAAACTTACGGCAAACGCCATGGATCCGATAAACAAAAATACAATGGTGGCGGCGGCGAACTTTCTCGACATAATCAACTCCATTTCGGGGTTAGTGCGCTACTTGAATCAGTATCTTGTCGAAAGGTTCGATCTGCTTTCCTTTCGAGAGTTTCAGAAGGGACGCGCTCACGCTGTTCCCGCTGACGTGAAACCGTACGGTCGCGATAAGCTCATCGTCTTTGCGGAAAACATAACCGGTGCTTCCATCGGCCACCTGTCGGATCTTGTCGATGTAGACCGCAATATTGCCGGAATCCGAAGGATCGATCACATATCCATTTTCGTGGTCCGAACGAATGAGCGATTGCATTGCGAAGTTGTACTGCGCAATCTCCGCGCTCCTCGCTGCAAGCTGCTGATCCCGTTGAGCAATCTGAGCGTTCTTCTCGTTGAGCAATCCGACCAGACCCTTCGCGACGTTCTGCATGCTGTCGATCAGTTCAGCATTTCGGTACTGGAGCTGGTTGACTGCCTGCGAAACCGAGTGCTCGTAGGGAACCGACTGCAACTGCTTGATGATGGTCTGGTAGTCGGCGAGCTGTTTCTCCATTGCCGCGTACTGGCTTTCGGTCAGAACTCCGTCGGTTCCCAGCCGTGGGTCGTAGGGTGCGAGTTTCAGTTCGGCTATCGCCTTTTGATTGATTGCTGCAGTCAGCAGCGCGAGAACTGCAGGATCGGTGAATGTCGGATCATACTTACTCTTCAGCCCTGCCACGAGATTTTCCTGAAATCGTTTCGCTTCTGAGAGCTGCTGCGTGTATCCGGCGCTCATCGTCTTGATCTGCTCTTC
>DATKUC010000198.1:0-7608 GCA_035530835.1 Spirochaetia bacterium
CTTGCGATAGCCATGAAGGGTAAGAGTCACCTCCTTTTCCGTCATGAAATAGTCGAGGGACTCCTCAAGCACCTTCGCGATGGCCCAGAGAACTTTCGCGCTCGGGGCAGTCTTTCCTGTTTCGTAATTCGAAAGGGCGGCGCGGGTCAGTGTCGTTCCTACCGTCTTGAGGCGATCAGAAAACTCCTGGAGCGACAAGCCGGCAGCCAACCGCTTTCGTCGAATGCGAGAACCGACCATAACCTCTTTTCACTCCTGTTATTTTACATCATACGAGATTTTTATAGTTTTGTCAATTTTCCGACATGGATTGCCCGGGAACTGCGTATGATCTGACTATGCTGCAAAAGAAAACTCAGGCACCCGCTTTGAGCGATTCCTCATCGAAGTGGCGCGGGGCGGCTGAAACGGGAGTACAGATCCAGGATTACGCACAGGTACTTCCAGCCTTCGGCTGTTGCAAACTTGTGTACTGAGTAGGTGGTGACTCGCGATTTGGTTCCCCGCCAGGGCGAACGCACCCCGCCTGCCCAAGTCCGCTTTTTGTTGACAGTTGCTCCGGGCCGGACCTACAATGCACTGTTCGCGGGAGGTAGATGCGTCTGAGGCAGGGGCTCTTCTCAAAGTTGCTCATCTCCTATGTCGCGCTTTCGCTCTTTCCGGTTGTGTTAATCGGCATCTTCTCCTATGAAGCGGCAGCGGCGGTGCTCAGAAATCACATATTGCAGGCGTCGCAGGTTGCGCTCAATCAGACGGGCAGAAATATCGACTTTGTGCTCGACCAGGCCATAGCGGCAATCAATGTGACGATGATGGATCCTCAGATTGAGGAGGGCTTGTCGCGCAACTTCACCAGTGCCTACGACCGAATCAAAGCTGTTGAAACGATGGAGAGCAGCCTGCTGCAGTATAGCTCGGCGCTTTTGAGCGAACCTATGCAGATCATCCTCGTGGGCGCAAACGGTGTGACGGCGACGAACGCGCAGCGTGAAACAACGCTGACTTTACGGAATCTCCCCTCGGTTTCCTGGTACGCTCAGGTAAGTCCTTCCGAGAAGCAGGTGACCTGGATAGGTGTCCACGGCAGTTACGTCAAGGGTCAATCCGACGTTCAGGTCTTCTCGGCAGCCAAGGCGCTGACCAATCCCTACTCGGGCCGCACCTACGGTATGCTGCTGCTTCAGATCGACCTCTCCTTCCTCGGTCGCATGCTTCCGGAGTCGACGACCTTCGGACGGGAGGTGACGCTTGTTGATCGCTCAGGTGAGGTGGTGGCGACCGACTCCAATATCCCGGGCACTATGGCGCCTGAGTCGCTCCGGAACGTTCTCTTCTCGGATGGACCACTTCGCATTATTCAATCCCACGGGCAGAGTGACGTCTATCTCACGGAGCATCTATCGCGCGCAGGGCTTACCCTCTACGAGAGGATTCCCCTCTCGGTTTTCGAGGGCGAGATCTACCAGCTTCGCAACCGTGTGCTCCTTCTCCTACTTGCGGTACTGCTCGTATCAACTGGCTATGCGTTCATTGTCGCACGCAGGATCTCGCGTCCGCTCATCAGGCTTCGAAACCGTATCGCGACCGAGCCGAAGTACCGGGACGGCTACCAGACGACGATGCCGGTAGCTCCCGCGGTCCCTCGCGGGGACGAGGTCGGGGCGATCTTCGCCGGCTACGACAGCCTGGTCCACAAGCTCGAGGTTACCGTCGATCAGCTGGTTCGTGAGCAACGGGAGAAGAGAAAGGCTGAGATTCACGCACTTCAGATGCAGATCAATCCCCACTTCCTGTTCAACACGCTGAAGTCCATCAAGTGTCTCGTGTGGACCGGAAGGTCGGACCTCATTGAGTCGGTGGTCAATTCGCTCATCAGGCTGCTCGAGCAGAGCCTGCGGAACACCGACGAGCTCGAGCTGCTCAGCGCACAACTGGATCAGGTCGGAGAGTTTGTGCGAATTCAGGAAATCCGCCTCTCGCACCCGATCGATATCTCGGTCCAGCTTTCCGAAGCCGCGAGTTGCTGCATGCTGCCGAAGCTTATTGTCCAGCCTCTGGTAGAGAACGCGATAGTTCACGGGATCGAGAGCAGGATCGACGTCGGCCGTATCTGGGTGAACGGCTCGGTGGCTGACGATGCGGTAACGCTCGAGGTTATGGATAACGGCGCAGGCTGTGAGCAGGAGGTGATCGACGCACTGCTCGGTCACACCGACGTGGAGGAGACGGTATCGCATCACATCGGATTGCGGAACGTGGACGCGCGCCTCAGGGCCGTTTTCGGCAGCGAATACCGCATGAAGGTCAAGAGCCGTCCGGGAGTGAGCACGTCGGTCTCCATCCGGTTTCCATTCGTTCACAAGGAGGAGCAGGTTCATGATTCGGCTTATGATCGTGGATGACGAGACGCTTCTCCGTCAGGGATTCAAACACATGACCGACTGGGAGAGCCTCGGCTACCAGGTTGTCGGTGAGGCTGCAAACGGCGAAGAAGCAATGAATTGTATCGAGGAGTGCAATCCTGACATTGTCATCACCGACATCAGGATGCCGGTGATGGACGGCATGCAATTCACCCGCCTCCTGCGGGAGCGGTATCCGGAGAAGATCGTCGTTGTGCTGAGCAGCTATAGCAACTTCGACTACGCGCGTGACACGCTTCGCAACGGTGCCGTCGACTATGTCCTGAAGCCGGAGCTCGATCTTGACGATATGCTCGGTGTGCTCAAAGCGGCTGCACAACGGATCCCGGAGAACCGGAATCCGCAGGTAGAGCCGCGACCCGAAGCGACCGACGAGATGATTTTCCGCAGAGCGCTGGCCGGAGACACCACGGCCCTTCTCGCCGGCCGGCCGGCATTCAGTCCGCCATTGCCCGCTCTCCATCTTGTGCTTGTGCTCTTCGAGATCGATATTGAGCCGCAGCCGAACATCCTCTTCGCCTCTGTCGGCGATGTGACTGTCGAGTACTGTGCACAGATTCCTGAGGAGACATCCTGCGTAGCGCTCCTGAGGGACGACGGTAGTGATGGGAACGAGGATCTTTTCTCACGGCTCGCCGCGGTGAACCAGAGGCAGCCGGGATATCCTGCTATCCGTGGAATCGCTGTCACCGGGAGCATTGCCGGTGTGGAAGAACTGCCGCGCAGATACAGCGACTTGAGGGATGCGGTTCCCGCCTTCTTCTACGCTTCCGGAGTTGTCCGGGTACCTGTGACATGGCAGATCGCGTCGCGTCTGGAACTCGACTATGCACTGCTTGACGGATATATCGACCGGCTCGACCTCGAAGGGGTGAGCTCGCACGTCCTAGATCTGCTCGAGAATCAGGTGCAGGTTGCACCGCGGCCGCAGCCGCATGTGCTCAAGAGCGTCGTGAGTGAGGCGCTCTTTCACACGGTGAAGCGGCTCTCCGAGATCGGCGTCGGCTCCGACGAGATAAACGAGATGAGGTTCGGGCACCTGGTAGCGGTGGAGGAATCGCGTTCTTACCAGCAGCTCAGGCTTACCGTTGAGCAGATCTTCTCCGGGCTCGAGATCGCAGCGAAGGGGATGAGGAGCAAATATAACAGCCCCGTGGTGAAACAGGTGCGGAAGTACATACACTCCAACTACCGCAGCGACATAAGCCTGGACGAGCTTGCTGACAGGTTCAGCATGAACAAGACCTATCTCAGTCACCTGTTCAAACGTCAGACCGGCACCTCGGTCGTCAACTTCATTGCGCAGTCCCGCGTGGAGAGTGCGAAGGAGTTGCTGCGCAGCTCCAGCCAGTCGATCTACGAGATTGCCGCCTCCGTCGGATTCGAGGATGCCAACTACTTTGCAAAGGTGTTCAAGAAGGTGACCGGCACCGCACCGACTGAATACCGCAAGATATTCTACGAAAACAGCTAACTTTTCTCCCGAGTGACCCTTTCCGGAGAGCGGCGGAATCGAACGATTTTCCAGAAAGAGCCAAAGACCCTCCGTTTACGGATCAGAAAGGCGGACCCTATGATAGATGAAACAGTCCCAAGGAGGGTCCGTGTATGAAGAGTCCTGTAAGGATCGTTTCATGTGCATGCAGTATCCTGCTTCTGGTAAGCGGATTGAGCTTTGCCGGTGGTCAGAAGGAGTCTGCCTCAGCCGCGAGCGGCCCGAAACCGGCAGAGATCACCTTCTGGTTCCCTTCGGAAAACCCGGCAAATGACGCCTACTACTCCGGTGCCGCCACGGCGTTCATGGCGAAGAACCCGAGCATCAAGATCGATGTGAACCCAATTCCGTCCAATGCGGGAGACATCGAGACGAAGCTGAACGCTGCGCTCCTGAGCAACACTTTTCCCGATGTGTTCCTTGCCTATCTCGTCTTCATCGGCACCAGAGGCTCCCGGGGAGATTTTGCCGAGCTGGATTCCTACATTAACAACTGGTCGGAGAAGAGCGACATCTATCCGAGTTCCCTCGAGATGGGAAAGTACAAGAGCCACTACGTCGGGCTCGGCTTCGCTCCCGCTCCGGACATCCTCACCTACCGGAAAGACTATTTCCAGGAAGCAGGCATCGATCCGAACAAACCGCCGACAACCTGGGAGCAGCTGGCCGACTATGCGGTGCGACTTACCAGGCGTGACGCTGACGGCAACGTCATCCGGGCCGGATTCGATATGCCCGCGATATCGCCCGCGCTCGTCTTCGTCGAACCATTCTTCCGACAGAACGGCTCCAAGGTGATCGACGAGGTAAATCAGGTCCCTGCGTTTGCAGATCAGGCAAGCATCGACGCGCTGCAGTACCTTGTTGACCTGTACAAAAAGAACGTGAGTATCCCCTATAACTTCCAGAAGTCGGATACTGTCCCGTTCATGAGCGGAAAGTCGGCGATGTCCTACATCACACCGAGTCAGATTGCCTCGCTCATTCAGGCCGACCCGTCGGTTGCCGACAAGCTCGGATACGCCCCGGTCATGGGACGTAAAGAGAAGGTCGATTTCTCCGGGTATCGGCTTTTCACCATCGGCGCCAAATCCAAAGAGAAGGATGCATCGTGGAAGTTCATCGAGTTCCTGATGTCCTCCGAACAGGTCTGGAAACGGTACACCGATCTGAAGATTCCCGTCGTGCTCAACTCGCTCAAGGAGAGGTTTGTACAGGACAATCCGCAGTTCAATTCCATCCTGGTCGACTACGTCCAGCATGGAAAAGGCAAGGCGGTGGTTCCCTGGACCTCGTTGGCCAACAAGTACATGGCACTTGCCTACGAAGAGGCAATCAATGGAAAGAAGAGCCCGGCCAATGCCCTGCAGGATGCGCAGGCCGCGCTTGAGAGAGAGCTGAGCAAGTCGAACTGAGAAATCATCCACCGAATAGAGGCTGCCGAGAAGACGTGAGTCTTCCAGCAGCCTCCCATGCGACTGAGGAGTAAAAGGGTGCCGACAAAGCGACACAGCAGCCAGCAGGAACCGATCGGTTATCTGATGATAGCCCCGTTCTACCTCTTTCTGATCTTCATAGTGCTCGTGCCGGTGGTCATGAATGTGCTCCTGAGCCTGACTGACTACGATCTGCGATCCATGCATTTCGTCGGGCTCCGCAACTACATCGCACTGCCCCAGGACATCTTTTTCACTACCTCGGTCCGCAACACGATCGTCTACACCTTCTTCACGCTCCTCTTCTCGATGGGGCTTGGACTTGCGTTTGCCGTTGTGCTCAACGAGAACATCCGCGGACGCAGGATATTTCGAACTGCCATCTTCATTCCGTTTGTCACCTCGATGGTGGCCGTTTCGATGATCTGGCTCTGGATCTATGATCCGTCGAACGGCATCCTCAACGTCGCGCTGTCACTCTTCGGCATTCCCAAACAGCAGTGGCTCTACGACCCTAATCTGGCAATGGCATCCATTATCGTGATGAGCATCTGGAAGCTTCTGGGGTACAACATGGTGGTGTATCTCGCCGGGCTGCAGAGCATTCCCGCCTATCTGTACGAGGCCGCGAAGATAGATGGTGCGCGCTTCGGCCGGGTCTTCCGGTCCATCACCTTTCCGCTTCTCAGCCCTGTCACCTTCTTCCTGTTCGTCACCGGCATTATCTCGAACTTCAACGTGTTCGAGCAGGTCAAGGTGATGACCGACGGGGGGCCCGACAATTCCACAACCACAGTTGTTCACCAGATCTACGACAGGGCGTTCAACAATTTTCAGATGGGATACGGCTCGGCAATGGCAGTGGTGCTCCTGATTGTTATTGCAGCCATTACCCTCGTCAATTTTCATTTCGGGGAGAAGGGAACTGATGTCGGAATTGACTGAAACCACGGCGCAGCGGGGACCGCGGTCCGTATCGGCAGGGAAACGACTCTCGGTGCTCGAGGCGACGGGCATCGTGCTGTTCTCGCTCATCTCGATCGCCATGATATTCCCCTTCCTGGTCATGCTGCTGACCTCGCTCAAGCAGATGAAGGAGATCCTCTCGCCCCAGTTTGTCGTTGTTCCCCACAAACTCATGTGGTCGAACTACCTCGATGCGATGCTCCGGGGCAACTGGGCGCTCTACTTTTTCAATACTACATTCGTCACCTTCATCACCGTCCTGGTGAGCCTCGTCCTGAACTCTATGGCAGGTTATGCATTTGCGCGTCTGCAGTTCAAAGGACGCAATGCGCTTTTCATCATCTCCCTGATCGGATTGATGATTCCGCCGCAGGTCACGATGGTACCGGTCTTTCTCATTCTCAAGCACATACCGTTGGCCGGCGGAAATGACATTCTGGGGAACGGCGGCCTTGGATGGATAAACTCCTACATGGGACTCATAGCTCCCTATGTCGCCGGCTCCTTCGGGGTCTTTCTATTTCGCCAGTTCTACCTCAACTTTCCCAAGTCGCTCGACGACGCGAGCCGCATCGATGGCATAGGACGTTTCAGAACCTACTATCACATCTACATTCCGTCGAGCATGCCGGTGATCGCCACGCTCATCTGCCTCAAGTCCACCGATACCTGGAACCAGTACACCTGGCCACTCATCATTACCGTCAACGACAACATCAAGACTGTTCAGCTGGCACTCACCAACTTCCGCGACCAGTTCCAGACACAGTGGAACTATCTCATGGCC
The DNA here is from genome assembly GCA_035530835.1 of Spirochaetia bacterium. Lineage (GTDB taxonomy): Bacteria > Spirochaetota > Spirochaetia > DSM-27196 > DATKUC01 > DATKUC01. The sequence continues at coordinate 7,108 of DATKUC010000198.1, forward strand.
GCAACGACTCTCATCGTGCTCCCGTTGATAATCATCTTCCTTTTTGTACAGAAGTATTTTGTCCGCGGGATCGTAACAAGCGGGATGAAGGGATAGGAGATCACACCACATGAAAACAATGTTCATCATCATGGATTCGCTAAACCGGCACTACCTCTCCTGCTACGGCGGGCAGGGGGTGCGGACGCCGAACATCGACAGGCTCGCCGCACGCGGCGTCGTGTTCGACAACCACTACAGCGGCTCCCTTCCCTGCATGCCCGCCCGGCGGGACATGATGACCGGACGGCTGAACTTCCTCGAAGCACCATGGGGACCGATAGAGCCATGGGACGATTGCCTCCCGAATCTGATGCGCACCGGAAGCGGCACCTACAGCCATATGATCACCGACCACTATCACTATTTCCACAGTGGCGGCGAGGTGTACCACACGCTCTTTGACTCCTACGAGTTCGAGCGCGGACAGGAGGGCGACCGGTGGAAGCCGATGGTGGAGAT
>DATKUC010000199.1:0-26068 GCA_035530835.1 Spirochaetia bacterium
GAACAGATTGTCATGAAAGCGCGAGAGCTCGACCTCGCCGGCGCAACCGTCACGCGTGGAATTCTCGGCTTCGGGGCCCACAGCAGACTCCATTCCGCAAAGCTGCTGTCGCTTTCCGACGATCTCCCGATCGTGATTGAGATAGTGGATGCTGAAGAGAAGATCCAGCAGCTTATCCCCTTCCTCGATGAATGGGTGGAGGAAGGGCTCATAACCCTGGAGAGGGTGTCGGTGATGAAGTATCGGTACGGCGGCGAACCTGCAACCGGGAAACCACCGGCGGCAAGCTGACAGCAGGGAGTAGTAACATGGGCGATTTGCTATACGGTATTCTGCAGAAGTTCGGCTATTCGCATCCGCTGCATCCGATCTTCACTCACCTCGTCATCGGTCCGGTAATTGCCGCACTCCTGATTTCACTGTTCGCGTGGATCTTCAACAAGCCGCAGGGAATGCGTACTGCCCGCCACCTGACGGTGTTCGCGTTCGTCATGTGGTTTTTTACCGCTGCAATGGGATTGATCGACTGGCAGCACTTCTACAGCGCGCAGCGGATGACCGCCATCACCATGAAGATGATTCTCGCCTCAATCCTGTTTGTCGTGCTGCTCTCGACGATCCTCGTGAACAGGAGGCTGCCGGTCGAATCGCGACTTCCAATCATACTGTACGCGGTGTCCACACTCTGCGTGATCGGGCTCGGGTTCTACGGTGGTAACATAGTCTACGGTTGACCGGGACAGATCGAAGCGCATCACGAACCGGCAAACTTTACTTCAAACCCCGATTTTAGTAAGATCTCTGACGGTAACTATTCCCTGACATACGGAGGTTCGGGTGCGGCCACAGGATAATTTGACCGCAGCGTCGACATTCAGCGCCACAGAACTCCTGAAGGCGTATTTCGAGCTGACAAAACCGCGGATTGCCGCGCTCATTCTCATTGTTTCGATGGCTTCGTACTTCATAGCCGATCGAGGCATGCAGGATATTCCCCGTGCACTGCTCACATTTGCGGTAGTCGCGACACTCGCGGCAGGCATATTTGCGCTGAACCACTACCTCGAACGGGATCGCGACCTTCTCATGCGCCGCACGGGCAACAGACCCCTTCCATCGGGCAAGGTCCGTCCACGGGATGCCTTGATTTTCGGCCTCACACTTACGCTCTTTTCACTCATGCTGAGCGCAGCGTTCGTGAACGTGCTGACCGCGTGCGTCGGACTCTTTACCGCTGTAGCCTATCTTCTCGTTTACACGCCGCTGAAACGACACACCGCCTATCACACCTCACTCGGGGCACTTGCGGGCGCCACTCCGCCACTCATGGGTTGGGCCGCAGCACGGGGTGATCTTGGCCCCGATGCGTGGATCCTGTTCGGCATTCTGTTTTTCTGGCAGTTCCCGCATTTCCTGTCGATTGACATGATCTATCGGGAAGACTACGAGCGGGCGGGAATTCTCGTGCTTCCGGTAGTTGATAAAACCGGACACCGTGTTGCTGCCGAGATTATCGGTGCACTCGTGCTGCTTCTTGCGGTAACGCTACTGCCGCTGGTGACGGGTCTTGTCGGCGGTCAGGCGGCGCGTGCGGTGGCGACAACCGGGCCGATTTCGGTCGGCTCCTGGATTTATGGAGCCTTAGCCACAGTTCTCGGCCTGTGGTTCCTCGCGGTTGGTATTCAGGCCGTACGGCTGAACACCAAGACTGCCGCGAGAAACCTCCTGCGCGCCTCAGTCTTCTACCTGCCGCTCATTTTCATCGCAATCATTGCCTACTCGTAGAGGCGTGCCGGATACTGGCCCGCAGCCTGCAGTTCTCTGATCCGTTCCTTCACATCAGGCACGTCTTCGCGATAGGTCATTCCAAACCATTCAGCCTCGGACCGCAACACCGCCACCGTCGCGTCGTGTGCTCTGACCAGTTCGTTCACCGCCACCGGAATATAGAACTCAGCCGTCGGTTCGTTGATGTGAGCGTTGAGAAACGCGATGAACAGCCTTTCCAGCTGATCGTAGACAGCCGGAGTGAACCCGAACAGGTTCATCGATGAGATATCACCCGGCGAAAGTCCGATTCGTGACCCGTCCGACTGAAGGCTTACAATGTTGGTTCCCTCAAGCTGGATCTTTGTGTGCTCTTCCACCGAGATCAGGTTCTGCGAGCTATCGACCCGGCAAATCCCCCGGGACACCGAGCCGTTGCGCGAAAGCGTTCGGTCGAGTCGATAGCCGACCATCGCGTACTCGGCGCGCGCTTCGGTCCGCTGGGCAAGGTGATTGTACAGGACGCGGTAGGCATCCCTGCCGTAGAAGTCGTCGGCGTTGATGACTGCAAAGGGTTCCTGTACGACTTCGCGCGCGCACAGAATGGCGTGACCGGTTCCCCACGGCTTCTTCCTGGAGGCGGGAAGCGTGAATCCTGCAGGCAGATCGTTCATCTCCTGCAGCACGATGTCAGTCTCTATGCCGGTGAAACGGCCGTGAAGGAATTTGCGGAAATCAGCTTCTATGTCGCGACGGACAACAAATACGACTCGGGTGAATCCGGCTCGAGCGGCGTCGAACACGGAAAAGTCGATTATTGCCTCACCGCCTGCGCCTACCGGTTCGATCTGCTTGATTCCGCCGAAGCGACTCCCCATTCCTGCTGCAAGCACGAGCAATGTTGCACTCATTTCCACCTCTTTTTCACGCAATCATATCGAAACATTTCGTTTGAGAAAAGATTGGCTGTGTGCTTGATATCCGGGCCCGCGCAATGTTAAATGGTGGGGCCACGCACAGGACACGAATGATCACACAGCAACCGGTCGGACGCAGGGAACGCCTCCCGCTTACCGAAAGAATAACCTATTTCTTCGACCTTCGGGCGGGCCTTTTTTTCGGTGTTTTCAACGGAATCACCACGCCGCTCATTCCGATCATTGCTCGAAAGCTCGGACTCGATACGACCGGACTCGCCGTGCTCTCCATCATGCAATTCGTCGGATTCTTCTTCAGCTTCGTAATCGGACATCTGTCGGAGAGCAGGAAGAAGATGCCGCTGGTGCTCTGGCCCGGAGTCGCCTCGCGCGGCCTGTTCATAGGATTCGCGCTCATCGCCTCCCCGTACGCGTTTCTCGCCGTCGTTTCGGTCTACTATCTGCTGGCAAACATCTCCTCTCCCGCCTACTCGGCGATCATGCAGGCAAACTACTCGGAGCGATTTCGCCCCCGGATCATGGGCAATATCCGGGTTGCAGTTACACTGGTAACCGCCGCGGCCTCGCTTGTTGCGGGAATACTGCTGGACATTCACCCTGCGGGGTACCGGCTTCTCTTTCCGGTTGCCGCGTTGTTCGGCGTTGCAAGCTCGGTGACCTTTGCGCGAATCAGGGTGCGCGAGGACCACCGGTCGACCGCAGTACGACCTCATTTTTCCCTGAGGGACTCGGTTCGGGAGCTCGGCAAGGACCGCGTCTTCCTCATCTTCATGCTCGTCCTGTTCTCAATGGCTGCACCGTCAAAGATCACGATGTCGGTCGAACCGATCAGGCTCGTTGACCAGCTTCACATAAATTACGCAAGCGCTGGTCTGCTGCTCGGTACACTCACCTCCCTGTTTGCAGTGATCGGATACTACATGTGGGCCCGCCTTGCCGACCGCGTCGACCCGTTCCTGCTGCTCGTCTTTGTCGGTGTGATAACCGGCCTCAGACAGCTGGACTATGGTCTTGCGCCCTCAATTCCGTTGCTCGTGCCCGGTATGATGTTCGAAGGCCTGAATGCTTCCGGATGGGATCTGTTCTCACTGATCTGCATCCTCAGGCTTTCGCCGCCGGACAGAATCGCCCGGTACTGGGGACTTCACCTGACCCTGCTCGGAGTCCGCGGCGTGGCCGGCCCCATCATAGGCGCTATCCTGTACGAGACTCACCTGTTCAGGATCGTCGGCCTCTATGTGCTTGCAGGGTCACTTACCCTTGCGGGCTCCGCTGCGCTTCTGGTGTTTACCGGATACCTCAGGACGACCGGACGCGGAACGGTAGTGCGAAGTGCAGCCTGATTCCAACCACTCAGGATGTGTGGTAGAGTGAGTCGAGGAGCGGCAATGTCACCGTCGAGCGAACTGTCCGATCGGTACGTCAAGCGGCACCTGTATGCGCCAACCCATTTTGCGGCAGTTGACGCCGGTCCTGGTTTCACGTCCGAAGTCGAAGCGGAGATTCGGGCGCTGCTCGAAGACCGCCTCACTCCATCCCGGTCGAATCCAACTATTTCCGCCGACCACAGCCGGGTAATCGTTCGCAATATCGACTATCGTTCACTGCTCGAGCTGGTACTGCGCACGAGCTGTGCCGCGGACGTCTCCCTCGGTGTCGCCCATGGCCACGCTGAAAACGAGGAACAGCTTGCGGGCCTGCTCTCAAGGATCGAATGGAAACTTTTTTTCCGCCCGGATGCAAAGGTTCTGATCCGCGCAAACTCCTACGCTTCCCGGCTGTACCACACGGGTATTCTGTCGGACAGCGCAACTGAAGCGCTGGAGCGGACCGGTTGCGCGGTTTCCTCTGACGCGGCGACTGCCGATCACGTGCTTTCGCTCACTCTTCGGCATGACCGCCTTCAGGCGTCGATCTCACTCGCCGGACGTCCGCTCTGGCAGCGTGGATATCGCGCGGAACTCGAAGCGGTCGCTCCGCTGCGGGAGGATCTTGCACAGGCAGCGATACGGCGTGCACTGAACGCATTCGCACGGCCGGCGGCCGGGTCTCCCGAAGCGTTCGATCTGCTGCTCGTGCCGTTCGCCGGCAGCGGTACGCTCGCCTTCGAGTCGATCATCGCGTGGTACCAGGTGCCGCCATTCCTGTTCGGCGATGCAGGGAGTCCCCGCTTTGCGTTCGAACGTTTCAACGTCGGATCACCACCCTCAGTCGATTGGCTCAAGCGCAAACTCCGTTCACTCCTTCAGACGCGGCTGACCCGGCACCTGCATACAGTAATGATTGACTCATACGCCCCGGCGTGCGACGCGTGTACACGCAACTGGTCGCGGTTCTCAGAGGCAATTTTCGCTTCTCCCGGTGGAAGTTCCGATACAACTCTGCGAGAGAACCCGGGCCCCGTACAGCTGACCGCCGAGGTCCGGCGCGAGGATGTTCTCCTGCAGGACTGGAGCAGATATGTCGGCCCCGATACAAAGAGTCTCTTCATACCGATGAATCCACCCTACGGAAGACGCCTCAGGGCGGGAGAGGTCGCATCGCTCTACAAGCGAATCGGACGGCGCGTGGAGGAGCTCGTCGCACCGAGAAACGAGGAGGACGTGGCAGTGAGGCAGCACAGGCTCAGGGTGTGCGGATTCATACTCTGCGCCGATGAAGCAACCTGGAGCGCATTTCTCAACGCCGTCCCCTCCTACCATTGCGTGACTTCACACTTCACGCAGGGGGGGCTGGACATACGGCTCTGTATTTTCGAATCCTGACTTCAAATCCTAATATCGAATACCAGGTTCATTCTCGAGCTCTTCGACGGTTCGCGGCCAGTCGCCCTTGAGCAGGCGCGATAGCGCGCGATCCGCATACACCACGCCGCCAGTCTGACATCGAGGACAGTAGTTGCTCTCGTTCTCAGCGTACCGAATGCGCTGAACCGCAGTTCCGCAGCGCGGGCACGGCTTGCCATACCTGCCGTGTACCGCCATTGCCGGGTGGAAAGCCGTGACCTTTGTCGGGAACGCACCTCCCCTTTCGTCAGCTAGCCGCGCCCGCCAGCTGGTAAGGACGGAGCGGACCGCATCGAAAAGATGCGAGCAGTCATCGTCGCTCATTTTTCCGGTCTGCAGAAATGGATTCATGCAGGCAGCATGCAGTATTTCGTCGGAGTACGCATTGCCGACGCCTGAGACAAGGCGCGGATCTGTGAGCGCGCGTTTAACCGTGTGATTCTCGCTGCGAAGCCGCGCGGCAAACTCCGGCAGAGTCGCCTGATCGACTTCGAGCCCTCCTCTGCGCAGCGCCTGGACCGCCTGCGATCCGCTCGCGAGATGAATTGCCGCGCGCCGTTTTGATCCGGACTCAGTCAGAGCGAGTGTTCCCCCGCCTTCGAATGCGGCGTCGAAGAGCGTTCCGCCACGGGCTGCGGGGCGGGTGACTTTCCTGTCGGCCGGAGCATGCTGCCCGTCGTTCCAGGAGAGTCTTCCCAGAATCATGAGATGAATGGATGCGAAAAGCTCCCCCTGAAACCCGAGGACAATGCGCTTCTCGTGGCGGTCGACTGAGGTAACTTCATGATTGATGAACATATCCTGCGGCGGGTCAACTGTGCGAAGCAGAAAGGGATGAAGGAAGCGCCACCCCAGCAGTCTACGCCCGAGTATTCGCTCTCGAAGTGCGTCAACGTAGTTCTCGATGTCAGGGTACTCGGGCACTATCCCTCCGGAACCGATCACTGAGGGTTCCGGTCGGACTCCCGATCAATCGAGCCGTCCGACCGGTGGTATGACAGTGGAACGATCAGGAAAGTGAGATTGCCTCAACAGGGCAGGATTCCGCGGCTTCTTTGGCATTTGCCTCCTCGGCTCCGGGCACCTCGGGGACAATCACCTTCGCAATGTCTCCGTCCATTTCAAACACTTCAGGAGCAATACTCGAACACAATTCACACCCGGTACAGGTGTCGGCATCAATCGTCGCCTTCATGGAAACCTCCAGTCGTAGTTTAGCCGCACCGCAATTGGTGCGTCAATATTTTTCAACCGCATTCAGAGATTCATCCGATTGATCGGACTCCCCAATGCGTTCGGTCGCATATTCAATAGAGCCTGCCACGCGCTTCCCGGCATGATGGACGACGAGTGCGGCCACAGCCATAAGGCCGAATCCCGAGCCCATCGTTGCAAGTGTACGGGCGGTTTCTGCAAGGGTCGGGAAGAAGAGGTAGTAGCCGAGGATGATTCCGGCAAGAACGGCAACCAGTGGCACGCCGTACATGAGCGCCGAGAGGCCGAGCACCGAAGTGTTGGTGATGGTAAGCCTGACGCGGTCGCTCTCCCTGACCCCCGGCTCGAGCGGGACGGTCAGAACATTTCCCTGGGTGTAGCAATTCTCGCGCACGGCACAACCATCACACTGCTGCGGCCGTTCAATCCGCAGCTCCATGCTCCGCTTGCTGATTCGATTCACTACTGCAATTTCTTCTATCATTCAGCTCTCCGCGCCGGCAGGCTCAGGCTCCGGCTTTCGCACCCGCCCGAGGACTTTGTCCTTGTTCACGATATTGACGTAGGTCGAATAGCTTTCGGTGGGACACTTCTCACCGTACTCGGCTTTCGCGGTGTAGTTTTCTGTATTCACGACTGCAAGACTTCCATGAAGCAGCACCGCATCCGGGTTATTGTCTTTCGCCGCTGCCTTGACACAGATGTTGCACGCGATGCACGCCTTTTTGCAGACTTTCCGCGCGATGACTCCAGCGTCCTGTGACTTGCAGTAGACAAACGCATCGTGTTTCAGCGGATGCATTTCGATGAGATTCCGCGGACAGGCAGCAACACACTTGCCGCACGCGGTGCACTTCTCGGCATCGACGAAAGGGATACCGGTCGGGCTCAGGTGAATCGCGTCGAAGGGGCAGGCGTCAACGCATGACCCGAGTCCCACGCAACCGAACTTGCATCGCTTGGACACATCCTGAGAATAAACGGCAGCAGCGCAATCGCGGATACCACGATACTCTCCGGGAAAGGCTGAAGCCTCCGAATCTCCCTGACAGAAGACGACTGCGACCAGCTTGTCCTTCTGTTCGTCGGACACTTCGACGCCCATTACATGTGCAACTTCGCGCGCTATTGCAGATCCGCCGACGACGCAGAGATCTACCGGTGCTTTTCTGCCGGCCACCGCCTCAGCGTACATTGCGCACGATGCAAATCCGCAGCCGCCGCAGTTCACCCCGGGCAGCGTCTTTTCTATCTGTTCAAGTTTCGGATCAACTTCGACCCGGAACTTCTTGCCGGCAACGCCGAGCCCTATTGAAAATGCGAGCCCGAGGAAACCCATCAGGACCGCAGCAAGCAGTATCGTCATGTTCCCTCCTCACGCAGCGATAAGGCCGGAAAAGCCCATAAACGCCAGCGCCAGAATCGAAGCGGTCACCAGGGTGATTGCTGCGCCCCGGAATGGTCTGGGCACATCGGCCATCTCCAGTTGCTCGCGAATTCCCGCCATGATTACGATCGCGAGCGTGAAGCCGACACCGGCGCTGAATCCGAATACGGTAGCCTGGACCAGATTGTAGTTTCGCATCGCCTGCAGAAGTGCTACGAACAGCACGGCGCAGTTTGTCGTTATGAGCGGCAGGTAGATGCCCAGAGCCTTGTACAGGGAGGGCGATGTCTTCTTGATGAACATTTCCACCAGCTGCACGAGCGAGGCAATGACTACGATGTAGGCGACATACTCCAGATACGGCATGTTCAGCTTGTTGAGGACTACATCGGTAATGACCCAGGTGACAATCGAAGTGAGCGTCATGACAAAGGTAACGGCTATTCCCATCGACAGTGCAGCATCAATCTTCTTGGAAACGCCGATGAACGGACAGATACCCACAAAATATGTGAGGACGAAATTGTTCACCACGACCGCGGCAATAGCAATGAGCAGGAGACTCATGATTACCTCCCCTCAACCACGACGAATGAATCACGATCCTTCACGGCGTTGAAGATTGCCATGAGGAGGCCGAGAGTCAGAAAGGCGCCGGCGGGCAACACCATGACGAGAAGCGGGTGAAAGCCGCTGCCAAGAAGCTGGAACCCAAGCAGTTTCCCGCTGCCGAGTATCTCCCGGATAGCGCCGAGGATGATGAGACTCGCGGTGAAACCTGCGCCCATACCCAGAGCATCGACCAGTGAACGGCCCGCAGGGTTCCGGGTTGCAAATGCTTCAATTCGTCCAAGTATGATGCAGTTGACCACGATGAGCGGAACATAGGGTCCGAGCGCCTTCGAGATCGGCGGCACGTAGGCACGCAGGAACATGTCGGCAATCGTCACGAACGTCGCAATAACAACGGTGTAGACAGCCATACGGACGCCGTCGGGCACAATCTTCTTGATGATAACGGTGATGAGCACCGAGAAGAACAGTACAAATAGTGTCGCAAGCCCCATTCCCAGGCCGTTCGCCACCGAGGTGGTTACCGCGAGTGTTGGACACATGCCGAGTACCTGCACGAACGTCGGGTTCTCGCGGCCAAAACCTTTCGTGAATTCGGATACTATCGAAGTCCCTGCCATAATTGATTCTCCACTTTCGAGCTTCACTATTTCGAGTTACCGGACACACCATCAGCCTTAAGTATTGCCGGCAGCGCCTGCTGCAGAGTCTTGCTCAGAGCCGTGGTAACTGCGCGAGTCGAGATGGTCGAACCGGTAATCGCCTCTATCTCGTTCTTTGCCGGATCGGGTTTCACGTTCTTCACGTAGTCGATCTGTTTGTCCGGATTCAGTCCAACAAACTGCTTGCGGAACCAGTCCTCGGTGATGCGTCCACCGAGCCCCGGAGTCTCGACATTCTCGACTACCTGCATGCCGGAGATTTTTTTCAGGTCGGTACTTACGCCGATCAGCATCTGAATCTCCCCTCCGTACCCTGAGCCGGATACGCGCACCGCATAGCCGATTGTCTTCCCGTCGGCACTCTTGCCGACATAGATGGTTGGCTGATCTATCGGGAGTTTCGTAAAGGTCAGCTTGCCCGAGCCCTGAAACAGCGCGGCAAGGGACTCCTGCAGCGCCTGCGCCTGATTTGCCGCAATCCGCGGTTGAAACGCACTGTAGGAGAGCGCGAGCACCAGACCCGCTATGAGCATCACCACGGTGAGCACTATCACCATCTTCTTCATGACCGCCCCTCCCCTCGCCTGTTCGGCCTGCGGCCGAACACCTTGTTGTTGATCGAACGGTTGAGCAGCGGAGTTATCGCGTTCATGAGCAGTATCGAGTACATGACTCCCTCGGGGAAACCACCGAAGAGTCTGATTATCACGACGAGCACCCCCGCGCCCATCCCGAAGATAACGCTGCCAAGATGCGTATACGGGGAAGTGACCATATCGGTAGCCATGTAGAACGCTCCGAGCATGAGTCCACCGGCAAAAAGCTGAAAGACCGGACTCGGATAGAGCGAAGGATTTATGACCCAGAAGAGGCCGCCGAGGAGGAAAACAGTTCCGAGATAGGAAACCACAGTTCGCCAGCGTACGATACGCAGGAGGATAAGAACGAGTCCGCCGAGGATGATGAACAGCGCGGCAGTCTCACCGATGCTACCGCCTGTCTGACCGAGAAAGAGTTTCCCGACCGATTCGAAGGTGTGCTCGAACTTGGCGGATGAGAGCGGCGTCGCGCTCGTGGTCGCGTCAGGAACCCGGCCCAGAAAGCCGAACAGCGCGTTCGGCGCAAGCCAGGTCGTCATGGGGACCGGATACGCCGCGGCGAGGAAAGCCCGGCCGACAAGCGCTGGGTTGAACACATTCGCTCCGAGCCCGCCGAATAGCTCCTTGCCGATAAAGATGGCGACCACGGAGCCGAGCCCGACGAGCAGCGGCGATATCCGCGGCGGGAGTGACATAACCAGGAGGAGACCGGTGATGACGGCACTTCCGTCGCTGATGGTTCGCCAGTTCTTCTTCCGAATCAGCTTTGTCACCACTTCAGTTGCCATCGCTGCGCCTATTCCCACTGCATACAGTAGCAGGACATAGGCACCGAAGTAGAGCACCGACATGATGACGGCAGGCAGCAGCGTAAGGATCACCACATACATGATGCGATTCGTGCTCGATTCGGAGAACTGATGTGGCGATGAGGTAAGCAGGAAACCCTCGGTGCGGGCACTCATGCTGGATTGACTCCTTCTCAGATGCGGCAGAACGCTCAGATTTTCTTTACGCGGATATAGTTTTTCGCGTAACGTATCCAGGAAACAAGTCGAATCTTGGCCGGACAACTCCAGGCACAGGATCCGCATTCAAAACAGTCGTTGACATTCAGCGCTTTCGCCTCTTCAAACCTTTTGGCTTTCGCGAACGCGGCAAGTTTCAGCGGCATCAGGTTCATCGGACAGACTTCGGCGCATCGCCCGCAATGGATACACGGGCTCTCTTCGGGTATCTCCTTGACTGAAAGGAACAACAGGCCCGATGTACCCTTCATGACCGAATAGTCGGTGGTTGGAACGCTGACTCCCATCATCGGTCCGCCGAAGAGAATCTTGCCGGCATCCTCGCTGTACCCGCCGCAGTAATCGACAACCGCGTCCACCTGGGTACCGATGAGCACGCGCAGGTTCTTCGGTTCGCGAATCGCCTCCCCCGAGACGGTGAGAAACCGTTCGACAAGCGGCTTGCCGTAGTAGAACGCCTCAGAGATCGCGTTCAGCGTGCCGACATTCGCAACTACAACTCCGACATCAAGCGGAAGGCTCCCCGCCGGAACTGTTCGACCGGTTACCGCGTAGATGAGCATCTTCTCACCGCCCTGCGGGTACTTCGTGGCCAGAGGCACTATCGAAAGCGGAAGTTCCGGGTATTCGCTCATCGCCTCGCGGACTGCGGCAATTGCGGCGGGCTTATTCTGTTCGATGCCGAACACGACGCTCTTGAACGCAAGCGCATGAAACAGTATGCGAATTCCGTCGAATATGCCGCGCGGATTCTCGACCATCAGCCGGTGGTCGCAGGTCAGGTACGGCTCACATTCGGCACCGTTCACAACCAGCGTGTCCAGTTCAATGCCCGGCGGTGGATTCAGCTTGACGTTCGTCGGAAAGGTCGCGCCGCCCATGCCTACGATTCCCGCGTCGCGTATCTTCGCCAGGATGGCATTTCGATCGAGCGTCTCGAGCTCGATCTCCTTCCGTTCCCACCGGTGCGCTTCTGTACGTTCCCGGTCAACTGCAATCTGAACGTAGTCGCACATGCGGCCACCCGGAAGCGGTCGCTGAACAACGCGTTTGATCTCGCCGTAGACGGGAGAATGTATATTTGCGGAAATCATCCCGACCGCCTCGGCGATAAGTTCCCCCGGCGTCACCTGATCGCCCCGGGACTTCAGCATTTTTGCAGGCGCACCCAGGTGCTGCTGCAGCGGTATTTCGAGCGTCTCAGGCAGCGGAAGCGTCTCAACCGGCAGCTCTGAAGTCAATCTCTTGAAATAGAAAGGGTGAATGCCCTTACGGAATGTGGCAGAAGGCATACGAACTCCTGTTTGACGGTATTCGTTCGCTTCGGGGTGCACATCAATGGGTTTGAAACTATTCGGGTTTCGAAGTTACCCTGTCCGACCGGGAACATGAACAGCTCGCCTGACGGATGCCGAGCGGCCAAACAGTTCCGGCCTGAATACCGTGCACAGATCTCCCGCTTTTCGACGAGAAACTGGATTTTTCCTGGAAGATGACTGGGATTCTACTACATGCGCGAAAAAGCGTCAAGGATCTCCAACACGGCGTGCGTCGTTTTTCAGCCGATCGTCGGACACATTGACGGAAACAGATCAGGACGGATCACTGTCATGAGTGATCGGAAATCACCGGGGCGATCGACAAGGCCGGTTTCGAGCGACGGTCCTCTCAGTGCGTCGATTGCAGCCCGCCGGCCGGCAGCGTCCGGCATGCCTGCGATTCGCCAGAGTGTCCGCGCGGAATCTGCCGCAACTCCGGCAGCGCAGTCGACAAGTTCTGAGAGCAGGACCGTCTCTTCCTCACCGGTTACCGGGTGACTGAAGCTGATGGGAACGGTGAATGCATCAAGGCGACAACCGCGCTGTGCAGCGTAGGAAAGCGCGCGAACCCGGCCGACACGCGGAAAAAGTTCCGACATCGCGGCGACTATCGGTTCAGCAATTGAACTTGAAAAGAGCCCCTGGATGAGCGCGTGGCGACGTATGGCTCTCCTGAAGACCCGGGCGGGCAGTCTATCAAGTGTCCCATCATGCACCGACACGTCGGGAAAGCAGCTGCGCAGCAATTCAACAAGTTGAGAATGAGGAAGCTTCAGTTTCCGGAGAAGCTCGCGATATGTGCGAACCTCGGTCTCTTCCTGAATTGCGAGATCCATTCTTGTCTCGAACATCCAGTGCCGCTCGGTCGCATCCTGAACTCCACAATAGTAGTAGACAAGAGGGTGGAAGATGCTGTCCGCGGCAATGTGTGCGAGGATTCCGCTCAGAAACGCGTAGAGCGGGTAGTTCGCCGTGCCAAACGGGACAAGGTAGTCCATGGCGGCGTGCAGAAAATCGTAGGTGTTCTCACCGTTGCTTCCGTGCGCACGATCTGCGGCCGACTGCACCTCCGGCATATGCGAACCTGAATAGTAGAGTGTGTCCGGGCTCACCGCTCCGAGCAGATATTCTGCCCGGCATTCCCGCGCGGTAATCTCTCCGGGAGTATCGGCAAGCATTCGGGCAGCACGGGACGCAATGACCCAGTGCATGATCTCCTTCGGCACACCTACTCTCCGGCAACCGTGGGGTGCGATGGCACTCGCAACAGCACGACTCCTCCGGCCACAAAGAGGATTACCAGGCTGAGCACCCCCGCCTGCGTATTCCTGAATATCATTGCCCCCAGCCCGAGGAGCAACGGGCCGATTATTGCAGAGAATTTTCCGAATATATTGTAAAATCCAAAAAACTCGGCAGACTTTTCCTTTGGTATGATCTTTCCATAGAAGGAGCGACTTATCGACTGAATCCCGCCCTGGGAGGTTCCGACGAGCATTGAGAGCACCCAGAACATTGTCGCCTTTGCGCCGGTTGTGGGCAGCATGGGCAGAAAGAATGCGAGCGCAGTGATCACAAGGTAGACTCCGATGCCGACAAGAATCATGAACCGGGCGGAAGTCATGTTTGCAAGCTTCCCGTAGATCAGGGCGAAGGGAAACGCCACTATCTGAACCGCGAGTAGAACGACAAGGAGCGTGTTGGCGCTGAGTCCGGCGTCGGTCCCGTACGCGGCGGCCATGGTGATGATGGTGTCCACGCCGTCGATGTAGAAGAAGTAGGCAATCAGGAAGAGAAACACCGCACGATACGCACGGATATTCCGAAGCGTCTCGGCGATACGCTTGAAACTGTCGACAATCGGCCGAGCGCTCCGCTCGACAAAACTGACCTGTTTGACGTTTCGCAGCAAGGGAATGGTAAAGAGCAGCCACCACAGTGCGGTGATAGCAAATGCGAGCTGAACAGCCGGCACGCTCGAGCTGAAGCCGAGCTTCCGGTAGTTGAGAACGCACAGCAGCCCGAGCACAAACGGTATGGTGCTGCCGATGTAGCCCCACGCGAATCCGCTTGCGGAAACCCAGTTCATTCGTTCACGGGTTGTCACATCGACTATAAACGAGTCATAGAATATGTTTGCTCCCGCAAAACCGACCGCGGAGGCGATGTAGATGGCAAGTGCGATACCCCACAACCCCTGCGACACGAGTACAAGACCAAAGGTCGAAAGCACGCCGAGCAGGAAGAATGCGCCGAAGAACTTCTTCTTGTATCCGCGATAATCCGCGATGGTACCGAGAATCGGCGCGAGCAGCGCGATGATGAGCGTATAGGTCGAATTGCCGAATGCGAGAAGCGATGTCGATTGATATCCGGGCAGTCCCTTTGCAGCGAAATCCTTGAAGAAGATCGGAAAGATCGCCGCGGTAACAGTTATCGAATAGGCGGAGTTCGCCCAGTCATACAGAATCCAGCTCCGTTCCGTTCGCGTCACGATGACCTCCGAATGCCCGATGGTAAATCAGAACCCGCCGGAAATCAACAACAATTGTCTGGCGGCGCTTGACAACTATGCGCGGATTCAAGAATTTGATGCTTCAAAAGGAGTCGCAGTGGACCCGATCAATCGTCCTTCCCCGCTTCGCACTGATAGCGACAACTGGTTCGCTCACCGGACGATGGCGGAGCGTATACCGGAAAACATCGAACTCGTCGCGTCCCGGAACGACTATCCGCAGTCGATGGCATCAGATCTGCGGTCGCTTGCCCGGGCTATCCGGGAAGACGATGAGGCGACGATGTTCGCACCGCCCGCTCCTGATTTCGAAAGCTGGTTCGAGTCCTGCGCAAGCGTGCTCCCCGCAACATGGCTGCATGCGCCGTGGATGTTCGCCGAGACCTTCGCCTACCGGAAGCTCATCGAAGCGGTGAGATTCTGGGAGACCGCCATCGATCCATTCGCGCCGATGAAAGAAGACGAGCTGTCAGGTGCCGGACCATGGGAGCTGCAGGCTGAAGCACTTGCGAGCGACGGCTCGACCGAGCAGCAGATCGCATCCACGCTGAAATACTCGCTCTGGGGCAACAGAATCGACCTGAGCTATCGCGATTCGATGCATCTGGGCTCCCGTGGGCACGACAGTGAGCTCATCGTCGACGACAGTGCAGCTGCGGCGGCACTTCTCGCACGTCCCGGCGGCACGGTTCACCTTGCAACCGACAACACCGGCAGTGAGCTTGCGGCCGATCTCATACTCGCCGACCGGCTACTCTCCGTCGAGGCGTGCACTGTCGTGTTCGAGGTCAAGATGCATCCGACCTACGTGAGCGACGCCACCGCTCAGGATGTGCTTGCACTCGTCAGCCGGATGAGTGCGCATGGCGAGGGACTGAGCGGTCGGACGCCTGCAGACGCCGCAGTTCGCCTCAGGAAGGCGTTCGAGGCGGGAAGGTTCCGCATTATCCCTCACCTGTACTGGAACTCGAGCAGGTTCCTGTGGGAATTGCCGGACGGAATCCTCAGCGCGCTCACTTCCGCGCGGATTCTCATCCTCAAGGGTGATATGAACTATCGCAGACTTTCCGGAGACGGATTGTGGAATTCTGAGGTTCCATTTTCAACTGCCGCAGGTTATCTGCCGTGTCCGGTCCTCGCGGTGCGCACCCTCAAGAGCGACACCCTGATGGGCGGCCCTGTCGACAGGATAGCACGCCTTGACCGTGAGGAACCGACGTGGCGATCCGGCGGCAAGTACGGCGCGATTCAGCTCTGCATGCCTCACGCTCCACTCGACCAGCGACCGCAATGACCGCGTTCGGGATCACCCGCGCGTCGTTTTCCGGCAGCAGTCCGGACTCCCTGAACGGTGCATCACGCAACTCCTAGAGTTCGTCGGCAACTCGCACAACGACGCGGCCGGTCACCTCGCCACGCAGCACCCGGGCAAACCAGTGTGGAAGCTCGTCAAACGTGCACTCAACCGAAATGCGCTCGAGCTCCGCTGATTGCCACTCCGTTGCAAGCTGTTCCCATATCTTCCGCCGTGCATCTGCGAGAATCGACGGCGCATCGATTCCGCACAGCGTGATGCCGCGCAGAATGAAGGGATAGACGGTGAGCGACAGCTCCGGCGACGCCGCGTTCCCGCATATGGCGGCAACTGCACCCGGCCTGCAGGAACGCAGTGCTGTGGCAAGCATCGGTCCGCCGACAGTATCGAGTACCGTGTCCCACCGCCCCGGGAGAAGCGGGCGACTGCTCGAATCAATCGCTTCCTGTCTCCCGATAACTTCGCGCGCTCCAAGTTCCAGCAGATACGGCTCTGCGTCCCTCTTTCCGGTGACCGCGGTAACCGAAAAGCCATTTCTCGCAAGCATCGAGATCGCAACGCTTCCCACTCCGCCTGAAGCACCAGTGACAAGCGAATCTCCGCCCCGTTTGCCATGCCCGAGGATCGCCTTCACACAGAGTGCCGCGGTGAACCCCGCAGTCCCGTACACCATTGCGGTACGCGTGGACAGCCCTTCAGGCAGCCGGATCAGCCGGTCGGCCGGCACCCGAATGACCTGGCTGTACCCTCCCGGGGACAGAGCCCCGAAGTCTCCGCCGCCGGCAATCACCGCGTCACCGGGCCGAAACGCCGATACCCGGCTCTCGAGTACGGTTCCTGCCGCGTCGATACCGGGAATGTGGGGATAGGTACGGGTGACACCGGGTGAGCCGGTTGCCGAGAGAGCATCTTTGTAGTTGACGGTCGAGTATTCGACGCGGACTGTCACCTCGCCTTCAGGAAGCTCATCGAGAGTGGCTGTTTCTATTCGGGCGGTAAAATCTGCGCCCGTCTGCCTGACCCGCAGAAGCCGGAAGCCGGATTCCGGTGCGCATCCCGAGATCACTTGACCGCTTCCCGATGACTCTTCAGATACCCGGCGACAATGGGCGGCGGAGTTGAACCGTCAGGTACGAAAATCAGCGCTTCGGAATCGATGCAGTATCGCAGACCGGTTGGAGCGGGGCCATCATCGAACAGGTGCCCCAGATGCGAGCCGCTTGCGCTGTCGATCACCTCGACTCTCCGCATGCCGAAGGAGTTGTCCCAGCGAAGGAGAACAGCGTTCGGAGAGACCGGCTGGTAGAAACTCGGCCAGCCAGTACCGGAATCGAACTTCGCTTTCGAGCTGAAAAGCGGTTCACCGGTCGCAACTGAATAGAAGGTCCCTTTCCGGTGTTCATACAGTAAAGCACCTGAAAACGGCGGTTCGGTGCCGGCATTCCGGGTAATATCGTACTGTTCGTTGTTCAGAATCCTGTGCCACTCGGCGTTCGTGTGATTAATCGGGAAGTCGAGGGTCGCGGACGGAGCGTACACACGCAGGCCATGCCATACGGAAAAGGCGATGTGCGCGGAAACTGACCGCTTTTCTGTGCTTGAAGACCGAATCCGGGAGACGCCAAAAACCACAACCACTGCAACAATGCCGACAAGCCAGATCTGCCGGCGATGGTTCAACAAGCTCTGCATGCAATCAATTTACTCATATTGCTCGCGGCAAGCGAACTGAAATTAAAGTTACCGACCATTGCACAGTTGACTATTCTGTCATATCGTTCTGACTGCATGGCAGCACTCGACACACGGGCCGACTCACTCGAATCCCTTCGCGCTAAATCCCTGGCGGTCGGGTCCGGCAAAGGTGGCGTGGGAAAATCAACGGTCGCGGTAAACCTCGCGATCGTTGCGGCCCGGCAGCGGCTTTCGGTGGCGCTGGTCGACATCGACCCACTCTCGAATGCGGCAATAATCCTCGACGTCGACGACTCACTGCTCTCGCGAATCCCGGACAGCCCTGGTGATGCGGACACGCCGCTTTCGGACCATGTGGTGAAGGTTGCGCCGGGGCTCGATCTGCTGTTTCCCCGGCCCAAACTGCGGCGCGGCGACAGCCTGCTGCTGCTCCGTGGTCTGTACACACACTATCGCGAACAGATCGACCGAACCTACGACGTGGTGATCTTCGACATGCCGGCCGGAATCCTGCAGGATGAAAATCTCGCATTCCTTCCGCACATCGGCCATCTGCTCATCGTGACGAACGCTGAACCGACCTCGCACATTTCAGCAGGCGGCTACATCCGGGCGGCGCTTGAGATAGCGCCTGAGATACACCTCTACTTCTGGCACAACAAGTATCCATCGGTGCCTGCTGCGGGGTTCAATCCGCGCGATGTTGTGGGGAACTACAACGCCTACGCGTCTGAGGAGCTGAGGATTCCCGCGATGGTCACCGCGCGAATCACCCACGTGGCCGCGGTTCCCGACGATCCTTCGATGAACCTGCTGCGAACCCGGACTTCTCCGCGCCTCGGCATACGGCTTAAGCTCAGCGAATCGCTATCCCTCGTACGGGACAGAGTCCTCGAGCTCGCCGCTCCGCCGGTAGCCCGCGAGGCGACGAACCTCATCAAGTTCTACCTGAGCAGACATCCGATAACGCGGGATATTCCCGGCGTTGTGGCCGAACTGAGCAGTTATCTGGCCGGCTTTGACATCGCGCTCAATGGCACCGAGAGCCATCTTGAGCGATACCTCACCGACATACGCGACAATCCGATCCACCGTCCTGCGCTCCTTGCTGCCGGACTGCTCGAAGGGGCAATTGAACAGTTTTCCCGGACCGACTCGATGCGCGAGCTTCCTTCGGGCTCGCCCTTTCAGACCCAGCCGGACCGGTTCATCGTCGAAGTTTTACGGAATATCGAGGCTGGAGGAGTCGCGCAGGATACGTTTCTGCGTAACCTTGGCGGAGTCATACTTGTCTACTTCGCAATCTACAAGGTGCTCGTCAATGACAAAGTTGTGCGACTGTTTGCAGAGTTCATTCCGACCCGGAAAGGACCGGACGGGAAGCTCGTGCGCGATCGCCGCAGACAGATCAGATCTCTTATTCTGATGGACCGCGATTATCATGCGCGGTACTTTAAGCTGGTGCGATCGCTCTATCAGCTGGTGGTTGCACAGGTGAACAAGATGATCAGGGAGCTTCGCCTCCCGGGTTTGCTCCTGCGGGACAAGCGGGGCGCGGTAAATCGCAACGCCTATCTCCAGCTCACCGTCAACTTCGTGCACGACACGGTGAACAGCGGTGTCGGCGTTCACGTTGGGTTCAAGTTCAACGTTGCGTCAAACGCAATTCGGAAAGGAGCAGATCTGCTCCTGAAACGCATACTCGGCAATCGGGGGTAGTATCACCATGAAATACGTAGGACCGCACGTCAGCGCATCAGGCGGCGTGGAAAATGCACCGGTAAATGCGGCCAAACTCGGCGCAAACGCCTTCAGCCTGTTCACGAAGAACCAGCGGCAATGGCAGGCGAAGCCGCTCACCGAAGAGAGTATTACTGCGTTCAAGACGAACATGAAGGAGTACGGTTTCCGATTCGAGCACGTCATTCCGCACAATTCGTACCTGGTGAACGTCGGATCTCCGGACGACGAGCTGTGGAACAAGAGCCTCGATGCGTTACAGGATGAGCTCGAGCGGGTTGAGCAGCTCGGGCTGACCTATCTGAACTTTCACCCCGGCTCTCATCTTGGCAGGATCAGCGAGGATGAGTGCATTGAGCGCATCGCGCGCGCGATGAACAGGGTACTCGAGCGAACGAAAACCGGTGTGCTGCTGATCGAAGGCACCGCAGGACAGGGTTCCAACATCGGCAGCCGTTTCGAGCATCTTTCCGCGATCATCGACCTTTCGAAGCACCCGTCGCGTGTGGGGGTCTGCCTCGACACCTGTCACATGTTCGCCGCCGGACACGACATCCGTACTGAAAAGGTGTATGCGTCGACCATGGCTGAGTTCGACAAAACTGTCGGGTTCAAATGGCTGAAGGCAATCCATCTGAACGACGCCAAAGTCGAACTCGGGAGCAGGAAGGATCGGCACCATAGCATCGGACGCGGGACGCTCGGTTTCGAAGCGTTCAGACTCCTTGTGAACGACCCGCGTCTGGAGGAGATACCCTTCATTCTCGAAACAATCGACGAGACGGTGTGGGCCGCTGAGATCAAACTTCTGCGGTCACTCGTCGGCAAAAAGCGAGTGCCCGCAGGCATGACAGCGCCGGAGTCTGCAGCTCAGGAAGCCTCGACTGCTGCCGACGATTAACGATACTGGACTGCAATCATCCAGAGCACGAGACCCACAACCAGATCAAGGGCAAGCCGGTTCAGCCAGACAGTCAGGTTCGGCTCGAAGGCATTGTGAAACACGAGGCTGTAGAGTACCCAGATTATCCAGAGCACGGCTGAAATGAGACACGCGGCGTAGCGAACACTCGTTCCCGCGATCGGCAGAAGCGAGAGAAACACCATGATCCCGGCCACAAGTTCGAGCAGCGCCACCACCAGATTCAGCGATCCCTGGCCGCCGCCAAAAACCGAACGCACGAACTCGTTCACATGTGAGTTGTAGGCTGAGATTCCCGTAATGCCGAGCGTCACCAGGTAGACTGCGACGACAATCTGTAGAATTGTCAGTGACCCTGATCCGATCCGATTCCCGTTCATGTTTTCTCCTCTTTTTTCCCGTGGACGTATGTTGTATTACGCAGGATAGACTTCGGCACTCTCGGGCTGAACGACGCATCCGAGAAGCGGCGTTATCAGGCCACCCTCTTCGGGGACGGATCCATCCGGGCGGATCCACTGTTCTTCGATAATGAGCAGAAGCGGATTCATTGCCTCTTCGGCAGTCAGGTATTCAGTCAGAATGACCGGCACTTCCTCTTTTCCGCGGCGGTATGTACCGTACACTGCGTGGCCAAAGCCTGCGAATGAGTATTCACGCCGGGATATCTTCCCGTTTTCATCGATCGGAGGAACATCCGGATAGGGCGCGTACTCGAGGTCGGATGAGATGAAATCCTCAGGGTCGGCAGGTGGAAGAAAGAACCAGGTGTGTCCATGGTCGATTAGTTCGTCACGGGTTCCGGTCAGGAAACCCTGTGGCACGTAGTAGACGCGGAGTTCGAACTCCGCTTCGACCTTGACGACTACGAAATAGATCCGGCCCTTTCCTTCCCGCTCGAGGTCATGTACGTGATACTCAGCAATGACCCGTTCGGTGTCCTGATCGAGGATACCGATGCGTCTGACATCCTTCACGTTGTAATCGAGCCCGCCCGCCCCGCCCTCTTCGAAGGACTGGTAGTCAGTCAGGCTGATGTAGTCCCCGGCCTTTACCGACGTCCAGTAGGAGGCGTCCAGACGGGTACTCATCTGCTATCGCCTTCCGCCACGCACTGTGCGCAGGAGCGTCGAGATGACCATGAAGGTGACAAAAAGGATGATTGCCCAGGCAAAGAATCCGGGTCCTTGCGAGACGTACATCGGGGGTGCGCCATACCAGTAGCCATTCTGATTCATGAGCATTCCGAGCATCGCAGTATCGGCGAGCGCGTTGTACATTACCCAGTGTCCGAGCAGCGGATTCATGTATCCGTAGCCGCCGTACTGCGCGTTGTAGACAATGTTCACCGGTCTGCCGCCCACCATTGTGGATTGCGGAATGTAGGACGGACGAGTCGAGGGCTGCGCGGAAAAGCGGGACGTGTACCGGCTCGCGTATTTCGACTGGAAAGCTTGCGTTGCGGCGGTTCGGGATGAGAAGGTGGTGCCGTTGCGGCGGGCAGTGTCGTAGAGACTGCGCTGTGCCGCAATAGAGGACCGGCTTCCTCCGATGCCGCCGACGCCGGCGGCCGAAGTAGCGGTACGCGGGCTCGAACGTCCCCAGCTGAACAGGGAGCTCGATGACCGGCTTGCGCCGAAGGACCTGAATCCGGATGAGCTCCGGAAGCCGCCGCCGCGGAACCCGCCGCGCGCAAATGCTCCATCTGTCACAAACGCAAACATGAAGAGCGCCGCAAATGCCACGGCAAGTATCTTCAAAGTACGAGATTTCCTGTTTTCTGGCCCTCTCATCTTCTTCCCCATCTCCTTCGTGTCGATTGGCCGCAACAGCTACTGCTGCAGCTGATTGACCACGACTCCGCTGAACAGCACGGCTATAGCTATATAACCAACCGCCGATACTGCCCCGGCAGCGATGTTCTTCTGCCGCGATACTTCGTCCGCGAGGTTTGCACGCGGGAGCAACACCACTTCGGCGAGAAACCGTGCGAACATCAGTATGACGAGTCCTGCAATCCCCACCACCATTGTCACCACGAGTTCGCCGCCGAGATCGCTTCCCGCGCCGGTAAGTGCCGCCTTGAGTATGATGCCCAGTGCAACAAGGTACCCGCCCAGACTGATTCCTGCGGCCATATTGTCCTCTTCACCAATTGTCCTGTGCACGTCATAACGGGCGACAAGCTGAAACAGCAGCGCCCCGATGACCAGGAATGCCTGACCGACAGCCCAGTAGATCAGAATGTCGCGGAGCATTGCGAGGTAGGAACTGCTCTGCCCCGTCATGACGCCCTCGATTATGAGACCGCTCGAAACGAAAACGCCGCCAACTGCAAAGCCGGTACCGACATTCCGGTCCTGGACAATTTCCTTCTCTATTTTGAACGTATAGAGGATCAGCTTATCGGCGATGAACATACTGAGTCGAAGCAGGATGATTGCGGCAATGCCCGAAGTACCGATGTTCACGAAATTGGCAAGCACATTGGACCCGAGCCCAAAGAATGAACCGGCGAGGGCAAATGCAAGCCCGAGCATGTAGCCGACGAAGAATACTCCAAAGGCCGGGTTGTCCCGTTCGGTCAGCTCTTTGTCATCTTCGATATGCGGAGTCGAAATGTCGAAGAGGAATTTTCCCAGAAAGAAGAGCACGAGGCCGAACAGAAAGTACGGGAAGAGGCTCAAGATCGCCGTAAGGGAGAGCACAAGCGCATTCATCTGATACTCCTGTAGCCCCCAAGGTATCGGCGAAAGCGCGCGGTGTCAAGAAATCGGACCGTCCGCTTCCCGGGCCCTCTGCTTCTCACGGTCGTAACGGCGGGAAATATCGGAAAAGAGTGTGCGCGCCGTCGGTGTCGAAAGCTCCGGACTGGCGGTTGCGAAGAACTCATCGAGGCGATCGAAGTCAGGGAAATTGCTCGCTGTGTCGACGCTCGCGTAACGGTTTCCCCGCTCGTACAGCAGCGCGGTGAGGCACATGTCGATGAGATTCATATCACGCACAAAGAGCGCTTCCCGCGATCCGCGACGCTCATATTCGAGCCAGAGACGGGCGAACTCGACACTCTCGACGCCCGGAAGGGCGGACAGATAGTCGATCGCCTCCTGTTCGAGGCGCGCCTTTTCGGCGGCGGTCACCGGCTGTGCGGCAGGATCCACCCGCTTCGGGATATCCCCCACTCTGCACTCGGCAATGTCGTGCACGAGCGCAATCCTCAGGCACCTGTCGGTGTCCAGACCTTCAGCACCGGCATAGAGCAAGCACAGCAAGGCAGTGCCCCAGCTGTGGTCTGCGACCGACTCAGGATCACGAATGCCGCGCAGCATCCATCCGGTCCTGACTGTATCCTTTAGCCCGTACGCCTCAATCGCGAGTTCGATCATCACATCTCCTGACCAAATATGTAGCCGAAACTGACTGTTCCGTCATATCCTCTACCCATGAATCCGATAGCCATCGATGCTCATTCCGGCCCGGTAAGTCTTGTCAGTTTTGCGCCCGACGGCAAGAGTCTTGTGAGTGCGGGAGATGACGGAAGCCTCAAGGAATGGTCAGTACACAGCTGGAAAATGATCGGCAAATACTCAGGGCACACAGGCCGAATCAATGGTGCAGTATTCTCTCCTCACGGCGACGTTCTGGTCAGCGCAGCCGCCGATGGTGATCTGAAATGGTGGCAACGGCAGGTCGACGGTGATGCTACCGACGGCACACATGCCGACGGCACACATGCCGACGGCGCAGGTGCCGACCGCGCAGGTGCCGACCGCGGTCCGGTCTGCATCCGGACAACGAAAGAGGTGCGCAGAAGCGTGCAATCTCTATTCGTGACTCCCGACGGAAGATGGCTCCTGGTGAGCACACTGTCCGACGTGCTCATTGTTGTCTCGATGGCCGATGGAACAGTCGACCGCAAAATCAAGTCACCGGCGCGGCACGTGACCGCGCTTGATCTCTCACGACTCGGAACCCGTATTGCCGCAGGCGGCGCTGGTGAGACCGTATACATGTATTCGATTCCCGACGCGAGCCTTGTGACCAGCGTCCGGACCGGCTCGGAGTCAGTTTCAGGGTTCGTGTTCTGCAGAGACGCCCGCCGCGCGCTTTCCCTCGGCAGCGACGGCGTACTTCGGACATGGGACAGTGCAGACTGGCACGCCACCGGATCGCTGCAGCTCGAAGGCGGCACTCCGGGCAGACTCGCTGTCTCTCCAAACGGAGCCAGGGCGGCCGCGGCAATGGGCGATCGGATCCTCATCATCGATCTCGATGATCTTCAAATTGCGCAGTCGCTGGAGCTGTCCGACGGTGGAGCCCAGATCATGGCCTTCTCTCCTGACGAGCGGATGCTCGCCGCATCGACAACCGATAGATTCATCAATGTCTGGGAGCTGCAGTAGACTGTGCGGCGCAGAGGCTATTGTGCAAGCGGCTCCACTCTGAGCGAGAGCTTGGCAAGTTTCGGCCGAATGACCGCCTGGCAGTAGCCGGCAAACGGATGCTTGTCGAAATACTGCTGATGATAGTCCTCGGCTGGCCAGAAGCGCTCAAGCGGTAGCAGTTCGGTCACCACTTTGTCGTGAAAATGCGCGCGGATATTGTTCATTGAACGTTCTGCGGCAACCTTCTGTCGCTCGTCGGCGTACAGGATGATCGAGCGATACTGGGTGCCGACGTCCGCTCCCTGCCGATTCAGCGTGGTCGGATCATGCATCTTCCAGAAATGCTCAAGCACTCCCTCGTAGCTGATCTTTGCCGGATCGTATTCGACGCGAACAACTTCGGCGTGACCGGTTGAACTGCTGCACACCTGCTCATAGGTCGGATTCTCGGACTGACCGCCCGAATATCCATTCACTACCGAAATGATCCCGTCGATTCGACGGAGCACCGCTTCCAGGCACCAGAAACATCCGCCGCCAAGTACCGCGAACTCACTGTTTTTTGCTGCCAAGATAACCTCCAATTCCGGGTATATGACGACTATTGTCAGCAACGCCAGACGTCATCATTGTAATATACGTTTGGACTGGACGTCCAATCCATATGGAATACTCGCTCGGAATTGGGAACCGAGCGGAGCCTAATCGGTCGACAACCGAAGTTTGACTTGATAGGATGGGAGGCGTTCCGTATACTTGCGGCAAACGTGGATTTTGATCCAGGGGGGAGTATGAATCAGTCACCCGGAACTACAATTCTTGATGACTCGGCCCGGATTGGCATTGTAAACCGCGGTGAAGCGGCTCTGCGCTTCATTCGGGCAGTAAGAGAGTACAATGCGCTTCACGGTACCAATCTGCAGACAGTTGCCATCTTCATCGACGTCGAAGAGAACGCACCATTTGTGAAGCAGGCAGACGAGGCACTTGCGCTTTCGTCTCTCTCAGGCTATCCGGGAAAACAGAGGAGTCCGTACCTGGACCATGAGCTCATGCTCGGCGCGCTCAAGACGGGCCGCTGCAGCGCAGCCTGGCCGGGGTGGGGTTTCCTTTCGGAGGACGCGGATTTTGTAGCGAAGCTGGAGGAAGAGGGAATCCTCTTTCTCGGTCCATCGAGCAAGGCGATGTCCCAGCTCGGCGACAAGATCGAGGCAAAAGAGCT
>DATKUC010000200.1:0-7772 GCA_035530835.1 Spirochaetia bacterium
CAAAACTTATAGCTGCCGACAATAACGCAGACTATACCCTGGCCGCTGCCTAAGCAGTAGCCACGGGCGCCCGATGTGCCGCCTTGAGCATTGGGGTCGCCCGACAACTTCAGGGCTTACCGGATAGTCGGGTCGGAGACCATTCGGGACATAAACCGACATAGAATCGGGAAGGTGTGTTGCCTCGCCTCGTCTGATTCGAAAAACAAAGAGGCGACTAAACTTGTAGATATTCGTGCCAGGCACCACAGGACGCGGGTTCAACTCCCGCCACCTCCACAAATTGGCCTCCCGCACAGGGGGCCGTTTCTTTTCCGGTATCAACCGCCTGTTCTGAACCCCGGATACAGAAGCATGCCGCCGTCAACACCGATGCTCACTCCGGTAATGTAATCCGACTGATCGGAGGCGAGCCACACACAAGCTTTGCCGATGTCCTCCGGATCTCCGATGCGTCCGTCGGGAATCAGTTTCAGAAGCCGCTCGCGAGCTTCCGCGGTTTCCCATGCCTCCCGATTGATGGGTGTTTTGATTGCACCGGGCGCAATAGCGTTGACGCGGATATGTTCGTGCGCGAGTTCCTGCGCCATCGTCTTCATCAGCATGTGTATACCGCCCTTGCTCGCCGCGTAGTTCGCGTGTCCAGCCCAGGGTATGCTCTCGTGTACGGAGCTCATGCAGATAATCTTTCCGAGTGCGCATGAAAGGGATTGCATTCCGCGTCGTCTGAACTCACGAACCGCCTCGCGGGCGCAGAGAAATTGTCCGGTCAGGTTGATTCCAATCACGGTGTTCCACTGTTCGAGAGTCATCTCGGCGAAAGGTGCATCACGCTGGAGACCGGCATTGTTTACCAGAATGTGTACCGTACTGAAGCGCTCCACGGCTTGCGCAAACATTGAAGTAACTTCCTGTTCGTTCGATACGTCCGCCTTCACCGCAATTGCGGCAGAGCCTGAGTTCTCGATCTGAGTGACAACATCGCGGGCATCTTCAGAACGCGTTACATAATTGACAACAACGTTTGCGCCAGCCTCTCCGAGTGCAATGGCAACAGCTTTCCCGATGCCTGAGTTGGCGCCTGTCACAATGGCAGTCTGCCCCTGTAGTATCTTTTCATTCATTTCCATTACCTTGGGAAAAGAGTAAGCATTTCAGAAAGCACCGACAACCGAG
Organism: Spirochaetia bacterium; assembly: GCA_035530835.1. Classification (GTDB taxonomy): domain Bacteria; phylum Spirochaetota; class Spirochaetia; order DSM-27196; family DATKUC01; genus DATKUC01. The sequence continues at coordinate 1,177 of DATKUC010000200.1, forward strand.
CATTCCAGGGCAAGTGCGCGTGCAAGAATTGCAGCTTGCGGATTCCAGGTAAACTTCTTCTTCGCAGAAGGGCCAGCGCTCGTTTTCCAATCGAACCCGAATCGAGCGGATACGCAGCTTTGCACCGCCTGTCGGTACGATTTTGCGGCAATTAGCAGCCACCCGCATCGTGGAAAGTTTTGCATTATCTAGCATATTCCGCGTGCAAAAGAACGCAAATAGTTCTTGACGTACGATGTCAACGGGTCTAAGATAGGTTCGTGCAGTACCTCAGGTATTCACAAGAAGGAGAGTCCATCGTATGAAAAGAATCCTCACGCTTTCGCTCGTGCTGCTCGGTCTTGCCGGGCTGGTTTTCGCGAACGGGACCCAGGAAGGGTCGACAAGCAAGGGCAGCCCCATTGTCCTCATGCAGAACAAGCCGGAAATCGGCGCAGCACTTTCGGCTTACGGTGACGCCTGGTCAAAGACCTCGGGTATACCCATCACCATCAAGTCGATTGGTGGAACATCGAACGGTCTCGGGCAACAGTTGCAAGCCGATTATGCGGCAGGCGATATGCCCGACATTTTTGTAATTCAGGGACTTCAGGACTACAAGCAGTGGCAGAGCATTCTGCTTGACCTGTCCGGTCAGAAGTGGGTAGACCAGACATCAGTCCCGTTCAAGGATAACGGTAAGGTGTACGGCTTTCCGGTCTCGATCGAAGGTTGGGGACTCGCTTACAACGCCGATCTGCTCCAGAAAGCAGGAATTGATCCGAAATCACTCGTTGATTACGGTGCGTACAAGGCTGCCTTCGCGAAACTCGATGCAATGAAGTCGGCGCTCGGAATCAACGCGGTCGTATCGATGGCGGCAAGCCCTGGAATGTCCTGGGTAGTTACCGACCACAACTTCAACTCGTTGCTGTCCAACGGACTTCCGTATGGTGACCTGTCGGTCGTGAATGCACTGCTCGCAGGCAATGTGGACAGCTCGCGCCTCACGCAGTATGCGAACTGGGTACAGCTTCTGTTCCAGTACTCGGACAAGGCAATTCTGACCACCGGAAACTACGATGCACAGGTGAACGCCTTTGCCACGCAGAAAACCGTATTCCTGCATCAGGGCAACTGGGTCGATCCAAACCTCAAGACTGCCGGTGTTACCTTCAAGATGGGTTTCGCGCCCCACGGCTCGATGAATACCCCCACCGACGGGATCTTCGTCGCCGCACCGTCCTTCTACGTTGTCGACAAGAACTCAAAGGACGTCGCAGGTGCCGAGCAGTTCCTGAACGATATGGTCTTCACCCCTGCCGGACAGGACTTCATTGTCAACAAGGCGGGAATGATCCCAGCGTTCAAGAATATCGATCTCGAACCCTCCGGTCCGCTTTCGAAGTCGGTAGAGCAGTGGATGAAGGCTGGCAAGATCTACTCATGGAACCAGTACTACTTCAGCGGCGATTTCCGCAGCCAGGTTCTCGGGCCGATCTACAATCAGCTCGCAACCAATCAGATTGACGAAGCGAAGTTCATCCAGCTGATGACCGACGCCTTCAAGAACCGCAAGAACTAGAAATCCGGAAAGCATGATATAATCGGGCGAGCAGCACTGTTCGCCCGAACTTTTCCTATCTCAATGAATGTAGTAGCCGAACCGGGGAGAGATCATGGCTAAAGATCGGAACTCAACCGTCGTCTTCTGGGTGTTCCTGACACCCGTACTTTTTGCTTTTGTAATGGTCATTATCATCCCATTCCTGCTCGGTGTTTTCTACTCATTTACCGACTGGAGTTCGTCCGCGGGATCCGGTGCAGGATTGAAGTTCGTGGGTCTGGCCAACTTCGTTCAGAGCTTCACAGACCCGGCATTTATCTACTCGTTCATCGTCACGTTTATTTACACCGGCATCAACGTCATCGTGCTCAATGTTGTTGCGCTCGCGCTCGCACTGATAGTGACGAGCCGGCTGAAGTTTCGCAATATCTATCGCGTCGGGTTCTTTGTGCCGAACCTTATCGGCGGACTGATCCTCGGCTATATATGGCAGTTCATCTTCAACAATGCCATTCCCGCACTCGGCGGAATTTTCGCAAATCCGGACAATCTCGTGCTGAGTAAGTCAGCCACATCCGTCGCTGCCCTCGTCATTGTGGGTACCTGGCAGTATGCAGGTTACATCATGATGATCTACATTGCGGCAATCGAAAGCGTTCCGCAGGAACTCTACGAGGCCGCAAAGATAGACGGAGCAGTCGGGTTTCAGCGTTTCATACGGATTACGGTTCCCATGATAGCCCAGGCGTTCACAATCACGATGTTCCTGACGCTGGTGACCTCGTTCAAGCAGTTTGATGTGAACGTGTCACTTACGGCAGGCGGTCCATCAACGATGTTCATGGGCAAGCCGATTTTCGCAACTCAGCTGCTGGCATTGCATATCTACGATACCGCATTCGCGGCAAACCACCTTGCCATGGCGCAGGCGCGCGCAGTCATATTCTTCCTGGTGCTCGTGATCATATCCACGCTGCAGGTACGAGCAAACAAGAAAAGAGAGATAGAAGCATGAAGCAGAAGAGAAGCGCCGCAACGTTAGTTCTTGAAGCGCTGGCACTGATACTCTTTCTGGCGTACCTCATTCCATTCGCGTTGATACTCGTCAACTCGTCCAAGGATGCCTTTGCGGTGACGGCGAATCCAATGGCGCTGCCGAAGGACCCGGGACTCATCTTCAAGAACATGGTCTCTATCTGGACCAACAACAACATCGCCTATCCGTCATCATTCCTCTCATCGATCATTATCACTGTGCTATCGGTGGTGGTTCTGAATCTTCTCTGTTCCCAGGCGGCGTGGGTGCTCGTACGCACAAAGACGAAGTTCTCGCAACTTGTCTTTCTCATGTTCGTAGGTGCAATGGTAATACCGTTCCAGATCATCATGTTTCCGTTGCTTTCGTGGTTTCGCGAAGTGACAGCGATAACCGGTATTGGACTGCTTCGGACCAGGTTCGGCATGATCTTTGCCTACCTCGGGTTCGGGCTTTCGCTGACCGTCTTCATGTTTCACGGCTTCATCAAGGCGATTCCGTACGAGCTCGAAGAGGCGGCAACCATCGACGGTAACGGCAAGTTCGGAGTGTTCTACCGCATCGTTTTCCCGCTACTGTCGCCGATACATGCGACGGTGATCGTGCTGAACGGCATGTGGATATGGAACGATTACCTGCTTCCGCTTCTGGTCCTCGGGAAGGGAAACCGGGTCCAGACGATACCGCTTGCGGTGGCGAACTTCGCCGGCGCATACGTCAAGCAGTGGGATCTCATGCTCACGGCAATTGTCATGGCAATCATTCCCATCATCGTTCTGTTTCTTGCAGCGCAGAGATACATCATCAAGGGAATCGTGGCAGGATCAATCAAGTAGCGTTGAATTTGGCGGGAATTCAGCCGGAACTTTCAGATACTGTCGGTGAGATCGAGTGGAATGAGGCGGTTCACCGGCGAACTCTGCTTTTCGATAGCCTGAATGAGCATCTTCGCTGACCAGTAGCCGAGCTCTTCCGGTTTGATGTCGACCAGCCACAGATCGACGTTTTCGATGTGCGGGACCGGCATGTAGTTGAAGCCGATTACCTTAATCCGTTTCCCGTTTGCCGGAACCAGATTTGCTATCGTAAGCGCCGTCTCATCATCATCAGCGATGATCACATCGATATCTCCCTGCTGGAGAACTCTCTGCAACCGTTCGTTCTGTTCGGGTGCGTAGCCGTCGATTATGAGGTGATCCGGCGCCGATATGCCGCGGATTGCAAAGGCCTGCCGATATCCGTCGAACCGGTCTCGTGCGTAGTGCCGGTCGAGACCCTTGGTGACGAAAGCGACATTTCTCATGCCCCGATTCAGAAGGTCAGTGACGATCGAGTAGCACGCATTGTAGTTGTCGTTGTCTACCCAGTAGGTGCTGTCGCTTCGGGTGGGTCGACCGATGACCGAGAACGGGAAGTTCCTCTTCTGCAGTACGGCGATGTCCGATTCATCCGCCATAACTGCGGAGAGAATGATGCCGCGTGCAGATTTCGCATCGGCAATGGAACCGATGAGATCAGGCTGGTCATCCTCTTTGAAGTGGATCTGCAGACTGTATCCGTGTTCCCTGGCGCACGTATATGCACCGCGAATTGAATGCAGGAAGAACGGATTCTCGAACTCGGTTCGGCGCTGGTAGTAGACTACGAAGGCGATACAGTCAAGCGCGGTTGAACCGGAATATTTCGACATATCGAAGCCCATGTCCCGCGCGGCATCCAGAATTTTCTGTTTCGTAGGCTGGCTGATGGATGATTTGCCACTGAGAACTCGAGATATGGTTGATATTGAAAACCCCGTCTTTCCAACAAGGTCCTTGAGTCCCTGGCGTTGCGTCATACGTACTTCACATCGACAATAACAGAAAAACAAGCAAAGATCAATACGTTTTCTCACCGGAGGATGCAAAATTTGCAGTACGTTTCGCCAAAATTGGTTATGAAGCCGCTGCTGGCGTTGCACCCTTCCAGTTTTGTCCGAAGGGCGTCTGCAAATAATGCAAACGGGTCCACCGTCAATGCACAAACTGCAAGGTAGGACATGCGCGGCTCTCTCATCTGTGCACATTGCACTGCGGCATCCGTTCTGAACTCGAAAAAAGTTGACAGCTCAGAGTGCCGGGTTTATCGTGCTATGAGGTGGGACACGAGTACGTTTGTGTCCGCCGGTTGGTTGACAGTTACACTTAACGGCAATCGACGGTGGCGCAACCGGTCAGTCCGGCCTGAGCAGCATGATTGGACACCAAATTAGGAGGTGCGTCGCGATGAAGATCAGAAATGGTATTGTGGCCGTAACGTTGGCCGCATTTATTCTGCTCCCTGCGCTCGTTTGGGCAAGTGGCAAGTCCGAACAGGGTGCCGCGCCAAGTTCGCAGTCGCTTCCGCGAAACCAGACGTTGTACATCGGCGGGTTTCAGTGGGGTGCGCCTACCAACTTCAATCCGTTGAGCTCCAATCCGGCGTGGCCGGTTGGCGGTAACGGCGGCACAGGACTTCAGGCAGACGGATACATCTATGAGACCCTGTTTACATTCAACATCGTAAACGGCAAGTCATCACCGCTGCTGGGAAAGAGCATGGAGTGGACCAATCCATCAACGCTCGTTATCAAACTCCAGCCGGGGACCATGTGGCAGGACGGTCAGCCGCTTACCGCAAAAGACGTTGTATTCACCTTTGAGCTTGCGAAGAAAATATCGCTGGGCTACAGCCCCTTCTGGGACTATGTCTCCGCGATTAAGGCACTCGACGATCAGACCGTCGAGGTTGACCTGAGCAAGCCGAACCAGGGGCAGGTAGTTCAGTACATAGACACCTGTTACATACTTCCCGAGCACATCTGGTCGTCAATTGCAGCTGGCGGTCAGGCCGCGGTTCTGCAGGAGACCAATTTCGCTCCGGTCGGCTCCGGTCCCTACAAGATCAAGTCATACTCACCCGAGCAAGTCGTGCTTGAGCAGGCAGCCAGCTACTGGGGCTCCTCGCTCTATGGAATGCCGACTCCGAAGTACATCGTTCACCCGGTGTTCAAGAGCAATGACGACGGAAACCTTGCTCTGAAGCAGGGTAATCTTGACTGGTCGCAACAGTTCGTTCCGAACGTCTGGACGATCAAGAACGTCGGAACCTGGTACAGTGACAAACCGTATTACGTTCCCGGTTCAATCCCGATGATGTGGTTCAATATGACCAAGCCCGGTCTGAACAATGCACTTGTGCGACGGGCAATTGCATACTCCATCAACTATCCGCTCATAGCGCAGACCGCTATGTCCGAGTATTCGGAGCCTGCGAAGTCAAGTCTTATCATCCCGACGGGTGTTGAATCGCAGTATTTCGATGCGTCGAATGTTGCGCAGAACGGCTGGAGCTATGATCCGGCGAAGGCAACCGACATTCTGGTGAACCAGCTGCACGCGACGAAAGGCTCGGACGGCATTTACGTGTTGCCAGACGGAACGAAGCTGAGCTTCACCGTTGAAACACCGTACGGCTGGACCGACTGGATGGCAGCGCTGCAGGTCGTATCGCAGAGCGCGAAGGCTGTCGGAATCGATATTCATACGCAGTTCCCGCAGGCACCGATTGTGACCAGTGACGTGCAGTCGGGCAAGTTCGACCTCGCGTTGTGGTATGCATCAGGCGTTGGCCCTGCGGCTCCGTGGGCGCGTTTCCGCGATGTCATGGACAGCCGTGGAGTACCTCCGGTTGGACAGACGGCGTTCTGGGACTATGAGCGCTATTCCAATCCTGAGGCAACAACGCTTCTTGATGAGGCAGCTGCTGCCACTTCACCCGCAGCACTGAAGGATGCGCTTGGAAAGCTCGATACGCTGTATATGAAGGATATTCCGGTTGTTCCATTAATGTACCGGCCCCTTCTGTTCTACGAGTTCAATACGAGCGTCTGGACAGGCTTCCCGACTGATCAGAACCCGCAGGGTTCGCAGCCGCTGTTCGACATCTCAGTTCTTCGCCATCTGACCGCGAAGTAGTCAGACACGCAACAAAAAA
>DATKUC010000201.1:0-8510 GCA_035530835.1 Spirochaetia bacterium
ATATAACGAGGCGTTCTACACGTTCAAGGATGCATACGACAACGCGAGTTCCGGATCGGCTCCAAAGGCGAGCTTCTACATGGGATACGCCGCATCGCTTCGAAACGATACGTTCAACGCGATCAAGTACCTTGCGACCTATAAGCCCGACCCCTCCACCGGCTACTACAACGATCAGGTGCTGACGCTCGGACAGCTCTACGTACAGACATTCGCCTATAAGAACGCCGTAGCTCTGCTTGATCCCTACATCGCTGCGAACACCACGCCGAGCCAGGCGCTGCAAACCGCGTATCTGCTCGACGGGCTCGCCTACCAGGGCCTGGGCGACTCCGCCAAAGCTACAGCGGCGCTGACGAAGGCGCGCGACCTCGTTCCCGGCTCCGCTATCTCGTCATCGGCTGCGAAGCTGCTTTCCGGAATGTAGGACCGCAAGACGGCACCCGACTTCATCGGGTACAAAAAAGGCGGCCTGCCTGGCCGCCTTTTTCTTTTCAATGCACGGTGTTACACCTTCGCAGTCGTCAAACACCCATCAGTTTTGCAAATGCCGCAAGCACCGGATCCACATCCCCGCCGCCGAGCACCTTCGTGGTCAGCACCTTTCCAAGCTGTACGCCTTCCTGGTCGAAACTGTTGATGTTCCAGGCCAATCCCTGAAACATGACCTTGTTTTCGAAGTGTGCGAGCAACGACCCAAGCGTCTTCGGGGTCAACCGTGTCCCGTAGAGGACGCTGGAGGGACGGTTTCCGGGGAAATTCTTGTTCGGGTTCGCATCCCCTTTCCCCAGTGCGAATGCGACAATCTGCGCCGCGAGATTCGCGTTCAGCTTCTTCTGGCTCGTCGAACCTTCGTATGTGACGTCACGGCCTATCTGTGACTCGGCAAATCCGACGAATTGCAGCGGTACGATGTCGGTGCCAAGATGGAGCAGCTGATAGAAACTGTGCTGGCCGTTTGTTCCCGGTTCACCGAATACCACAGGACCGGTCGAATATGCGAGCGGTTCGCCCCGGCGATTCACCCGCTTTCCGTTACTCTCCATGTCGAGTTGCTGGAGGTGGGCCGGGAATCGGCTCAGGGCCTGACTGTAGGGAAGGACCGCAGTATACGGATAGCCGAGGATGTTGCGCTCATACACACCGATGAGGGCGTCGAGGAGGCTCGCGTTCCTGCGGATGTCCGGCTCCAATGCCGCCGCGTCCGCGCCATTTGCGCCTTCAAGCAGTTGCGTGAAGCTCTCCTTGCCATATGCGAGACTCATGACGGCGCCGCCAACCACGCTGGTTGCCGAGTATCGGCCGCCAATGTAATCGTCGATGAAGAACGCGTCCAGATACTCGCCTGATTTGGCGAGCGGGCTGGTTTCGGAAGTCACGCAGATTATGTGTTTCTTTGCCTTCATGCCGGGAATGCGTGCCTGTTCGAGCGCCTCAATGACGAATGCCTCGTTTGTCAGGGTCTCGAGCGTTGTTCCGCTCTTGGAAACAAGGATAAAAAGAGTGGTCTCAGGATCCACCCGGGAAAGTACTTCAGCCGCATCATCCGGATCGACATTCGAAATGAAGAATGTGCGCAGGCGTGGTCTCAGCGCGTTGCCCGCGGTGTCCTTGCTTTGGTAGTTCTGCAGTGCCAGATAGAGCGCTCGTGGTCCCAGGTCCGATCCGCCGATTCCGACCTGCACGACAGTGTCGAACTGCCGACCGGTTGATCCGCGGATCTCTCCTGAATGCACCTTTGCTGCGAACTTGTTAACCCGGTTCTGCTGCTCCTGGTAGAACGACCTCAGGTCCCTGCCGTTCTCGTTCACCGGATTGCCAAGCTGGCCCCGAACGAGGTGATGGAGTACCTTCCGGTTTTCTCCGGTGTTGGCGGGTTCGCCGTCCAGGATCGCCCGATACTTAGCGATGAGCTGCTGTTCGTCTGCAAGCTGCTGCAGGATGTCGAGCACGCGGTCGTCGACCTGTTTTGCGGCAAAATTGAACCGCAAACCATTGGCTGCGGCAATGTCATACGATCCGACACGGTCTACTGTCACCAGTGATTTCAGATCGCGCCCGATCTGATAGTCGCGCAACTTTCGGTACGCGTTCGTTTTGTCAAGATTGTTAAAATGTAGTTCAGGCATAGGAATAATGTGCCGTTCATTGACGGCCAAAGTCAAGGAGCCGGCTGTTTCTTCTATTCCGTACTTTAGTTCCCGGAGAGGGCTCCGGCAAAGCGGCCGCATGCCTTTTCGAGACGGGCAATTCCCTCGTCGATTTCACTCTTGCTGATGACGAGCGGCGGTGCTATCCGGATCACATTGCGACCCGAACGGAGCAGCAGCAGTCTCTCGTCGCGCGCAGCGGCGAGAAGCTTCGGGACCAATTCAGCGCCGCGCTCTTCGTCCGGGCCTACTGGCATACCGATGAGAAGGCCCAGCCCCCGCAGCGGTCCAAGCGCCGGATACCGCCTGCGAGGCGTCTCCAGCTTTTCGCGCAGATAGGTCGCAGATTCGCGTACCCCGGCAATGAAATCGGGTGCGGACACGAGATCCCAGACGTGACCGGCAACCGCGGTGGTAACCGGGCCACCACCAAAGGTGGTACCGTGATCGCCGGGAGAGAGCAGGTTGTTGATCTTCGCCGGAATGAGCGTAGCCGAGAGCGGAAGTCCTCCCGCCAGTGGTTTCGCAAGTGTGATGATGTCCGGTTCGAGCCCGACGGACTCCGACGCGTAGAAGAAGCCGGTCCGTGACATTCCGGTCTGGATTTCATCCGCAATGAGCATAACCTCGTGTTTTCTGCATTGCCGGTTCAGCGATGCGGCGAACTCCTTCGTCATCGAGAGAAGGCCGCCTTCACCCTGGACGACTTCGCAGATAACCGCCGCGAAGCTTCCGTCGAGCGTCTTCTCGAGCGCCTCAACATCGTTGAAGGGAATCACCTCGACACCTGCAAGCAGCGGTGCGAACGGTTCCTGGTAGTGAGCATTTGGCGTTACCGAAAGGGCGCCCATTGTGCGGCCGTGGAATGCATTCTGAAGGCAGAGCAACCGGTGGTGCCCCGGTCCCCGCGTGCGGTGTGCATAGAGCCGGGCATACTTGAGCGCAGCTTCGTTTGCCTCAGCTCCCGAATTGCCGAAGTGGACTGCGGCGAAACGACCATCGGCTGTCATCTTCTGCGCGAGTTCAACAGTCGGGCGGGTCGTGTACAGATTCGACGTGTGGATAATCTTGCGCATCTGATCGTAGGCGATTTTTGCGAGATCCTCTCTGCCGTATCCGAGCGCATTCACCGCGATCCCCGCACCAAAGTCGAGGTATCGGTTTCCGTCCCTGTCCTCTACATACACTCCCTGTCCCCGCTCGAGCTCAAGGAAATCCGGTGCGTAGTTCCGAGGCAGGGGCGGATTATGAACCATTCCATCTCCAGTCATGCGAGCTGCTCCTGATTGATCTGGGTTCCCTGTCGACCGTTCAAGAGCCGCTGGAGGTCTCCCGTTTCATTGAATTCGCCAATTACGATCTCACGTACCCCGCGACGGAGAGCCGCCGCGGATGAGCGAGCCTTCGGTATCATACCGCCGCTGATTGTCCCCGCGGTTATCTCCCGCTCAATGTCAGTCTCCGTGAGTGCGGAGGCAACGTTTCCGTCCAGAATGATTCCTGGAATATCGGAAAGGAAGAGCAGGGATCGGGCACCAAGCGCTGCGGCAATATCGAGGGCAACCTCGTCGGCGTTGATATTGATGCCGTTCCCGGTGTCGTCTGTGGAGACTGAGGCGATCACCGGAACATAGTCTGCTGCCAGCAGCACCTCGAGTGGACGGACATTGACCGAAGCCACGTGACCCGTTCGATTCTCCTGAACGCTGCCGACGCTTCGTCCGGTGAAGAGGCCTCCGTCTACGCCTGATAGTCCAAACGCGGCTACTCCGCAGCTGATGAACCGTCTGGCAATCTCCTTATTGACCTTTCCGGCAAGCACCATATCCACAATGTCCATCTCGGCAGCCGTTGTCATGCGGATACCGTCCTTGAACACCGGATCGAGCCCGAGCGCCTTGCTCACGCGGCTGACTTCAGCACCTCCGCCGTGCACGATCACAACCCGGGAGTTCGCAGAAACGGCGGCGAGTTCACCTGCGAACAGGCGTTGAACCGCGTCGTTTGTTGCCGGCTTTCCGCCGATCTTTATGACAATGATGTCGCTTTTCGCCTGCAATTCTAGAACTCTCCCAGTCTGCGCAATCCCGCGGTCTCATCAATCCCGAACCTGATGTTCATGTTCTGTACCGCCTGTCCGGATGCGCCTTTGATAAGGTTATCCAGTACGGAGAACAGAATGAGGTGTCGACCTTCGCGGTGCCAGCCGATATCGCATCGGTTGGAGTTTCGCACCTGTCGTGTCTCGGGAATGCCTGATGTCTGGATCCGCACAAACGGCGCGTGGTCATATGCTGCGTGAAACGCCGCTGCAATTTCCGAATCATCCACATCACTAATGAGCTCCACGACGGTCGTGATGAACTCACCCTGTTTGATCGGAATGAGGTGGGGCGTGAACAGCACGTCGAGACCCTTTGAACGTTCATCCAGCTGTATCTGAATTTCGGTCTGATGCCGGTGTGACTTTCCCGGTTTGTACGCGTTCATGTTCTCCGAACGTTCGCAGAACAGATTGTCGGTCTTCGCACTGCGGCCCGCACCTGAAACTCCCGACAGTGCGTTTATGATGACCATCGGGCCGATCATGCCCGCCGCCGCAAGTGGCAGGATCGGGAGAAGGCTCGCCGTCGGGTAGCAGCCCGGGTTCGCGATAAGGTCTGCGTGCGCAATTGCATCGTGGTTCCATTCCGACAGACCGTAGACCGCTTTGTCCAGCAGATCGGGCCGCGGCGGCTCCTGACCGTACGCGTGGTGGAAGAGTGTACGGTCCTTGATGCGGAAATCCGCCGAAAGGTCGATGACCGGGCAGAGACCGAAAAACGGCGCGCACACCTCGGCAGACTTCAGGTGCGGAAGCGCGGCAAATACCACATCAGGTTTCATCGCTACGACATCTTCGATCGACATGAGTTTTCCGTTCGATCCCGACACTTTGGTCAGTGTCTGGTCGCTCACACCCGGATCAACCTCTATCAGCGGCGCTCCCACCTGTGTCGAGGAGACCGGCAGTATCTGCTCCACATCCGGGTGATCGGTCAGCAGGCGCAGCAGCACAAGGCCGGTGTAGCCGGTAGTTCCGAGAATTGCAGCTTTCACGTGGACCTCTTTCTACTCTTCAAGCTCATGTACCTTCTCTTTGAGTTTTGCGAACAGTTGTCTGTGGTCGATCCCTTCACGGAGCACCGCAATGACGGTGTCATCACCGGCCACGGTGCCAAGGATATCATCAAGCCCGAGATTATCCAGCGCGAGCGCGACGCTGTTCGCATGACCGCTCAATGTTCTGACAACTGCGAGGTTCAGCGAGAACTCAAGCGAGATATACCCGCGCTGAAAATCCTGAATATAGTTGCTTTCCAGACCGCGCCGATCCTCATCGCTCGGAAGTGTGTAGTAGTAGCCGTCCGAACCCTCAGATACTTTTCCAACCTTCAGGATCTTCAGGTCACGTGAAAGAGTCGCCTGAGTCACGTGGTAACCAAGCGTCTCCATGTGGCCAAGGAGATCCTCCTGGCTTCTGATTCGGTTTGTGCGGACGATGTTCTGAATCGCCTTGAGCCTCAGCGAACGATCTTTCACCGGGAAACCCTTTGTATGGATATTCAAATATGCGGAATAAACATACAGTCAATTCTGCCCTTGTTCAAGGATGTTCCAGTTTTGTCGCTGAGCTGAACCGGCCATCACCAGAGGTCCCGCACCGAGTCAATCGAATCCACCACCTGCTTGCCGTCGTTCCGACCGAGGATCGAAGCTGCGGCGTGGTACTTTCCCGTTCTCACCAGGATTCCCTGTGCGCCTGCATTGAACGCTCCGTCAATATCACTCTCAGGATCATCGCCGATCACCACCACCTCGTGCGGCGACAGACGCAGATCGGCAAACGCAAGCTGGAAGAACCACGGTGACGGTTTGCCGACGATCGTCGCGTCGACCGAAGCGCCGTACTCGACAGCAGCAACGAACGCTCCGACATCGAGAGTAACTCCTTCATGACCGTGATAGAAGCGGTTCCTGTGCAGTGCCACAAGCGTTGCGCCGGACGAAACCTGGCGAAACAGACTGTTCAGAAGCGCATGATTCCACCGGTCCCCGACATCACCGACAACTATGCACTGCGGCGAATCTTCATCGAAAGTGAACTCCGCGTAGTCTGCGCCTGCATCATCGGATACTACCAGCCGTACTCGCGGGCTTCCATGCGATCGAAGATAGAGCACCCCCGCGTACGCCGCGCTTATGATTTCCTGCTCCGACAGCGCGAGTCCGAGGCGGGTCAGTCGGGAGTGAAGCGAGGCGCGCGACCGGGTGGTCGTGTTGGTAAGGAACCGCAGCGCAAGGCCACGTTCGCGCAGGTACGCTATCGCCTCAGCCGCCCCGGGAATCAGCTCATCCCCTGAGGTGAGCGTGCCATCAATATCGCACAGAACCCCGCGTGTCTGCGAAAGGTCAACCGATGTCCGCATCGTCCCGCGCCGGACTCCGATGCTTCACATCGGGAGTGCTCAGCAACACAGCATCGCTGTACAGGTAGTCACTGCGCAGGCTGTCGACTTCCTCGAGCAGCATCTGCCCGGTGGCAGGTGAAAGGAAGAGGTGCCGCTGCCCCTCCTGTCCCGGAACGACGGTGTCGACGCAGCCGCCGGGCGTCCCGTTGACCAGTATCTCCTCATCGCCGGAGGTCATCATCCTGACCGTTGTCTCTCCGTCGGCATTTTCGTCCCCTGAACCTTCGCACTGCTCGAAATGAACTTCCACATGGCGGCCCTGTCTGTCGACTGCCTGCCAGGTGGTTCCTCCGTTCCTGGCTGAACGACCGGCCCAGTGCCAGTCCAGTCGCGAAGCGAGCCAGAGCGCATACAGATGTGCTTCGCTCTCGCTCTCGCTCGTCAGTTCGAGCGAAGAGATCTGCGACAGCTTCGCTACTCCTTCGTCGCTGTCGAACAGCGTGGCGGTTATGCGGCGCAGCGCGAGCCCGCGTTTCCACGCGAGGTCCGAGACCAGGAAGCCTTTTGCGACAAAATCCTGAGCGATCACTGCGCAGATCGCTTCAGGCGATTCTCCGGTCGATTCGTTCCACCGCGAATCGAACACGATCTTGTCCACCTGATCGCGAATCTGTACCAGATATTCGCGGTTTGTGAGCAGCTTGTCGTACCAGAGCACGTAGACCGGTATGTCGCGAATGAGCAGCGGGGCCCAGGTGCCGGGCGCGACTCCGGCGTTGTCATGTCCATTCTGGATCATGACCTCCTGAAAACAGACTCCGCGATTCTCCCTGTCCGGGAAGCAGCGTGCGGTAACGCTCATGGTGCTTTCGGTCGCACGGGTGCTCTGGATCTGGATGATGCGCGCTGCCCGTTTTCCCAGAAGATGGGCAAGTGCCTTGTCCGAAGGATTCGCCAGACCTTCGCGGCTGAAGATGACCAGGTTGAACAGCGAGGCGCGCGCTTCCGACGGCGAGAGTTCACGCTGGAGCATCCGCAGTTCCTGTTCGACCTGCGACGGACTGAATAGAGCTTTCATATTTTCCTCCAGCGTCGATTTTCCTCTCCAATGAGTATCTTTGCTTCCTCGGGGCCCGAACCGCCTGGCAGGTAGCTTGGAAGTGGAGTCGTGTCTCGTTCCCAGCCCTGGAGTATCCGCGTAATGAAGGTCCAGGATGCTTCAATTTCATCACGTCGTGTGTAGAGTGTAGAATCCCCGATAAACGCGTCCAGCAGCAGCCGCTCATACGCCTCAGGTACTTCATCGCCGAATGCGGAGCCGTATGCAAAATCGAGATTGACCGGACGCATCTCCGCAAGGTAACCGGGCACCTTCACATTCAGGTTGACCGTAATTCCCTCATCAGGCTGTATTCGCATAATGAGCGTGTTTCGGTTCATCGCGGGATAGGTTGTGCGAAAGATCTGATGCGGCGGTTCCTTGAAGTGAACTGAAATTTCGGAAACCCGGCGCGAGAGGCGTTTTCCGGAACGGATGAAGATGGGAACCCCCGCCCACCGCCAGGTATCGAGGAACAGTTTCATGGCGACGAATGTCTCTGTACGCGACTCGGGATTGACGCCCTCTTCGCTGCGGTACGCGGGAACCTCCTCGCCGTCGATGTAGCCGGTGCCGTACTGGGCGCGGACCGTATGCGTCCGGACCTGGTTGTGTGTGATCGGTCTGAGCGATCGGATGATCTTCACCTTTTCGCTGCGAACCGTATCCGGTCCAAGGTCATTCGGCGGCTCCATCGTTGTGAGACTCAGGAGCTGGAACACGTGGTTCTGGATCATGTCGCGGATTGTGCCCGAGTGTTCGTAGTAGTTTGCCCGTGTGCCCACTCCGATCTTCTCTGCCACGGTTATC
>DATKUC010000202.1:0-10569 GCA_035530835.1 Spirochaetia bacterium
ATACTCAAGTCAGTCGCCCATAAGCTGAAAGTTCCCATGGAACGGTTCTACTTCAACATCGAACGGTACGGTAACACGTCCGCCGCGTCCATTCCGCTCTGTCTGAAGGAAATGGAAGAACTTGGCAAGTTGAAAAAGGGCGACAGGCTTCTGCTTTGCGCGGTCGGCGCCGGTCTGACTATCGCGGGTGGCTACATCACCTGGTAGGCTTGCGCCGTTGCGACGGTTTGCTGCAAAAAGAGGGCACCCGTGCGGGATGCCCTCTTTTTTTACGGGAAACCTGGCGGCGCGTTCGCTTGCCGGTGCGCGGCCCCGCGAGACAACGCCCGGATTCAGGCGTAGGTGCCGCGAAGGTGATAGAGCGAGAGCGCATTCTTCACTGCATCGGCCGTGACCTTATCACCTGGTTTGGCTGCATCCCCATCGGGAGCGGGCACAAAGCCGATAGTTACCGGGCTATCCGGGTAGACTGACAGACAGTTGTCGGTAAGGCGTCCGAGGGTCGAATCAATATCGAGTGATACGTAGAAGGCCGGAGCCTTGCTGGTCAGCGTTATGTCAATCGCTCCGTTGTGATCGGCAACAGTCATCTGAATGCCGGGGTCGGCGAGCTCGCACCTCTTCGGCTCCGTGAGGAATAGATCGTTTACGGCAATCGGCGCACCGCCTGCGCTCGGTCGCAATTCGACGGCGAGCACTCCGTCTGCGGGCGCAAACGGCAGCGCTTCTACCGTGGTACTCCAGAGTCTGGTCGCGCTGTTCGGCGCAAGGGTGACCTGCGCATCGGTACGCGACTGCTCTTCCCCGTTGAAACGGATGAAGCGATAGGCGGCCGTTGCCTTCACCGGATCCGCCGTATCGTTCAGGCCGTAGACCGCAATCTCACTCCCCTTCTGCCATGCGACGATGCTCACCGGCTCATAGAACCGCTTTGCTACGTAGTGCAGCAGTTTCCACTTGCCTGAGTACTCGATCGATGACCAGGAAGCAACCGGCCAGTTGTCGTTTATCTGCCAGTAAAGCGTGCCCATACAGACCGGGCGAAGTGAGCGCCAGTAGTCGACAGCAGTCTTCATCGCGAGAGCCTGCTGAACCTGGCTGAGGTAGAGCATGTTACTGAACCCATCGGGGAGACGGTAGTAGCGAGAGAAGTTCTCGATGATGATCGAGTTTCCGCGGTTGTTCTTCTGGTGGTGCTCGAGCACCGGCGATGTGAGATTCCATTGCTCCTTCGGCGCGTAGGAAGCAACCGTCTCAATTGAGGCAAACGACTGGTACCCGAACTCCGAACAGAAGCGTGGAGTAATATCGTAATAGGAGCTGAACGGCTTACCTTCGTGCCATACGCTCCAGTAGTGCATGTCACCACGGCCCGAGGTATGCCAGCAGTCGGTAAAGTCATCAGGTCCGGCGGAGGGCGAGCTCGGCCACCAGGGTCGCTCCGGATCAAGCTTCCGCACAGTGTCGCCGATTACTCCTTCGGTGAGCCGGTCGTAGTCGACGATGTATCGTCCCGGATCCTTTCGTGAGACATCAAACCAGGTGATCGCACCGACATCCTCGTTGTTACCGCACCAGAGTGCAATGCTCGGGTGATCCTTCAACCGCATGACCTGGTGTGCAATTTCACGGCGTGCCGAATCGAGGAACTCATTGCTCGACGGATAGAGTGAGCAGGAGAACATCATGTCGTGCCAGATGAGGATGCCCTTCCGGTCACAGGTATCGTAGAAGATATCGTTCTCGTACTGCCCGCCGCCCCACAAACGGATCATGTTCATATTGGCCTGGACGCAGTCCTCCAGAAGCTGTTCGTACCGCGCCGCAGTGTGGCGGGCAGGCATTGCGTCCATCGGTATCCAGTTGCCGCCTTTGCAGAAGACATCACGTCCGTTCACACAGACTGTCATGCTGCGCCCCAGCTCATCATCTATCGCCTTGACCTCGACTGTGCGGAACCCGATCTGTTTGGAAACGCTCTCGCCCCCGACTTTGACCGAGAGCTCGTAGAGCTTCTGACCGCCATATCCGACCGGCCACCAGAGCTCCGGCCTGCGGGCAGTCAGCACGAGCTCGTGCCGATTCCGACCGGCAACAGCCTGAACAACGCCCTCCGCCGAAGCACCGGCAAGCTGAGCCGAGACTGCCACATTTCCCGCGGCGGCAGCGGTGAAGTCGATCGACACCCTGACCGACCAGTCATCACCGTTTCGGGTGAGGCTTGTAGTCACGTATTCGACGACTTCGCTGGCATACTCGAGCCTGACTGAACCGTAGAGACCGGAGACCATGAGACACGGCCCCCAGTCCCATCCTCCGTGGCATTGTACCTTGCGAACCAGGTTTCGGTGGGGGGACTGCACCGGAGCATCAGTGTGCGGGATGGGATAGGTCAGTGCAGCGGCGCGCTCGGCGGCGACAGCTTCCGGAGAGCGAATGGCGACGCTCACGGTGTTCACGCCGGTTTTCAGGGCAGAGCCGACCTCATAGCGCTGTCTGACAAACATATTGTCGGTAGAACCGACAACAGTGCCGTTCAGCGACACTTCGGCAACGGTATCAATCGAGTCGAACACCAGAAAAACCTGAGGGGAGTTGCGCACCGCGTCATCGACAGTGAACTCACGTTCGAACAGCCAGTCTACTCTGCCGATCCACTGCAATTCCAGTTCGTTTCGGCCGTAGTACGGATCAGAGGCAATTCCGGCGGCCACGAGCGCGCTCAGATTGTCTCCCGGAATTGACACCGGAATTGCCCTGTTCACCACCTGACCGGGAAGCGATGCATTTGCCTTCGCGGCTCCTGCCGCAGTTCGAATCGTCCAGGTCCCGTTTAGCTCAATCGTTTTCATGTCTTGCCTCTTTTTGCCTGCATCATACAGGTTCTCAATCTAATGTCGCGAAAGTCATGTTCAGGGCAGGTTGCACCGCTGCCCTGCATTAGCTCTATTTCTCCTGCAGTGCTGAATACCCGGCGGCGATTCTCGCCGCGAGCGCCGCGTTGTTCAGGACAAGCTCTATGTTTGCCTCGAGTGAATCCCCGCCGGTCAGCTCCTTGATTCTCGCAAGCAGAAAGGGAGTCGTCTCCTTACCGGAAATTCGCTGCTTCGCGGCTTCATCGATTGCCTGTTCGATTGCTCGATTTATCACCGCAGGGTCCATCGAGTACTGTTCTGGAATTGGGTTTGCGATTAACGCGCCGCCTGCAAGACCGAGATCCCATTTGGCGGCGAGTACGCGGGCGACCTCTTCAGCACTCTGCAACGTGTACTCGAGCTTGAAGCCACTGCGGCGCGTATAGAAGGCGGGCAATTCGTCGGTGCCGAAGCCAATTACCGGCACACCGCGAGTCTCCAGGTACTCGAGAGTCAGACCGAGGTCGAGGATGCTTTTCGCTCCAGCGCAGACAACTGCAACGCTGGTGTGAGCGAGCTCTTCGAGATCGGCCGAAATATCGAAACTGTTCTGCCCGCCCCGATGCACGCCGCCGACACCACCGGTCGCGAAGATGCGTATTCCGGCAAGTGATGCCACTATCATTGTCGCGGCAACTGTGGTCGCGCCATCCTCTCCTCGAGCCACGACGAACGGAATGTCGCGACGGCTGACTTTCGTCACTTCCTGCCCGCGTTTGCCAAGCCCCTCCACCTGGGCTCGCGAGAGTCCCGCTTTCATCCTGCCGCCGAGTATCGCGATAGTTGCCGGTACCGCGCCGTTTTGCCTGACCGTCTCCTCGACACGCAGCGCAGTTTCTACGTTTTGCGGATAGGGCATGCCATGGCTAATGATAGTCGATTCAAGCGCTACCACCGGTCTGTTACCGGCGAGAGCCGCCGCAACCTCATCTGAAATGTCAATGTAGGAATCCATAGTACCTCTTATCTCAGTTCAATTCTTATCCTGCCGGATAGCTCGCTGATCGCCTCTGCGCTGATCGCCCGGTTTACTGTTTCAGGCGACTGGGCGGTGATATCCGCAGCAGCGACTGCGAACCGCGCAATCTGCTCGATCCGGTCACCCCGCACCATTCCGTACGCTACCGCTGCAGTCAGAGCATCCCCGGCGCCGCTCACATTGACCGGAGGGATACCCCGCGTGAGCGCGATTCCCTTGACTGCGGCGTTTCCAATCTGCGAGAAATAGACACCCCTGCTTCCGAGGGAGATGAACAGAAGTCCCGCCCCGCGCTGGTGAAGGATTCCCGCGGCCTGGTCGAGCGCGACATCCGAACCTATGCTGATGCCTGAAAGCACCTCCGCCTCGGCGAGGTTCGGTTTTATTGCCGCGAATCCGCCGACACACCTCGCGGCACGTGACGCCTTGGCGTGCGAAACAGTGTCGAGCAGCATCGGAATGCCGGGATACGTGTGAACGAGGTGTTCTATCGTTTCGGCGCGCAAGTTCGTATCCACGACGCAGAGGTCGGCACCGGTAATCACCTCAGACCGTTCGTCGATCCACGCTGGATCTATCGCCTCGATTGCCTGCATGTCGGCAACGGCCACGTCAAGTCTGCCGGCGTTGTCGAGTACGCACAGATAGACTGAGGAGTTCTCACCTTCAGCACTGCGGGATGAGGAACAGTCCACACCGGCAGAATCAAGCTCGTCCCGAATTTGGCGGGCAAATGCGTCGGAGCCGAAGGAGGTCATGAATCGCACGGTTTCGCCCAGCTTCGCGAGATTCTCGGCGATATTCCGCGCAACGCCGCCCGAGCTGATCCTGACCCGACCGGGATTCGAATCGAAGCGACGCAACTCCGCCGCCGGAAATCCCTGGATATCGACGTTTGTACCGCCTATGACTGTGACAACCGGCAAACTGACTCCCTGGTACACACCGCCGAACGGGCAACGAGGTAGTCCGGCTGCAGAACGTCTAATCCTATCCTTTTGGCGTGCGTTCATCAAGATTTTTCCGTTGACAGCACCGAGAGCGCCTATCATACTTCCCGGTCATGGTCGTGCGGCATGAAAGTGAACTTTAGTGGCCGACGGCTCGTACTTCTTTCAGGCAAGAGGTGAGCTGATGTCTTTGGAAACTGACGATCTGCAGAGTGAACAACAGGATACGAGGCCATCGACGCTGAACTCCATGTCGACGGTGGTCCTCGCAGTTGCGGGAGTTGAGTTTCTCAACTTCCTGATCGGGCCATTCGGCATGCCGCACGGCAAGACTGTACCTGATTACATCTTTCTGGTGCTGCTCGCATTTCACGTGCTCTGGGCGATCCGTCTTCGGAGCAGGAGCGAATCTGCCTATATGAAGGCACTATTCAGGACACCCGAAACGCTCTTTGTGGTGTCGCTCGTGCTGTTTCTTCTCTCCTACCTCTTTGCATCTACTGCAAACCTGAGCTATGCGCAGCGATTTGCGCTGACAAACGGTAACCTGCGACTGGCACCTGATTCCACGATCCAGAGGCTGAACTCGGCTTCCCGGTTTCTGCCGCTTCTTGCCCTGACTGCCTGGGTGATGGTATCGGCGAGAATCCGCTGGCGGCAGTTCGCTCACGCCGCACTTGGTTCGGCGGACGTAATCAGGCTCTGGGGACTCCCCCTTTCGCTTCTTTCGGCGCTGCTGTACGCGCTCGCGTTTCCCTCCTTTGCGAGCCTTGCAGGCTACGCTCCTCTCGCCTATGTTTCGCTGATCCCGCTCATCATCGTCATCTCCCGGGCATCGTTTGGAAAGGCGCTGTTCTACGGCGTAACATTCGGCGTGGTTCAGACCATGATCGCGAACTTCTGGCTCGGCACTTTCAGCCTGGTGTCGCTTCAGTTCATTACGATAGTCTTTCTCTTCGAATACGTGATATTCATGACCATACTCGTCTGGATGATCCGTCGACTCCCGCGACTCGATTTCATTATCATTCCCGTCGCGTGGGTCGCTTTCGACTTTCTCCGGTCGCGCGGTTTTCTCGGTTACTCCTGGGGCATGCTTGGCTCGAGCCAGTACAATGCGCTTCCGATCATCCAGATTGCATCGGTCACCGGCATCTGGGGTGTAACCTTTCTGGTAACGCTCGCGAACTCGGTTCTCGCAAGTTTTCTCCTGCGACTCTACCGCGGTCCCGGCGACCTGCGCGTGGCCGAGACAGTCGGCCGTCTTCGCTCCTGGATTCCGATCGGCGCAACCGCTTTGATCTTCCTCGTTGATATCGTCGGCGGTGCTCTGGCCATTCAGGTGCAGGACCATCGGCCGATCAGCCACAAAGTGCGCGTCGCGTTGATACAGGAGAACACCGACCCGCACAAGAATGACTACGGCAAGACCTTCGAGGTTCTGAAGCGACTGACGAATGAAGCACTCGCCTACAAACCTGATATCGTCTTCTGGTCCGAGACAGCATTCGTGCCGAATATCCGGCGCTGGAGCACGCTTGACCCGAAGAAGTATCCACTGTCGAAGATCGTTGACGAGTTTCTCGCCTATCAGAAGAGCATCCACACATGGCTCCTGACCGGAAACGACGACTATACGCTTACGACGGATGCCGCGGGAAACCAGGTGCGAAAGGACTACAACGCATCGGTGCTCTTCTCGCCCCAGGGAAGACGCGTGGCGACCTACCACAAGATTCACCTCGTTCCGTTTACCGAGTACTTTCCGTACAAGAAGCAGCTGCCGTGGATGTATACGATGCTGCAGAACTTCGATGTCTACCTGTGGGAGCCCGGAACCGAATACACAGTATTCCACACGCCAAAGATGAGCTTTTCGACTCCGATCTGTTTCGAGGATTCCTTCCCGGACGATGTCCGGCACTTCGTACTCAACGGCGCGCAGGTGATTGCGAACATCTCGAACGATTACTGGTCGCTTTCCCGGGTTGAAGGAAAGCAGCACTACATAAACAGTCTGTTTCGCGCTGTCGAGAACAGACGGCCGCTCCTGCGCGCCACGGCTTCCGGATTGACCGCGTACGTAGATCCGACGGGGCGACTTATTAAGTCGGTTCCCTACTATCGCGAGGAGTATCTTACTGCAGACGTGGCAATCCCTGCCCCGCACATGTCGCTCTATACGCTCTGGGGTGACTGGCTGCCGCAGGTGCTGCTTCTGGTCACCCTGATCCTGCTTATTGCATCGATCGGAAGTTCGTTCGGTATGTGGCGTCGATCATCAGAACCAACCGCTTGACTCCTCGCGGATTCGCTACCACCTTATGGGCATGGCGCTTGAATACTCGCTCAGAACGCTCGAGAAGACTGACGGTCAGGCTATGGCCGAACTCGACCGGCAGAGTCCGGACACGGGTGCCGTCGCATTCTCCACGGTCTATCTGCGCGATCCGTATGAGTCGCTCATGCTTCTGCATCCGGGCGCGATTGGAGTAGTTGCCACGGTAGCCGAAAGACCGGGGATCGTCGGAATGGGAATCATGAGTCCCGGCAGGTGCAATTTCGAGTCGAAGCTCCTGCCCTTCGCATACCTGTTCAGCATAACTGTGCATCCCGAATACCGTCGGCGCGGAATCGCTTCCCGTATCTATTCGTGGCTCATAGACACCGCCAGGGATGCATCAGGCGATGAGACTATCATTATCGCAGGAATACAGAGCGGTAACGAGGGTTCACTCAGGACTGCACGGTCCTGGAGCACGAGTCTCGAGCAACGGGCGCGAACGTTCATGACTCCCATGAGGAAGCGCCCCTACGCAGGTTCGCGTGCGTATACGGTGCGAAGGCCCGAGGCAGCCGAATGGGCTGAAGTAGCACGGCAACAGAACGCGTTCTACGTCGATTACGACCTCTACCCGCCCCGTTCAGGAGCCGAGTTGATGGCGCTTCATGGTAACGGTGACTCGGTCGATTGCATCCGGGAATACCTCGTTGCTGCGGATTCACTGAACAGACCGGTCGCCGGATTGAGCGTGACCGACGAGGGCAGCATCGAACAGATGCGAATTGAGAAGCTGCCTTCCGCGCTTCGCGCGGCAAATCGACTGCTCGGGGTTTTTCCCGCAAACGGCGCACTGCGACGGCTCCCCATACGTGATCTCTGGTTCGCTCCCGGAAATGAGCGGGCAGTCAGAGTGCTGTGGGAAACGGTTCGGTGGGGCTGGAGGGATCGGGCCGATATCATGATGACCTTTGTTGATCCGGGAAGCCCGCTTGCCCGTTTGGTTCCGCGTTCACGCTTCATCCCGCCGGGCAGTGGATACGTCGCCATCGCGGCACCTTCAGCACCTCACGAGGATCGTTACCTGTATCATCATTCATAGGCCCCGGCCGCCTCAACGACTGAGACGGATGCGCCGATAATATTCACATGGCGCAGTGCAGAACAGGAAACCGTCAGTTGATCGCGTTGCTTCTCTTCACGGCAGCGGCGGGGATTTTCGCGCCGCGGCTTTCCGCTCTTGTCAATGTGGATACAGTGCTCGCGAGTGTCGGGGGAACGCTCGAATGGGATCCCTATCTTGGCTACGGCACAATTGTGACGGCTCAGAATCAGCTCTCATTCAGACCCGGTCTACCCTGGGGCTCACTGAACGACGGACGCCGGATCACGCTCGGAGACATATCCCGCGGGCCGGGCGGCGTCCTGCTCTTCTCCGAGAGCGGAGCTCACGCGATTGAAGCTGCGCTCGCCGCACCGATAGCCGCATCACGCCCATCGGCAACCGGTCCGAGGATTGCGGCGATAATCCTCGATCCCGGCCACGGAGGCATCGATCCGGGAACCATGCACGATCCCTTCAACGGAAAGAGTCTCTACAGCCATCTGATGGAGAAGAACATAGTCCTCCAAATAGGGCTCGATGTGGATGCGCTGCTGAAGAAGCGCTTTCCGGGAATGCAGATTGTCATGACTCGCAATAAGGATGAGTTCGTGAGCCTTCAGAAACGTACCGAAATTGCCAATTCAATAAAACTGAAACCGGACGAGGCGAAAATATTCGTTTCAATACACGCCAATGCCAGCTTCGATCGCGCGGCGAACGGCTTCGAGGTGTGGTACCTGCCTCCGACCTATCAGCGCGATGTCCTTGATCCGAAATCGCTCAAGACCTCCTCCCGTGATCTCTACCCGGTGCTGAATGCGATGAGAGAGGAGGAGTACACCATTCAGAGTTCTCTGCTTGGCGAGGACATTCTCGAAGGAATGACGAAGACTGTCGGCCGCAGGGAAGTTGACCGCGGTCTGAAGGCGCAGACCTGGTATGTGGTTCGCAACTCCAATATGCCGGCGGTACTCGTTGAAGTCGGCTTTGTGAGCAATCGTACGGAGGCCGAGCTGCTCTCGAGTTCCGCCTATCTCGAAAAGCTTGCAAATGGCATATATCTCGGCATTGAAGACTTCGTAAACCACTTCGATACGCCGAGCGGTAGCGCAGCGCACTGATAGAAATCGGGCGCCGAACCGGATCCGGCGCCCGGAAAGCTACAATCGACCGGCAATCAGTGAGCCGACCAGGTAACCAACTCCGGCAACTCCCAGTCCGACGACGAACATATCGAAACCACTGCGGATTATCCCGCGTCCGGTAAAGAGACTTCGTGCCGCACCGACTATGAAGTGGGCAACCATACTGATTCCGAAGGCAATCCAGATAATTGCAGGCCCGGTGCCGAAGAAGAACGGGACAACCGGAATTATCGCGCCGATAGCGGTGGCAATGCCGGTCGTGATCGCCTCTTTCATCGGCGGAGTTGTCTCAGGACTTATTCCGAGTTCCTCACGCGCCTTCTCCTGCACCGCCATCTCAGGGTCAGACATGATCTGTGCGGCTGCCTGACGAGCGGCTTCTGCGGGCATGCCCTTTGCCTGGTACAGCAGAGCAAGCTCCTGCATCTCGGTTTCCGGCATGAGCTCTATCTCTTCCCTCTCCATGGCAATTTCGTTTTCCCAGACTTCCTGCTCGCTTTTTGCCGCAAGAAAGCCACTACCACCCATGGAAAGAGCGTCGGCTACCATCCCGGACAGGCCAGTGAGTACGAGCGTGCCGGGAGCCACGTTTCCGCCGAGCACTCCCATCACAAGACCGAAGTTGGCTGTCAGACCGTCGTTGAATCCGTAAATCACGTTGCGGAGGAAATCACCTGAATTGCTCTGGTGCCAGGGTTCGGCCCCGGATTCGGTGAGCTGACCGAGCACCTGTGCGTGGTGCGCCTCTTCCCGGGCGATCTTCTTGAACTCACCACTTTCGTCATCGTTCGGATGCACCTTCCTGCGCTGCAGGTACGTTCGCACCTCGCGGGTTTCGTCCGATATGCGCAGCGACATAACCAGACCATATTGACCACGCTCAACGAGCCACTTCATCATGCGCACACGGAGTCCCGGCTTCCACTCGCCAACTGCGCCGCCCTTCTCTTCGATCATTTGCCGGTAAACCTGCTGGTGGTGCTCCTCAACCTCGGCGAGGCGGTTGAAAATCGCGCCCCGCTCCCCGGATTCCTGCCGGCCCGCAATAACTCGATAGATAAATGCCGATTCACCTTCATCCTGCCAGTGCTTGCGCAGCGACTCGATATCCATACGGAAACTCCTCTCAATGATTTGCGACGGGACAGTTTACGAATATACCAGCGGCAGTGTCAACTTTTCGTGAGGATCCCG
>DATKUC010000203.1:0-2679 GCA_035530835.1 Spirochaetia bacterium
ACCGGATACATTGTGACCGGGTACCTTCTCCGTCATCCACACCTCGCCACCGTGTCGCTCTCGCATCTGAGCATGCGTTCACTTCTCGCGCCATACCTCATCACGAACGGAGCCTACCTCGTTGCAGTACTCTGCGCGTGGATAAGCCCGATCGTGAGTTATCTCATTTTTGCAGGCGTGCTCGTCCGCCTCGCTGTTCGCTACGCGCGGACAGTCGACCCGGTGCTGCGCAGGGCTGTGGACTCCGACAGTGCGCCGGCAGAGTGACAGTTGCTATACGATAGTGACATCCGCTTCCGATTGCATGCGCCACTTTTCCGGCAGTGTGCGTGCCTTACCGGTAACATTTACGATTGCACGATAGTGAATATCCGCCGAGGATGAGCCGAGCATGATTTCGAACTCGCCCGGTTCCACGATACGTTCGGTTCCCGAGATGGAGAAGGCGAGCATATCAGTGGGAAGGTGGAAGGTGATTTCGGCGGTGCGGCCGGATGGAATGGCAACGCGTTTGAAGCCTTTGAGCTCTTTCACGGGTCGTACAAGTGAAGAGAGGATGTCCCTGACATAGAGCTGCACGATCTCCTCCCCGTCGCGGGGGCCGCTGTTTTTCACCGCTACTTTGACCACAATTTCACCGTCTACCGGAACTGTGGTCTGTTTGACCGAGCCGGAGGCGTACTCGAAAGTGGTGTAGGTGAGGCCGAACCCGAATGGGTAGATGGCGCCGAACTCCCGCTGTACCGGTGTTCCGGCAGATTTGAGTTTGTGGTTATAGAAGTAGGGCATTGCGCCGGCTGATTTCGGCACGGATACCGGAAGTCGTCCGGACGGTGCCCGGTTGCCCAGAAGGATGTCGGTGATAGCTTTCCCGCCTTCCTGTCCGGGAAGCCACGCTTCGACCACTGCGGCCGCCCGCTCTCCCGCGCTGCCCAGGTTGTATGGGCGTCCGTTTATGAGAACGATGATGACGGGCTTTCCGGTGTCAAGGAGTGCGTCGAGGAGCTGATGTTGCACACCGGGGAGGGTGAGACTCGACGCATCCGATCCTTCCCCGACGGTGCCGGTGAGGAACAGGCCCGCAATGTCCCCGACCGCGACGATGATGCGGTCGGCTTTTGCGGCGACGGCTACTGCATTCGCTATGTCGTCAGTCGACCGGCTGAGGATGTCAAACTTCTGCCCGGCAGAGACTGCCGCGTCACCGGGAAATACCGGAGAGTTCGCAGGCCGTTCGGTTACCAGTCTGCACCCTTCGTGGAAGGTGATGTGATCGCCTCCGAGCTCAGCGGTCATCGCTTCACGAAGCGTCAGTCCCCAGCGCGCTGCCGAGGGGGCGGTATGCGGTGCATAGGCAACATGAACGGGGAAAGAGTATCCGCAGTACATGGCGTTCCGGTCATCGGCAAGCGGCCCGATAAGCGCGGTAACTCCGCTCTTCGCTGCGGCCGGATCGATTGGCAGTACGCCGTCGTTCCTCAGGAGCACTATCGATTTTTCGGCTGCGGTCACCGCGATTGCCCGGTGTTCGGGGGCACCGAAGGTGATGGCTCCCTCATCGGCATAGGGTTTCTCGAAGAGTCCGAGTCGCGACTTCTCGATGAGCACGCGCACCACCGCCTCATCCACGTCCTGCATTGAGAGGATTCCTCGTTTCAGGGCTGTTTCAATTCCGGTGCGGTAGCAGGTGAATCCGGGTAGCTCGACGTCGATGCCTGCGTGAAGGGCAAGTGCCGCAGCTTCGGCGGCATCTTTTGCGACATGATGGTGATCATACAGGAGGGAGATCGCCTCATAGTCTGAGACGACAATGCCGTCGAATCCCCAGTTGTTCCGGAGGATGTCGGTGATATAGCGCCGGGACGCGGAACTTGGTTCGCCGTCAATGTCGTGGTAGGCGGGCATCACCGACCCTGCGTTCGCGAGCTTTACCGCCATTTCAAATGGAAGCAGGAACGTATCATTGAGTTCCCGTTCTCCGACGCGTACCGGGGCATGGTTCCTGCCGCCTTCGCTGAAGGAGTGGCCGACGAAGTGTTTCAGGGTGGCAAGCACTCGTCGGTCCGGACCCTGCAGGCCGCGAACGTAGGAGGTGGCAAGGGTGCCCGCAAGGTAGGGGTCCTCGCCGAGTGTTTCCTCGGTCCGTCCCCAGCGGGCGTCCCGACTTACGTCAAGGACCGGCGCAAGTCCCTGCTTTGCACCGATCGAGGAGAGCTCATTTCCGATCGCCTGTCCGATCTTCTCGACGAGGTCGGCGTCCCAGAGTGCGCCAAAGTTGATGCCTGCCGGAAACAGGGTTGCCCCCTCGGCCATCACTCCGGCCAGACATTCCTCATGAGGAAGTGCCGGAATGCCGAGTCGGGTCTGCTCGATCAGATACTTCTGAATTGCATTCAATCCGCGAATGCCGTCCCGGGCGGAGATGGCGTGGGTTCCCAGCGGTCGGGTAATCTGGCCAATGCCGTGCGGCATGATAGTTCGCGCGTCCTGCGCCGAATCCTGGATCGAGAAACCCTGGAGGTCCCGTAGAGCGAATGTACCATCGGGACTGATCTTCACCCAGACTGCCATGAGCTGGGCTACCTTCTCTTCGATATTCATACTGGCGAGCAGTTCACGCGCGCGGTCTTTGTGGTTTGGCATTTTATTCCTTCTTTATAATTCGTTATCGGATAAATT
>DATKUC010000204.1:0-2801 GCA_035530835.1 Spirochaetia bacterium
GCGGGTTTTCGTTCCGCGGCAGGCACTTATCATGGTTTTACCGTTATCGATCCGTCGATGATGCCTTTGATTGCCGCATCACCTGCCGCCTTCACGTCTGCCGGGAGGTCGAACGCGGGATTGTAGCCGATTTTCAAGCCTCCGTTTTGCAGCGTCAGGGAGTAGGTAATGCCTCCGAGTACGCCCGCTTTGTGCTTTGCGATCATGTCTTTCAGCATGGCGGTCCAGTCGTACACCTGACTTGCAACCACGAGGTTCGGGGCGAGCATTGACTGGTCTGCCTGTGTGCCGAACCAGAGAACCTTGCCCGCCGACTTGGCGGCGCCGATCGAGCCAACGACTGCCTGCGCAGAGCCGGTCAGCACATCTGCGCCGTTCGCGATCATCGTCTTCGCCGCGGCGGCCATCATGCCCACGTCCGAAAACGAGCCGGTCCAGGTTTCTGATATCTGTACCGACGGATCGGTGGCCTTCACTCCCTGGATGAATCCATCATTGTAGGTCTTCGCATCACCTACCTCGACCGGCCCTGTCTGGCCGATTTTCCTGCTCCTGGTCAGCTTTGCAGCAAGCACGCCGTTTACGTAACCTCCCTGTTCCGCGTTGGCGGTGTATGCATAGACGTTCGGCAATCCGAAGGTGTCGACTTCGGTTCCCCACGCAAATGTGACTTTCGGGAAGTCTTTGGCTATCTCCTGGATCGAGGAGCCGTACTGCGAACCGTGCGCAATAACAATGTCTACTCCCTGGCTCGCATAGTCGCGAATTGCGGAGGCCGCGTCGGGAACATTGTACATGTTCTCCGTATACTTGATCTCAAGTGCAGATGGTCCGCCCATGGACTTCTGAATGCCCTTCAGCGCAGTCCACATCGACTGGCTCCAGGACGCATCGTTCGTTGAGCTGGGCATTACCACGGCGATCCTGAACGGTGTGCTCGTCGAAGCCGCTTTCGGAGCCGATTGCTCCGAGCTACCGCCGGCGAATAGCATACCGCTCGCGGCGAGCAGAATGCCGACCACTATTACGAGTCGTTTCAATGAATTCCTCCTTCCTTACACGGATCATTTGCAAAGACCGGACCAAGAATTGGCGTTTATCACGGAATGCTCCTTTGTCTTCTCCCTGAAGGAGATAGTTCGGGAGTCCTTCGGAGCGATCACGGAATTGCTGACCGAAATGCTACAATTGGGTAGCATGTATAAAACTTGCATACGTATATGTCGAGTTATCGCCAGCGAAGTGCACTCCCTGTATCCCTTCCTCTTGACGAAAATCATGCGCCGCGCATATCATTCCCTCAACGATATTCCCAGTCATCGCCCTAACGTGCCAGCCGACCTCTCATTCGCGTCCTGCCGATATCGTCCCCGGAAAATAGCGAATGGAGGATAGACTCATGATCAGCCTCAGGAAGGGGCTTGGTGCGCTCTGCGCCGTGATGTTTTTGATTCTGACGGCTGGATGTACCGTTCCGAGTGCGGTTTCCTCTGCATCCTATCTCGAGAACTCCCGTACGAACGATGTATCGCTTGCAGCAGTGCCGGATGGCACATATTCGGGTGACTACACGTTCGTGTTGCCACCCGGCTCCTATGCGATGTATCGGCACTTTGTGGTCGCAGTGACGGTGACCGGAGCGGCCTATTCGGCAATCACGATCAGCGAACCCGCGGCGCTCGCGGGCAGTGCAGACTTCCTCGGGCTGATCGATCGCATAAAGTCGAATAACAGTCTACTGGTCGACGGAGTGAGCGGCGCGACCTTCTCGAGCCGGTCGATGCTGAAGGCTGTCGAGAAGGCGGTGACCCGATGAGCCGCAGGTTGTCTCTCACATCCCTGGTTCTCGTTTTCGCGGCAACCTTTATCGCTGCAGCAGAAGCGCAGGATGCGCGTGAGCCTGTCTCGATCGGTGCGGATGTCGGTTCAGCTGCTGCCGGAGTCCTGATGGGCGCGGGATCGATCGATCTCTTTGCGGAGCTGCCTCTTTCGCGAGCCTGGTCGCTGTCGTTTGAACCGTCGCTCTACTGGGCATCGGGGACAGGATCCTCGGTCATGCAGGTCAATCTGGAGACCTTTGCGCGGTTCTACTTCAACTCGCTTTTTGTCGCCGACCGGGCAAAGCCGGTCCACTGGCGCGCATTCCTGGAGTGTGGTGTTGCGGTGGTATGGGAAACGATGCAGGCAAACGCCACCATCAATGTGCTCTCAGTCGGCCCGGAAATCCGCGGCGGGTATCGGTTTGTGTTGGGCAATAGCGGGGTTTTTCTCGAGCCTGGGGTTGGCTGGGTGGCTCTCTTCGGAACCGGGATCGGTTCAATCGGACAGAGTTACTCCACGAACAGCGGCGTAAGGCTGGCGTTACTCCTGGGTGTCAATCTGATGTAACAGGAACCGAATGCCGTTCAGGCGTACTCTCTGATCAGGGACCTGAGTCGCTGTACCGATTCAGCATGCTCAAACTGAGCGATCATCAGGATAAGCTCCTTGAGTTGATACAGCGGCAATCGGCGTTTCCACTCTCCATCAAGTTCATGACTCTCCCGGTAGCCCTCGTAGAACGAGTCGGGAAAGACCGAGTACATCTGGGTCGTGGCAAGGTCTGCCTCAGGCAGGCCGAAATGAATTGCCGGATCGAGCACGTAGAACACGTTGTCCGTACTCAGATAGACGTTGTTCTTCCACAGATCACCGTGGCAGAGTGAGGGGCGCTGAGGCGGAACAAGTGAGCGGATTTTTGAGATTATGGCCTCAATTCCTCTGCGGTCTTCCCGGGTGAGCAGTGTCCTGTTGCTTCCGAC
>DATKUC010000205.1:0-8409 GCA_035530835.1 Spirochaetia bacterium
GTTTACGTCGGCTTTGTAAAGCTCGTCCTGGACCTCATGCAGTCGCTGCGGCTGAATAATGGCAATCACATATTTCATAGCTGTAGCTCCTTTACTCCCGCATCCTCAATCGATGACCGTATAGGCCTTCTCGTTGTGGTCCGTAAGGTCGAGTCCGATTTCCTCTTCGGCTTCGCTCGGCTTCAGTCCAACGAGCAGGTCGACGACCTTGAAGATGATCCAAGTGACCACGAAACTCCATACCAGTGTTGCGCCGATGTCGGCAAACTGGAACAGAATCTGCTTTGCATTCCCGTAGAAGACGCCCACGCCGGCCGACTGGATGACGGGCGCAGCGAACAGACCGGTTGCGAGGGCTCCCCACGCACCGCCAACTCCGTGCACACCGAATGCATCAAGCGCATCGTCGTAGCCGAACTTCTTCTTCACGACGCTGACCATCCACCAGCAGACGATGGATACAACCAGACCGGTTACAATTGCGCCACCGAGCGTCACGAAACCAGATGCCGGGGTAATTGCAACCAGACCTGCAACCGCACCCGTTGCGGCACCGAGCACCGTTGGTTTGCCGTTGAATATCCAGTCCATGATGACCCACATGACCACTGCAGCCGAGGTTGCAACGTGAGTCGTGAGGAACGCGCTACCGGCGAGGCCGTCTGCGGCAACACCGCTTCCCGCGTTGAATCCGAACCAGCCGAACCACAGCAGCGCTGCGCCAAGCACGACAAACGGGATGTTATGCGGAGGCGTCGCATGACCCTTGTAGTGTCTGCGCTTACCGAGCACCAGAGCAGCCACAAGTGCCGCAATACCAGAGTTCATGTGAACTACTGTACCACCGGCAAAGTCAAGCGCTCCCAGGTGTGCAAGCCATCCGTCCGCAGACCATACCCAGTGTGCGATCGGATCGTACACCAGCGTTGACCAGAGGATGGTGATCAGCAGGAATGCTGAGAACTTAAGCCGCTCGGCAAATGCTCCCGCAATGAGCGCCGGAGTAATGACGGCAAACATGCACTGGAACAGGGCGAACACCAAGTGGGGCACCCGCGCGGCCGACTGCGAGATGAAGTAGGGGCTCGGATCGTTTATACCGATTCCGTTCATGAACGCCCACTTGAACCCGCCGATGAACGGTGCCAGCGCGCCACTCGATGAGCCGAAGGCGAGGCTGTATCCGAACATGAACCACTGCAGACTTACCACCGCAGTTATGATGATGCACTGCATCAGAACGCTCAGGACGTTCTTCCTGCGCACCAATCCCCCGTAGAAGAACGCAAGACCCGGAATTGTCATGAGCAAAACGAACGCTGTTGCGACGATCAGCCATGCCGTATTTCCGAAATCGATGTACGGCTTCTGTGCTGCGCCCGTGGTCTGTGCGAACAGACCAGCAGTCGTCAGGAGCAGAAGCAGACCTACAAAAACAAGGAACTTTCTCATGTCCTCTCTCCTTTAGAGGTCGCATCCGTGGACCTTCAACCCCAACGATAATAGCAAACACTGTGCCAAGATGTGTTCAGGCAAAATGATTGATTAATTTGTTCTGGATTAAAGAGATAGGATTTACGTCAGAATTGCGCTGTCAGGAACCGAATTTTTGTACTACCTAAATGTAGCATTATGGTAGGTAAACACCATTTACGTATGGTAGCTCCCTTGATGGTACCGAAATGCCGGATCGACTGACGGCGCGGTCCGTGACCGTGCCCGCTGTTGACAGAGCATCCGTCGGGCGGTTAGCGTAGCGCATGCTCCAGCCAATGCTCATCGTGGTTCTCCGATTGTTCGGTCTGACAATCGCGGGTTACCTGCTGTTCCGCATTCCGATCGTCAGGCGACACCTGTTGAGTCCGTTTGTCTTCATCGTGCTGAACGTGCTTTTTCCGCTCTACTTTATCGATAGCTTCACCGCGGGCTGGCACGCCGCCCTGAACGTCGGCTGGATCTGGATGATTGTGTTCTTTCTCGCGTGCGCAATCATGCTCACCGTGCAGACACTGGTCGGGCACGCACTGGTGAACCGCGTACGAGGATTTCACAGCGATCAGCCGCGCCACTTTGTCGTGCTGTTCGGCGTTCAGAATGTCGGCTACATTCCGCTTCCCATTCTCCAGGTGCTCGCTCCGCCGAGTCTCATGGTCTACATGTTCTTCTTTATACTTGCGTACAATATCCTGTTCTGGACGTTTGCAATCTCATATCTGTCGGGCGAGAGCCGCGCGAAGTTCCAGTTCAATATGCCGATTGCGGGAATCGTGATTGGTTTGCTGCTCGCAATGTCGAACCTTTACCATTTTGTGCCGCACGCAATTCAGGTTACTGTCCACTATGCCGGTCTGGCATCGATCAATCTCATCCTGGTTGTGCTTGGGGGGATTCTGGCAACGATACCGCGAGCGGATCTGCGCTTCCGGCCGGAGTTCGGCAGGCTGATTCTGTGGCGAATGCTGGCATATCCGGCGCTAATCCTGGGTATCCTGGCCATCATTCCATTTACCGCGATCCGTCCGGATCTCGTGTTCGGGCTCAGGCTGGCTATCGTCCTTGAAGCCGCGGTGCCGCCGGCGACGAACATCATGATAGTCTCCCGCGTTTATGGTACCGAACAGCACGTCCACTATGCGGGAAGCGGCATCATCATCACCTACGTTGCATCGCTTCTGACGCTGCCGCTGTTCATGTTCCTGACGACGCTCTTATAGCGCCGTCCTGGTCACCGCCCGCAGATCATCAAAGAAGGTGGGAAAGGTCACAGCCGCGGATTCTGCCGTGTCGATAATAGTTGTGCCTGAGGCGCCGAGCCCCGCGATTGCAAGCGCCATGACCGCGCGATGATCGCTGTGCCCATCGACAAAATCGCCGGCAAGCTGCGACGGGTGGATAACCATTCCGTCCGGAGCTTCGTCAATCCGCGCGCCCATGCGGCCAAGTTCGACTGCCATCACGTGGATGCGGTCAGTCTCTTTTGCTCGCGCCTGCGGAACGTTCACGATGTGAGTATCTGAAGATGCGAAGCATGCGGTGGCGGCAAGTGCGGGCAACGCGTCAGGCATAGCGTTCAGGTCGAAGGTTCCGCCGGAGAGCTCCTTGCCGGTTATCGTAATGCTTGTTCCCTCGATAGTGATGTCGCACCCCATCTGTCTGAGAACATCGACAACGCCCTTGTCACCCTGCGTGTCCTCCATGCTCAGACCGTCGAGCGTGAGCGTAGAGCGCGTAATCGCAGCCGCGCAGAGGAAGAAGGTTGCACTCGAGAAGTCGGCTGGAACCTGCCGCGCAAAACCGTGATACTTCTGTCTGCCGGGAATGCGGAAGTGGCGCATTTCATCGTGTTCGTATCGAACGCCAAGTTCGTCGAGCCATCCGAGCGTCATCTCAACGTATGGCCGTTCATTGAGGATAGGAACCGATATTTCGGAATCCTTTTCGACGAGCGGAAGACTCATCAGAAGGCTCGAAAGGAACTGGCTCGTATGGCTCTCGATTGCGGTGATTCCACCGGTGAGTGGTCCGCGGATCGCAAACGGTGCACAACCGTTTCCCATCGAGGTGAAGTTCTCGGCTCCCAGGTCTTCGAGAGAGCGAAGAAGGTGGCGGATCGACCTTCTGCGGATCTGCGCGTCGCCGGTAATGAAACTCCATCCGGGCGCGAGTGCCGCGGCGCCCGCGCCGAGATACATCGTCGTTCCCGAATTGCCGACATCGATAACGTTCTCCGGCACCGACAATTTGCCGCCGGTTCCTTCAACGATGAACTCCCCGGGCGCCGGCACGATATGTGCACCGAGCAGCCGGCACATGGCCATGCATGACCGGGTATCGTTCGAGTCGAGTGGATTCTGAATGCGGCTCCTGCCGTCCGCAAGCGTTGCAAAAATGAGCGCGCGGATGGTGTGTGATTTGGACGCCGGAATGCGAACTCTGCCGGACACCCGTGATTTGTCAACACGTTCTTGCATGAAAACGACTGTAGAATAGTTGTGCAACCGTGGCAAGGGGCGCTCCGTGCCGCTCTCGCCGACCTCTTCAGTTGTTCGTGCGTTTGAACGATACTGTTATCATGCGTGGATTTGCCGCTGCTCTTCTTTTTGCTACCGCTCTTCTCCTGACCGATGCATCCTTTCCCTCTCACGCAAACGCCGAGACAGTCTTCGATCAGACGTACGGCTTCTACTTCGATCCGCCCGAGGGGTGGAAAGTGGTCGATGTCAGCAATCCTGACTCGCTTTCGTTCTCCGATCCGACTGGTCGCGCGGTCATCGAGGTGTTGCGCTATCCTGCGAGTCGATACGTGACGGCCGATGCGATGGCGAAGGATATCGGTGACAGGCTCCATGCGAAGGGTGATCGCGCGCACTTCAGCTACAATGGCAGTGATGCGGCTCTGTGCGACTATACATTTGCGGCCCACAATGTCGAAGTGCGCGGCTACGACGTGTTCATAGTCGGACGGGATTCCGACTTCGCCATCATCACCTTCGCGCCGACAGACGTGTACAATCAGTACCACGATCTGCTGCTTTCGGCAGCGGATTCTTTCTCTGCCTCCGGCAAAGATCTGCTCTACCCGGGTCCTATCAGCCAGTTCTACCAGCCATTTCCTCAGTCAGGTCACAACGCCGCCGATGAAAAGCCTCCCGCCACGGTTTCATTCCCCGGCGGCGCCAATATCAAGCTGCCTTTTGGAAAGAATGAGGGCGATGCGAGCCAGGTCGTTATCGAGCGCGAGGCGAGGATTCTATCGGCATATCAGCCGAAATCAGGTCAGGCTTCCGCAGCGCTACCGGCGCCCGGAGCCAGTGAGGCACTGTGGGAGAAGGCGTGGACGCGGTACTACCGCATGATCTACCGAGACAACTATCACAGGCTCGATGCGGTCGCGGCTCAGATTTCCTCGGTTCTCGATGCTGCACACGATTCGGACGCACAGAAAGCGAGCGCGCTGCTCAGTTTTCTGCAGGGCTTTCACTACGTTCGTACAGATACGCTCTCCGATCTCGAATCTCCGGTGACCTGTCTGCTGGGTCAGAGCGGCGACTGCGATTCGCTCGGCATGACCTACTCCATCCTGCTCAACCACCTCGGAATTGACGCCGTACTGATGGTATCACTCAAATACAGTCATTCGATGGTGGGCGTCGATGTTGCGGGAAATGGCGCTCGCTTCGCGTTTGACGGCAAGAAGTATCTTGTCGCCGAATTGACCGCGCCGGTTCCGATCGGCCGCATCGCACAGGAGATGGCCGATCCTGCCTACTGGCTCGGCGTAAAACTTACAGCGACACCGTAGGGTCGCTAGAAGTTGTAGCGGATGCCGATCCCGCCTGTGCCGAGAACCTGAGTTGCCGGAAAGACCGAAACACCGAGGCCGACCTCGAGAAATGCGTCCAGCGGCAGATTGTGGAACAGGTAGTCGATACCGACCGGTATCCGAATTCCGATAGTCGGGTTTGCCATGATCGTCACACTTCCGCCGACTCCTACGTAGAGCGGAAGCGCCCCTTCCTTGATCGGAAACAGATTGTAGAAGTGATAGAGATAGTCCGCATGCGCGTAGAGCGCGCCAGACGGCAGAAAACTCCAGGCGGCAGCAACATCGATTGCGGATGTTTTGTCCAGCCAGAACTTCAGGGAGAGACCGGTCGGCTGGCCGAGTATGATGCCGATTCCCGCGGTCTGGGGTCGAGCCCAGAGGGTACCCGGTATCAGAAGACTGACAAGAAAAACTGTAGTGTAGATGAGACTGCGCATGCGTCGTACGTTCATTGCAGAACCATACCAAGCGAATGCGGTTCAGTCCATACGAGGCACCGCCGCAGAGCGGCCGGGAGAAATACCCTCCTGTTTCTCCGCAAACCAATCTGTTTCACACGTTGGATTGCGCTGGCTCAGGCGCTATAATGGAGATACTGTGCCTTCATCCGTATCGGGTGAGCTCTTTTGCCGGCACGTATGGAATGGCATCGCAGAACTGTGTAGTTCAGCAACATGTCGTTGACGGGCAAACGAAAGTGAATACAACTGTGCGAGCAGGAATGCTGTACTGCAGGCGGGTAGATTGATGTCGTTTCGAGTTCGCTGGGTCCCATTATTCGTTCTTTCAATGTTGTTCATGATTTCTCAGGTTCCCGGTCTGGCCGCCCAGAGCCAGTTTCCTCCGGGTGCCGCTTCGGTAGCCACCAGTGGGGATCCCAATAACGGAGATCGTGACGGCACTGTAGTTCTCTTCTTTCAGGTACCTGCATCCGGAAGTCCGTCAACTCTATACTTCGCGATAAATGATCCGGGATTCACCGGCACGGCCTCCCTGCTGGATCAACAAGGAACGACGGGAGGGAACGCATACTGGTACCTGCTTGGCGGCACCGGCGCGCTCAGCGATCCCTCGTCCCAGCTCGTTACCTATAGTCCCTATCCTTCGACACAACCACTTGCCGGCACGCTTCTGTGGACAAATACCTGGACGATTGGCACTGGTTCAGGATGGAACTACACGCCCGGGATTCCGCTTACCTCCGGTGAGCTCATTGGAAATCAGTACTATTTCAAGCTTGTACTTCAGGTCGGGCCGACTTCCAACGGAAAGGACGCCTTCCAGGCGGATGTCTCGTCTTCGAGTGGGTCGGTGACCGCCATCGCGGGCGCCAAATCATTCGCGTTCGACTGGAGTCCCATGATGGGGACGAATGGAGCAACGGGTCCATCGTTTAACTACTATCCGTTCGTCCCGAACAACGCTACCGGCAATCTGACCTCGAACAACTGGGACATTGACAACACCGGGATGACCACGAATGTCCTCACCGACTCGCTCGGGGTCAATCGGGGTCCGGTGCAGATCGGCGGTCCGAGCACACAGGGGATATCGAGTCCGACGATCGGAACCGCCACCAACGGTACCTGGCATCTGAATCTTCAGGCCGATAATACTGGTACCATCGCAAACGACCTTGCAGAAGTGTGGTTCACAAACGGCTCCACGGTCCTCAGAACGTATTCGTCAGCAATTGCGGCACAGACGGCAGACCATGTCACCGCAACCTATAACGGTGGAATTGTTCCCGCAGGCGGGAGCGGCACCGTTACGCTGCAGGTGGTCAATTCGTCCGGCTACCCGCAACTGTACAGCTCGAAGGTGTGGGTAACGACGAGTGGATCAGCCACCATCACTTCAGCAAGCAACAGCTCGACGACTCTTCCGGCCAATGGAGCGCTGTTGGTAACCGACGGGAACGGACTTGCAACAATTACCGTTTCGGATTCAGTCGCGGAGAGCGTGACTGTGAAGCCCTACAGCGACGGTACCGGCGGATCCGATGTTATGACGACTCCAGCTTCGAACAACACAGTCAACGTTGCGTTCTCCGCGAATGCTCCGACGCTGACTTCCGCATCAACTACGAACATCACCACGTCCGGAAATATCTCTCTTCCCTCAATCACGCTCTCCGCAAATGGCGGAACAGTACCGCAGGCGAACAATATCTCCATTCGCGTGCCCTCCTCCTTAAGTGCATTCTTCAATACCGGCAGTGCTCCCACAGTGACATCAAGTCCCGTCGGACTGGTTTCCGGAACATCATTTCCGAACTCCTCGACGCTGCAGTTGACACTATCGGCGAACTTCACCGGCACGAACACTATCACGATAAGCTCGGGACTTCAGCTCTCCGTGTCGCCAAACGTCACCGGCTCCGGCTCGCTGCAGCTCTCCTCCGACGGCGGGACGACCTATCCGGTAACCGACTCTGCAGCGACGCCCGCGATTACCGTCAACACTGCGGGTACCTACACCTGGAGCACCACGGCCGGTAGCACCGCGTGGTCGACGGCGGGAAACTGGCAGGGCGGCGTTGTTCCGCCCGCCGGCGCGAGCGTCGTGATTCCCTCCGGCATCACCGGAAGCCAGCCGACGGTCGACACCGGCATCAACTCACTGACCAGTCTCACCATTCAAAGCGGTTCCACACTTACTGCAACCACCTACGGTGTCTCGGTCACCGGAGCTGCAACGATAAACGGAACGCTCACCGGTGGTGCGGCCGACCTCACATTCGGCGGCAATATCACCGGCAGCGGCACGTTCACCGCGTCCGGCGGCACAACCTACATTGGTGGTAATCTGGCGGTTGCTACCTTCAGCGCGAACGCCGGAACACTCGTGATCAATGGCTCCGGCGCGCAGACCATCAACGGGTATACGCTCAACAATGTCGAGATCAACAAGACCTCCGGCTCAACCGTTACCGCCGGAGGGAATCTGATCGTCGGCGGTGGATTCACCCTCACCCGTGGCACGTTCGCGAACAGTGCCTTTTCACTGAAAGTTGCCGGGGCATTCAGCCAGAGCGGCGGTACCTTCAGCGAGGGAACCGGTGCCATCACGCTGAATGGGGC
>DATKUC010000206.1:0-6228 GCA_035530835.1 Spirochaetia bacterium
CGACGGCGCGGTGGCCGCCGAGCGGTCAACCTCAG
The DNA here is from genome assembly GCA_035530835.1 of Spirochaetia bacterium. GTDB lineage: Bacteria > Spirochaetota > Spirochaetia > DSM-27196 > DATKUC01 > DATKUC01. Next base: position 36 of record DATKUC010000206.1, read on the forward strand.
GATCGCAGCCGGAGACGATCAGCCTGACCGTTCCGCCCTCGATCAGAAAGTTCATCGTCGCCGAATTGCGTGCATCCGACGGTGAGCTTCTCGCGCTCACCAACGCCATCTACCTGACATAGAGAGGTTGCGATGAATAGCTCGCTCCCCGAGCCGCTTCGCGGCAGACTCTCCCGCGGCGAATGGATCAGGACCGCACATCGTGGTGCGCCGAAAGTCGCGCCGGGCAACACGCTCCGTTCGATACTCGCGGCGCTCGCATTCGGTGTTGATCTCGTCGAGATCGATGTGCACCGGACTCCCGACGGTCGGCTGGTGCTCTGGCACGACGATCACATCACCTCGGGTCTGCATCGATACGCGGTCGACGAGGTTGAGTTTTCAACGCTGCACGCGGCAGTGAAGAAGTCACTCGGCGAGGAGCTCATCGATCTCCCGCAGGCCATTCAGGCGGTAGCGGGCAAGGCGGGATTGATGGTCGATCTGAAGGCTGACATGCTCGCCGGTCCGATCATGGACTGTGCGCATGCGGCAACCGACACGCCGATGGTAGTCTGCGGCGACTACCGCGATGCGCTTCGCGAAATACGGGCGTCAGGCAGATCGATCGGCACTTCGCTCACGCTTGACCGAAGCTACCGCCTGCGCGACGGCACACTCGTGCCCGAGCAGTTCGACACCGATGCTGTCACGATCGCCTATCAGATCGCAGAGGGAGAACTCATTGCCCGCTGCCACGAACTCGGCATCGCAGTGCTTGCCTGGACCGTGGACGATCTGCCGCTCATGCGCAGACTGCTTGCAGCAGACGTCGACGGACTCACGAGCAACCGCGCTGACCTGTTCGCCTCAGTCGACGAACCGCCCCGTTCATAGTTGCGCTGCACCCACCGCGGAAGGCAGATTGCCGCGGATGAACAGCGAAAGCTCATGCGCGTCCTCGGCCGCGGCACTTCCGCGCCGGGAGACCATGCTGATTGTCCTGCTCGGCGGATCCTTGCTGAACTTGCGATATTCGACGAGGCCTCCCGGCAGCGCCGGTGCGGGAACCGCGAGCGCCGGGATAAGTGTATACCCGATACCGGTGGCAACCATGTGCCGGAGCGTCTCGAGGCTTGTCGCGCGGAACCGGTCACGAAGTGACCGATCCTGGGAGGGACAGATCGCGAGCGCCTGATCCCTCAGGCAGTGGCCATCCTCGAGCAGAATCATCTCCTGGGCACGAAGCATCTGCGGCGTGAGCATCGGCTCCCGCCCGAGTCTGTGGCCAGCCGGCACGGCAAGCAGAAAGGGCTCGACGAACAGATGCTCTATCTGAAAGTTTCCGGCAGGAAGAGGCGGCGAGGCGAGCACAGCATCGAGCACACCCGATCGCAACTTGTCGAGCAGGTGATCGGTCAGCCCTTCGATGAGTACGAGCTCGAGGCGCGGAAATATCTGTCTGACCCTGGCAAGCAGATGGGGAAGCAGGTAGGCGGCGAGCGTGGCGATAATGCCGAGACGGAACTCGCCGGAGAGCGGGGAGCTCACCCGTACAGCAGCTGTGGCAAGCAGCCTCACTTCATCGAGAACCCGGCGTGCGTGCTCGATAATGGTCTCCCCATTCGGTGTGATGCGGATCTCCCGCGCGCCGCGTTCGAATATCGTAGTATCGAGGGACGCTTCCAGTTTCTGAATCTGTGAACTCAGAGCCGGCTGGCTTACACTGCACCGCTTCGCCGCACGACCGAAGTGGCGCTCCTCGGCAACGGCGACTATGTACGCAAGGTTGCGCAACGTGATGTTGGAGATGTCCATAAGCAGATTGTATCATGATTTCTCGACAGATATGTTGAAATTATCAGCACATGATCTGTACTGAGTGCCCGCGTGGGCGTCGGGGCAGGGACCGCAAGGATTGTGACAGTACCCATCCTGCCCTGTATTTTTAACGAAACTCTCACCGTCTTTTCATCCGCGTCTCAATTGACCATTCGATAATGCGCCATCATCGACTCAGAAGGAGTGAGCAATGGCATCAAGAGGCATTCGAATTGCGGTATGGGCGGGGATCTTCGCGCTTGCCTTCGGCACAAGCGCATTCGCCGGCGGACAGGCGGAGCAGGCGTCCGCGGCAAAGGTCGCAACACCGGCGGCGTCAAAGACGCTCGTTTTCTATTCGGCTCAGGGATACGACGGCGCCATGGCAACCGCGTTTCAGGAAAAGACCGGCATCAAGGTGAATCTGGTGGACGATTCGACAGGAAACGTCGTTGCGAAAATTGAAGCCGAGAAGTCAAATCCGCACTGGGATGTCGCGTGGTTCGATGGCGCCTCAACGATGCAGGCACTCGACAACGAAGGGATTCTCCTGACCGGCTGGACGCCGTCTGACGTGGGGAACTACGATTCACTCGGCAACTCATTGATTCCCTCCGACAGGGCGTACTATCCGGCGTCGGTTACCGCGGCCGCCGCCATCGGCGTAAACACGAGGCTCGTATCTCCCGCCGACTACCCGAAAGACTGGTCGGATCTGCTTTCTCCGCGATTCAGGAACTCGGTCGGAATGAACGACCCGTCGATCTCGGGCCCCACCTATCCCTATGTCGCAGGCATTCTGCAGATCATGGGAATGCAGAAAGGTGAGCAGTTCTTCACTCAGCTGAAGGCAAACGGCATGAAGGTGTTTCCGACCAACGACAACACGTTGAAAGCTCTTCTCGCCGGTCAGGTGAAGGCGGTAACGATTCAGGATTCCGCTCTTGTTGAAGCGAAGGTCAAGGGCGATCCGATCCAGATCATCTACCCGAAGGGTGGCGTCGTCACGCTGCCGGGTGTCATCGCCATCGACAGGAATGCGCCGGACATGGATGCAGCCAGGAAGTTCGTCGAGTTTGTTCTGAGCGTGGAGGGCCAGAAGGTGATGATCAATCCCTCGAACGGCGGAGGTGACTCCTACTTCAACCCGCTCATCACCGGATTGACCCCGAACCCTGCGCGCCAGCAATCGGGCATCAACTGGGTTCCGCTCGACACGATTCAGGCTGCCGGGCAGATCAACGCGGTGAAGACCTGGTTTCACGATCATATCGTGGGCTGAGGAGATGGCGATTTCCTCCGACAGAGGTCGGGCGGCAGCGTGGGCTGCCCCCGGCCTTTTTGTATTGATAGTCCTCATCGTCTACCCGCTGCTTACGCTGCTCATTCAGGCTGTCATGCCCGAACTTTTTGCGGTGCATCCACGTTTCACCGTTTCGCTGCGCGGTGCCGTATCGACCTTCACCTCACTCGAAAATCTCAAGGCAATCGGTAACTCGCTCGAAATCGGGATCGCAGCATCTGTGCTCGCGACGGTGTACGGAACGGTAACCGCATTTGCGGTCGAGCACTCAGCGCGGCGAACCGGAGCGGTTATAGAGGCGCTGGTGTGGGGAGTCTTCTTTCTGCCGTCCTACGTGGTCACCGAAGGCTGGCTCGTTCTTCTGCAGGATGGTGGAATTCTCGCGCAGCTGCTGCATCTGCCCAACGGCTGGTCCGCCTGGTTCTTCTCGCGGTTCGGCGTCATCATGGTAATGGGGTTCCGGTTCTTCCCTTTCGTCCACTTCGCGATGCAGAGCGCCATCCGAAACGTCGGCCCTGGTCTCGTGCACGCCGCGCGGCTCTCCGGAGCGAAGCCGGCTGCAGTCGCGATCCGGGTGGTGGTTCCCCTGCTCATGCCGGCGCTGCTCGCCGGAGCATCGCTTGCGTTTGCAGAAGGATTCGGGGACTTCGGCATTGCCGCCGCCATCGCGCCGCAGATGCATGTGCCGCTTGTGACCTACCAGATATTCACCGCGCTGAACCAGGCACCGGTCGACTACGGCAGTGCGGCTACGCTTGCACTGATCGTGGTGCTTGTCACCGCGGGTGCAATCGGACTCCAGCAGCTGGTGTTCCGGGGAAGATCATACGCCACAGTCTCGCATCGGAACCGCGCATCCGCGTCGCGCAGCGGGAAACGAGGCGGTGTAGTCACGCTGTCCGCGGTGATCCTGGGGCTCGCGTTCGTCGTGCCACTCGGGGCAAGCTTCTGCGCGAGCCTCTGGAAGGTATGGAGCAACGGCGTTGCCCCCGGTAACTGGACCTTCCTCAACTACGTGCAGGTGCTGCACGGTGACCTCGAGAGCGTTTCGCACGCGGGCAATGTCGGAGGAGACTCGCTGCTGCGTTCAATAGAGTACGCATTCATCGCGGCAGCTGCTGCCGCTGCGATCGGGCTGTGGATCGGCTACCAGCTGACATTCCGCAAGACCCGCGCGGACCGCATCGTGAACATACTGATCATGGCAACTGTGGCGATACCCGGTGTGGTCATTGCGGCGAGCTTCATCTTCGCGTGGAATGCGGTCTGGCTCATCCCGCTGCATCTGGTGATCTACGGCACGCCGATCTGCCTGGCTATGGCGTATGTAGCCATCTCGCTGCCGTACGCGATCCGATTGCAGATCGGAGCAATGGCGCAGCTGCCGGGGAGTCTGCTGACGGCAGCGCAAGTACTCGGCGCGCGTGGACGCACCGTGGTGATGCGCATCGTGCTGCCGCTTGTCAGTGCAACTACGATCTCCACCTTCTTCATGACCTTTGCGGGAGTCGTGTTCGAGCTGCCTGCATCATCGCTTCTCTATCCGCCCGGATCGCCGGTCTTTCCCATTACGATCCAGGCCAGGTTCAACAACTTCGATTGGGCTCAGGGTTCGGCGCTCGGCATCATGGGTGTGCTGGTGGTCTTTCTGTTCTATGGCGCCGGCCGGTTCATCCTGTCCCGCGCCGTCCGCATTCAGGAGGAAAAGAGATGAATCTCAAGCTATCCGCTGTTTCGAAAAGATATGACATCAAACCCGTTCTGTCTGAAATCGATCTCACGGTGACCGAAGGTGAGTTTGTCGCGTTGCTCGGCGAATCAGGCTGCGGCAAGACCACCATGCTCTCGGCAATCGCGGGACTTATCGGCATCGATGCGGGAACCATCGAGATCGACGGCAGGCTCTGCTCGTCTCCGGATCGTTCGCTGCCGCCGGAGGATCGCAATATCGGGATGGTGTTCCAGGACGGCGCGCTCTGGCCGCACATGAGCGTGTTCCAAAATGTAGCGTTCGGACTCCGGGTGCGCAGGATGCCCGAACGGGAGCAGAAGCGCCGCGTGGCCGAGGTACTCGATCTGGTCAAAATGGGGGGGCTCGAGCACCGCTATCCGCACCAGCTTTCCGGCGGACAGCGGCAGCGGGTGAGCATTGCCCGGGCACTTGCCCCTCGGCCCGCACTCCTGCTCATGGACGAACCGCTGTCGAGCCTGGACGCGCAGCTGCGCCAGCAGATGCGGTGGGACCTGCTGCGCATCGTGCAGGAGTCCGGGACTACGACCATCTTTGTCACTCATGACCAGGGCGAGGCGCTCAGTATGGCGAACCGTGTGGTGCTGCTCAACGGTGGTCGGATCGAACAGGAAGGATCGCCGACTGATCTGTATCACCGGCCGCAGACGGCATTCGCCGCGCAATTCCTCGGCGGCACCAATCTCATCCCCGGACGGATCCTGCGCACGCACGGCAGCACTCACACCGTCGATTGCGGAAATGTGGTGCTCAATGCGCACGGCCCCTCGGGCTCCGGGGATGTGCTCGTGATGGTACGCCCGCAGGACATTCTGCTTGATTCGGTCCCCGCAGGTGACGGTTCTCAGGTGCGGGCACGGATCGTTCAGCGCGCGTTCCAGGGCAGCTCCTGGCAGTACCTTGTACGCAGTGCCGATGGTCGCGAGCTCAGCCTTGAAGTGTGGAGCAACAAGGAGCGGCAGTGTGGCGCCGAGGTCGAACTCTGGCTCGGTTCGGATGTCTGCCGAACCGTCTGCGCCAACGGGGTATTCAACTCATGCGAAGCGATAGTAGTATAGGTGCACGCCGGAATTTTGGCAGGAGGCAACAGTGATTACTCACGTCGGCGCGGTGTTCGTCGCGTCCTTTCTTGCATCAACAGTCGAGTTTGTCGAAGCGTTTACCATCGTGCTCGTGATCGGCGCGACCATCAACTGGAAGAGCTCGCTGGCCGGAGCTGGCCTGGGAATTCTTGCGCTCGCGGCAATCGTTTCGATCCTCGGCACCGCCCTCGTGCGGTTTGTTCCGATAAATGCGCTCAGACTGGTGGTCGGAGTGCTGCTCGTGCTCTTCGGTCTGAA
>DATKUC010000207.1:0-7497 GCA_035530835.1 Spirochaetia bacterium
CATCTATCACGCTGACAGCATCGGCTGCCAGATCATCACCGTGACCCACGACATCCTGAAGAAGCTCGAGCTTGTCGGGAAGGATCTGGATGAGTACTCACTTGATACGGTAAAGATGTTCTACGAAGACGGACAGAAGTCGGGCTTCAAGCTCGGCTGAGCGACGCAGGGGTTCAGGATCAGGAGCGCGGTTCCCGGGCTCGTCGCCCCTTTCGCCCCACCGGGACCTTCGGCTTGATGCCGAGCTCAAGCTCGGTGGTAAATGGCCATTCGGTTGCGGCGAGCGCCGCACCGGATTCAGCCTCAGCCGTTGTAATTCCGCTGACACGCCTGCGTGGTGCAGCTGCCAGAAAGACGCCTCCGGTGGTCACCAGCATTCCCGCGAGCCTGAGGTGGGTGAGCGAATAGCCGGGCATGGCAAGCAGCTGCACCAGCTGCGGCATGAGCACGTAGAGCGCAGCATGGAACGGAGCGATCACCGAGGCATCCGCGCGGCGATGGAACCCCCACTGCACCGTAAAGAACGCTCCGGAACCGAAGAAGAAGCTCAGCACAAACGGCAGGCGCCCGTCGGGATTCTGCGGAAACAACCCGACAATGCCGCCGAATTGCTGTCCGATCCCCTTGAGCACCGGATCCAGCCCGCCCAGACCACCCGCCACGATACCGAAGGTAACACCGATGAGCCAGGTCGATTTGCCGCGAAGCGACAGAAGCAGCGCCGAAAACACCCCCACGAGGAAAATGCCGATGAACAGCCAGACAGTGGTAAGGTGGATGTCCGAAAGCGATGTGATCGGCTGTGTTATTCCGTCGTAGCCGAGCACAAGAGTACCAATAACAAGGATGAATGCGCCGGTGAAATGACGTTTGGTAAGCTGTTCCTTGAGTACAATGCGGGAGGTGATCATGAGTGCGATGATCCCGAGCCCGAACATGGAAGTTGCGTACGAAGGAGCTGCGTACTCGTTGGCTATCATGATCCAGATGAAGCTGGTATTGGTGAGCATGAACCCCGCCCAGTAGATGAGCTTCATCCTGCTCGACTTCGTCTTTCCGGTCACGGCCTGGATGCCGTAGCGCTGCATGACCTTGGCGAAGTGGATGGCAAGGGTATTTACTATGCCCAGAATAAGCGCGATAAGCTGGTTCATCTCTTGCTCGTTCAGGCGAAGTGTAGCTGACTATGCATGCTTCGTCTATCTCGGTATGGTATCGGGGAAACTGAACAATTACCGCGACCCGGCGCTGCCCGGACGCGGTCACCTGGAGGCTCGCATGATCATCACGAAGACACCATTTCGCATAACCCTCGGGGGTGGCGGCACGGACCTCCCCGCATACTACCAGAAGTACGGTGGCTTCCTCGTAAGTGCTGCGGTGAACGGATATATGTACATCCTGGTCAACAGACGGTTCGAAAACAACTACCAGATCAAATACTCGAAGACTGAGACTGTCGAATCTCTCGACGATCTGAAACATCCGATCGTGCGGGAAGCGCTCAAGTTGCTCGACATCGGCCCGGGAATCGAGGTGATGTCTATGGCCGACCTTCCCGCCGAAAGCGGGCTGGGTAGCTCAGGCAGCTTTGCAGTCGGCTTGCTGAACGCACTGCATGCGTACAAAGGCGAGTGGCGTTCACCGCAGCAGCTTGCCGAAGAGGCGTTCCATATCGAAGCTGAGATCCTGAATGAACCTGTCGGAAAGCAGGACCAGTACATCGCAGCGTTCGGCGGTATTATCACGATGGATATCGACACTGATGGAACTGTCAGCGTGAAGAAGCACTCCTTCAGTCACGACGTGATGGACAAACTGGAATCCAACTGTATCTACTTCCACACCGGAATCAGGCGGAAGTCCTCCCAGGTGCTGACTCATCAGAGCGCGGCCGTCGCGAAAAACGACGAAGCCGTCCTTGATTCGATGCACCGCATCAAGGAGATCGGAATTCAGTGCGCGGCACACCTCGAACAGGGCGACGTTGACTGGTTCGGCGAATCACTGGACATGCACTGGCAGATCAAGAAGCGGATATCAAATAACATGAGCGATCCTCAGATCGACCACTGGTACACCCTTGCGCGGGAAAATGGCGCGCTCGGTGGAAAGATCATCGGTGCCGGCGGTGGTGGCTTTTTCCTCATGTACTGCCCCGATTCACGGGACCGGTCGAGACTGCGAAAGGTGATGGCTGAGGAAGGTCTGAACGAAGTCCGATTCCGCATCGATCTTGAAGGCAGCAAGTCACTCGCAAACGTCAACTGAGCCTCGGTGCTGTGCACGTTGACAAGAGTGCGCATGCGGGCGCACGATATGTCAAAGCACACAGGAGGTTCCCATGGCAGATGGTTTCTCTCGGGGCAGATCGCTCGGTAGCGGCGGGCTCTTCGGCGGGTCCTACGGACTCACGATCATCGGCGCAGCGGTCTACTTTATCGGACACGCAGGAACATTCTGGGCCGGACTGCTCGGCCTTCTGAAAGCACTCGTATGGCCGGCATTTGTTATCTACAAGGTGCTCGAACTTCTCAAGCTGTAGCTCGCAGGAAACAGGGGGAACAACATGCGAATGAGTAACAGGCTCTCTTTACTCCGCGCAGCAGTGATGGTAGCTGTGCTGCTGGTTGTTTCGAGTGTGGCATATGGGCAGTCAGGAGGCCAGACGACTATCATTGATGACTGGTCACAGATAGCCATACCGTCGCCACCTGAATTGCGAAGCGTTACGGTAAACTCGACGACCACTGCGCTGCTGATTCTCGATATGCAGAACAATCTGACAGATCCGTCGGTTCGGCCACGGGCAGCGATGTCAATTCCCGCGATTTCATTCCTGCTGTCAAAGGCTCGGGCGCACTCAATGCTCGTCGTGTACAGCAATACCCCCGGTGCTTCTCCTTCGGACATCGTTTCCGCGCTTTCTCCGCTACCCGGAGATCCGGTGGTACGTTCGGGCGTCGACAAGTTCTTCCGGACTGATCTCGAACAGATCCTTGCCGACCACGGCATACGAACCGTAATTGTCACCGGAACCGCGGCGAACGGCGCCGTGCTCTACACGGCAACGGGTGCCGCTCTGCGCGGCATGAAGGTGATAGTACCGGTGGACGGCATGTCCGCTGAGCCTGAGTACGTCGAACAGTACGTGGCCTGGCATCTGCTGAACAGCCCGGGCACCCGCAACGCGGCAACACTGACGCGGTCAGATCTTATCCTGTTCACGGCAGACTGAGCAGCTTCATCAGAAGGTTGCGTGCAGATCGGCTCGGCGCTACAATGGCAGCACCATGACCGACAACATCGACCCGAAGCTCGTGCGCGTTCTGTGCACCTATGACCACACTCATATAGACGATATCGACGCCGCTGTGGCGGCTGAGTTTGCCGCAGCGCCGTCTACGGCACTTTTGCGTGCGAAAAACGGGCTGAACGGTGCCCGCATTGCGGTGGCCGTGGGCAGCCGCGGGATAGCCAACCTCCAGCAGATTGTCCGGGCGGTCATTCGTGAGCTCAAGGCAGCAAGAGCCGAACCGTTCGTAGTCCCCGCGATGGGGAGCCACGGTGGTGCGACCGACTCCGGCCAGGCGGCGGTGCTTGCAAGCTACGGAATTACTGAGGCCGGTGTCGGCGCGCCGATACGCTCTTCTATGGAGACCGTTCAAATACCGGCGCCCGGGCTCGGGCACAAAGCATTCATGGATCGCGCCGCATGGGAATCAGACGGAGTCATCCTCGTCGCCCGCATCAAACCGCACACGGACTTCCACTCGCGCTTCGAAAGCGGCCTGATCAAGATGGCGGTCATAGGACTCGGTAAACATGATCAGGCGAAAGCCATTCACTCCTTTGGAGTTCGCGGACTGAAGGAGAAGATTCTCCCGACGGCCCGCCATATCCTGGCAACCGGAAAGATCCTGGCAGGCATCGGTCTTGTCGAGAATGCCTATGACGAAACGCAGATCATCCGGCTGATCCCGGCGGATCGTATCGAACAGGAGGAGCCATTACTCCTGCAGAAGGCTCACGCAAACATGCCGCGACTGCCGGTAGACGAAGTGGACGTGCTTGTCATCGATCGGATGGGAAAGGATATCAGCGGCACCGGCATGGACACGAACATCATCGGGCGAATCAGAGTGCTCGGCCAGACCGAACCTGATGCACCGAAAGTCGGCGCTATCGTCACCTCGGACCTGACACCCGCTTCGCACGGCAACGCAGTCGGCCTTGGCCTTGCCGATGTTATTACGCGCCGGATGTACGACAGTATCGATTTCGGAGCCACCAACGAGAACGTCATTACCAGCAGCTTTCTCGACCGCGGGAAGGTCCCGCTTGTTGCCGAAACCGACCGGAAGGCCGTCGAGTACGCAATTCGCGGGGCCGCCGTCGGACCCGAGCGCAGTCCGCGCATCGTCAGGATGATCGACACGCTTCACGTTCACGACCTGCTCGTATCGGCGCAGATTGCCGAGGAACTGAGATCCGATCCTGCGGTCCAGGTGCTCGAGGGTGAGTTTCCGCTCTTCGCCGGCGACGACCTTGCCCCCTACCCGACCGCTCACAGCTGACCATGCTGAGAGTTCTCGTTATCGCAGACGATCTCACCGGCGCGCTCGACTCCGGGGTGAAGCTTCTCTTGCATTCACCCGATGTCAGGGTGCAGCGATGGCCCGCTCGCGATGTGAGTCTCGGCTCGCTCCCGACGGTTCAGGTAATCGACACGGCATCCCGGCACATACCGCCTGTTGAGGCAGCATCCCGCGTGGCCGGCGCGATCGACCGGTTCATGGCCGCGCTTCTACCTGGCGACGCGCCGCTCATCTACAAGAAGACAGATTCAACTCTCAGGGGAAACATCGGCGCCGAGCTCGGCGCTGCAATCGCAGCGCTCCCTGGCCGCGCGCTCATCTTTTCTCCCGCGTATCCCGCGCTTCGGCGGCAGGTCCGGAACTGCAGCCTGTTGATCGATGAGGTGCCGATCGCCGGGACCGGCTTTGGTCGTGACGCGCTCAACCCTGTAACCGCGAGTGATCTGCGCACGGTCATCAGCGCTCAGCACGCAGGGCCGGTGGCGTACGCGGCGCACGCCCGGGATATCCCCGCACTCGCCGTACCAGGGACCATTGTGGTGGTCGATGCGGAATCAGAAGATGATCTTCGCGCAATAGCCGAATGCGCGCGTGAATTATCCGCCAAAACTGGCATACTTCCGATACTCGCCGGAAGCGCAGGACTTGCAGCCTACCTGGGTATGGCGGGCGACTCGGTGCCTGCGGTTGCGGTGAACATTGCGTTACGGCACACTGCGGAACTCACGCCGCAGATTGTCTCCCCGCTCCTCTTCGTCAACGGGAGCCGTAGCGATACCTCACGAAGTCAGGTCAGTGCCGCAGCCGCAGCCGGAATCAGCATAGTAGAGCTGCCGGCCCCGCTCCCAGGAGTTCTCCCGCGGAGTCGACTCGCGGATACAGTCCGCGCTGTAATCGATCCACTCCGGACGAGTGCGCGCAATGCATGTGTGCTCGACTCACCGGCGGAAGCCTGCGATGCGGCAGCGGTCGCGGCCGCCTTCGGTACGGTAGTCCACGAGGTGACAAATGTGCTTGAGATAGGTACCCTCGTCGTGTCCGGTGGCGACACCCTCGCGGCGATTCTCGATGAATTGAGGATATCGTCGATTCAGCCGCTCGGTGAGCAGTGGCCGGGTATCGTCACCTCCACCATTGCGGGACTCGGAAATCCCCGCTACCTCCTGTCGAAAGCGGGTGGATTCGGGGAGATGGATTTACTGGTGACGATATCTTCGAGCGCCGGAAAACCTGAGAACGAAAAGGAGCATGGATGATCTGCATAACTCCCGGAGACGCAAACGGCGTCGGACCAGAGATTCTGCTGAAGGCTGCAGCCGCAGGCGCGCTTTCGGGCAACTTTGTTGTTTCGGGTGACCTGGCGGTGCTTGAGGCGTGCGCACGCAGGCTCAACATCTCCGTCGAACTGAGCGAAGTCGCCGGGCCCGACCAGGTACGGCGCGCAGAAGGCGGTCCGCGCACTGTTCCGTGTCTGCCGGTCATCAACCTCGGGCTGATGAGTGAAACTGACATCGAGCCGGGCAGGCTATCTCGAAAGTCGGGAGAGGCCGCTGTACGCTACGTAGAGCACGCGACCCGCCTTGCGCTTGCAGGCTCAGTTACCGCACTCGTGACCTTACCGATCAACAAGGAAGCGTCCCGGATCGCCGTGCCGAACTTCACCGGCCATACCGAGCTCATCGCCGACCTGTGCGGCCAGACTGACTACACCATGATGCTGATATCCGATCGCTTCGCCGTCACGCACGTGAGCACACACGTTCCGCTCTCGGTGGCGATCGGCCTGGTCCGACGCGAGCGGGTGGAGACGGTCATCGGATTAACACACGAGGCGCTTTCGCGATTCCTCGCCGCACCGCGGATTGCGGTTGCGGGTCTGAACCCGCACGCAGGCGAGCACGGCGCGTTCGGCACGGAAGACAACGAGGAGATAGCTCCTGCGGTGAAGGCGGCGCGCGAGCGAGGATGGAACGTATCTGGCCCGGAAGCGCCTGATACAGTGTTCCACAAGGCGGCTAACGGACAGTTCGATGCAGTGGTCTGCATGTACCATGACCAGGGCCACATACCGATGAAGCTGCTTGATTTCGACGGGGGCGTGAACGTCACTCTGGGACTTTCGGTGATCCGCACATCGGTAGACCACGGAACTGCATTCGACATTGCGTGGCAGGGAAAAGCTTCAACGAACAGCTTTTTGCAGGCATATCGCTTTGCCCGAAAACTCGCAGGAGAGAAATAGCGGACAACGGGCCTCGGAATTTGCGATTATTTTCGTTGAATGCTGACCATCGGGATGCTACTATGAGACATGCGCGTACTGGTAACCGGCGCCGCCGGATTTGTGGGCAGCAAGCTCGTATCCTCGCTTTCTGCTGACCGATTCATCAGGATTTCAGGACGTGGAACCGATGCGGCAAGGATCGATGAGATCGTTGCCCACGATATCCTCAAACCTTCAGTTCAGGAAAGTGGTCCCCGAATCATTTCACGTGCGGGAGATCTGTCGAACCGTGCCGAAGCTGAGGAGCTCGTTGGCGATGGTGTCGATCTGGTTGTACATCTTGCGGCGGTAGTCAGCGGACAGGCCGAAGAGGACTTTGATCTCGGGTACCGTGTGAATCTCGACGGCACCCGCAACCTGCTCGAAGCATGCAGACGCCTCGCAAAGCCGCCGGTCTTCATCTTCGCAAGTTCGGGAGCTGCCTATGGCGGTGAACTCCCGGAGACAGTGCCGGACAATCTTCGTCTGACTCCTACGACATCCTATGGTGCCCAGAAGGTTATCGGGGAACTGCTCGTTACCGACTACTCCCGCAAAGGATTCATCGATGGGCGTGCGCTCCGCTTTCCCACAATCGTGGTACGGCCCGGTGCGCCCAACCGGGCGCTTTCCAGC
>DATKUC010000208.1:0-21831 GCA_035530835.1 Spirochaetia bacterium
AGCGTCTCGAACGTGCCCCGGTCGAGTGAGATACGGTATCGTTCGGCCGCTACCGGCTGCATCGCCACAGAAATGCGAACCGGCAGCGCCCATTCATCTACAGCCGTCGCGGGCAGCAGCCGGCAGACCGGGGTAAGCAGCAACCATCCGGCGACTCCCGCTATATGCAGTGGATTCTCCGGCAGACCATCGTGCAGAAGCGATGCCGCCGCCGCTACGACTGCGTGCATTCTCCCGAGCGCTTTCTCGATTGAACCGTCGCGGTGGGCGAACTCCATTGCGCCGGAGAGGAACACTTCGTAGAGTTGAAAGAGTGACGACAGGCCCTCGGAGGACACATCCTGTTCGAGTGCATCCAGAAGCGCCTGAAGCGACTTTCGATCGACGACCGGATTCAGTCGCTCGTAGACCGGCGCAAGGTAGGTGTTGCGGAGCGCGGCATCGATGTCCGGCATGCCGGTCCCCGAAGCCTGCCGCGCAAGGGCATGATAGAGACCATCGGTGGTCTCCTCTTCCTCGCGAATCTTCGTAAATACCTGACACCCATACCCGGCGAGCCCGATGTGGATGCCCTGTTCGGCTATCTCGGCACTGCTGCGAATGAACCAGAGCGCTGCGCGGGACTCGTAGAGCAGGCAGAAGTGATCACCATCGCGATGCAGGCCGAGCGCGTCGGCGAGATCTCGTTGCACGAGCGTTCGATGCCCCTGCCCGTCGCGGTCGGCATATGCCGCCGAAAGCCTGATCCAGCCCCATGCACCCTCGTATGCGTTGTTGTACAGCACGAGCACCCGGTCATGACCTTCACCGTTCGTGTAGGCGAAAACGTTCTCGTTCACTGAACCGTCACTGCGATACAGGTCGAACAGAAGGAAGTTGGCCACATCGGCGAACAGATGCCGCCGTCTCACGAGCGGGAAAATTTCGCGCTCATGGCGTGCGACAAGCGCGCTGTCGGGCCGTTCATTCAGGTAGGCACGGCGGTACTCCATGCCGTACTTTTCGGTAAAACCTTCGACCTGCCCGTGGCCGAACATCGGCAGTCCGGGCATGGTGACCATCATGGTGCAGACACCGAAATACTTGTCCTCGCGGCCGAACTGAACTATGGCAGTTTCCTCATCGGGATTATTCATGAAGTTCACGAATCGCTTCAGGATGTTCCGGTCGAACTCAAGGGTATTCTTGATGGTTTCCCGATACTTCGCGTTCTCTTCTCCCTTGAGCATGTTCATGAACGCGCTGTTGTAGACCCGGTGCATCCCGAGGCTGCGAACAAAGTACCCTTCCATCATCCAGAACGCCTCTGCAAGCAGGAGCGTGTCAGGTGCCTGCTCTGCCGCGCGGTCGACAACCTCGCGCCAGAACTCATCCGGCATTGCAGCTGAAAACTGCTCGGCGGTAAGGCCGTGGTCCGCGCGCGACGGTATGTCACCGCCTGTACCCGGTTCGGGAAACCAGAGGCGCTGGAAATGTCGCTTTGCGAGGGTCATTGCCGCATCGAAGCGTATGATGGGAAAGGTGCGCGCAACGCGAAGTATGAGGTCGATCACCGCCTTCCGCGTCTCGGGATTCAGAAAATCAAGCTGTGCGGTGTCGTTCCACGGCATGTGCGTCCCATCATTGCCGTGATAGATGTAGCGAACCTCGCCGGTTCTGTTATCGACCCGCTTGAATACCACCGCTGCATCGGTCCGATCGTAGTAGTGATCTTCGAGATGGATGGCGATCTCGGGAGCCGTTGAGAGATTTTCGCCGGTGAACGTGTAGGAGGGAAACGGCGGTTCGGGGACTGAGATGAATCGCTCGGGGTGGTGCACCATCCAGTCACTGTCGAGCCCGGTGTGATTGGGAACCATATCACTTGCGAGTCTGATGCCGTGTGCAGCGCAGCGCACCTTGAGCTTTTCGAGCGCGTCCCAGCCGCCAAGTTCGGCGGAGATGTCGTACGAGCGCAGCGAATAGGCGGATGCTTCTGCATCGCCGTTTCCCATGATCTGCTTGATTCTGCGCGAGGCAGGACTGCGCTCCCAGATTCCGATCAGCCAGAGTCCGGTGATTCCCCAGGCCGCGAGCCGGTCAAGCTCCTCGTCGGGAATCTGATCGAGGGTCCGTACTTCCCGGCCGTACGAAGATGAGAGCTGCTCGAGCCACACGAGGGTACTCTTTGCCAGGAGCACGACCTCGGGCATCCAGTCGCGATCTTCGCTGAACTTCTCTATATCAGCTTCCTGACCTTGAAAGCGGTAGACTCGTGTCTCTCCCGGTCCCGGCCCTGCGAAAAAGCCCTTGTGATCCTCCTTGAACAGATCAAGACCCTGGAGGATGCGTAGCAGAAGATCGCCAATGTAGCTTCCCCAGTGCTCGCGAATGTAACGGAGCTGATCTTCGAGCGAGTCCGGGTGTATTCTCGCCGGCTCGAGCAGCAGTTCAACCAGCGGCTGCTGATCTTCGCCGAGCGGCGGCAATCCGGAAAGCATATCCGAAACAGCTTTCACCACCGGTTCGTAGGCGGGCAGATTTCGCACCGGCCGATCGCCAACCAGCTCATCGAATGCGTGGAACGCACTGTTCTGGTTTTCGATCCAGAGCAGAAAGAGCTCCTCGAGTGCAATCTCGCGGCCCGCCTCACCGTTCTCGATCGATTCCAGATACTGATCAACCGCGACTGTCCGCCGGTACACGTCGGCCGGCGGATAGGCGGCCGTAAGTTGTCCGAGCACCTCATCCACCTGCTCCCGTCCATGTACTCTGTAGAGTTCTTTGAGTAGTTCCGTGAAGAGCGCTCGTCGGTGAATGTCGCGGTAGTGCAACAGCACATGATGATAGACCTGATCGATCAGTCCTACCGCATGCAGAGAAGAGACGTGCACTATGCCCTCTGGCGAACGTGATGCGTCACGCTGCCGGTTCATTGAATGCGCGAGTTCACGCACAGCGTGCAGGTGTGCGGAGACGTCTGAAGCAGTCGAGCTGAACAGTACTCCGTCGAAACCATACCGATCCCGGGCTGCGCGGGAAACGTTGAACTCGCGGGTTCGAACGATCGGATGCGAGGTGCTGCGTGCGGGCTTCCTGCGAGTCGAAGAAGACGCCTTCACTTCTTCCGGTTTGTTGTCCATGTTGAGCTCCTCCGGCTACGGCGGGACACAATATCTCGCAGGAGACGGTTCCACGCGTGATGGCTCATCAGTTCCTCAAGTGTAACCTGAATTCGATAGGTCCAGTTGTAACTGTTGTACGTTCCCGGAACATTCACCCGTTCTTCCGCGGAGTTCGCAATGCGCAGCGCTTCACTCAACGCAAAGAAGTCCTGGACCTGGAGCACACAGATAGCCGAACCCGCCTCGAGCACGCCGGAGATGATCTCACGTGCCGTGGACGGATCGTAGACGGGCGGGCACTCGCTGTCGAAGCCAAGCGCCTTCCAGAAAAGCTCCCGGGTCGGTTCGGTCTCCCACCATTCACGCATTGTAGTCGTATCGTGCACAGAGAGTGCGCAGACAGTCAGAAACGGGTATTCGCGCGGTGGAACAAAGGGCTCCCCGGCCGCCGACCAATCGCGTGCCCAGCGGGGAATTCTCAATCCAAGGATTCCAAGGTGCTCGAGCACGCGCGGAACCGCGGCGGGGATTACTCCGAGGTCCTCGGCGCAGGTCAGCATGGGAACCGTTGTGTTCATAAACGAGAGCAGCGCGAGCCCCTGCTTTTCCCAGATCTCTTCGGACTCCGCACCATGCTCGGCGACCAGCTTCTCAAATCGGACCTTCTCCGCGTCCGAAAGACTCCGATAGCGGCTGCAGTCGCGAAACTTCCACGAGGGAGCATAACTTGTATCGCCGGTCCTGATCAGCGCACGGTTGCGGAAAAGGGCGAGCAGCCCCTCGCGCCGGGACTCCTCCAGGTGGAGCGCCTCAATGTCACGTTCACCGGCGATCCGGCCGGAGAACAGGTACAGATCCTCGTTCCTTATCTGTTCGAAACAGTGCGCCGCCAGTTGAGTCGCATCGGTTCCGAGCACACCGTCGATAGTTGCCCGATCGATGTGGGGCTCGGCGAGCCACCGGATACGCGCCGGATCGAAATCCGCCGCGAGCAGCTGCTCTTCGGTGATGTCGGAAGAGGGGAAAAAGCTGCCGAGAATGCCGCTCGAATGCCTGGCAGCGATTGCCCAGATGCGGAAGAAGCCGAGCACATGGTCGATTCGATACGCGTGAAAGTACTTATCCGCCTGGCGCAACCGCTCTTTCCACCAGCGAAACTCCTGCCGTTCCAGGGCCCGCCAGTCGTAAATGGGAAAGCCCCAGTTCTGGCCGAGGTCCGAAAACATGTCGGGCGGGGCTCCGGCGCGAAGATCGAGGTTGAACAACGCGCGATTTGCCCACACGTCCGCGCTGTCCCCGTCCATGAGAATCGGCAGATCCCCTTTCAGGCGGACGCCGAGCGCTTCAAGTTCGCCTGCCGCCCGAATCAGCTGCTGTTCGAGGCGCATCTGAACCCAGGCGTAGAACTGAAGTGATTCTGAAGTCGCGGGATCGGCCCAGAGGGTCTCAATCTGTGTAACTGATGGATCACGCATGGTCTGCCATGAGAACCAGGGCAGCAGGTCGTTCTTCTCTTTCAGGTGGCGGAATGCGGCGTACAACCTGATCCAGGCGTTGGCCTGAATCCACGTTCGAAGCTCTTCGCCTGAGACGATGGAGTCCCTGCAAAGTTCGAACAGTTCCTTCAGAATCTCGAGTTTGCCGGAGAGAACCTCCGGGAACTTCACGCGCGCCGCGGGATCGGTCGCAGCGCGAAGCGCGGCGATCTTCTGCGCCAGCTTCGGCGGACACTCTTTGATCTCGGGGAGGTCCTGGAGACGAATATAGACGGGGTGGAGTGCAAACGCGCTCAGTGCGCTGTATGGTGAGCTCTGTGTGCCGGTATCGTTGACGGGCAGAATCTGAATGAGCTCGAGACCGACTTCACTGCACCAGGTGCCAAGCAGGGGCAGATCTGCGAACTCTCCAATGCCGCAGCTGTGCGAGGATCTGAGCGCAGATACAGGCACGAGCACACCGGTAAGGTAGTGGTTCAGTTCCGGGAACCGCATATACATCCTCTTTACGCCGTCATTTGATCCTGCGTACAGTACTGCGCATGAATGGTGTACTATAGCAAATTGGAGAGTCTTGGTGTAGAATGCCCGAAACTTTCAGGAGGTCGCACCATCCTGCGGAATACGACGCGGCGCATAGTCCTTACCGCTGCACCACTTATTGTCATTCTGGCTGGCGCGCTGCTTGTTCTGCCCCGGCTCACTACCTCTTCTGCCGAACCGGGCGACCCGTCCGCGAAGGCCCGACCTGCCGCGTCGGTCGCTACCGACGTCAGGAAGTCTCCGGTGGCCGCTCCGCAATATCGCATGACGGCAGACGACACGCTTCAGGTGTCGCTCGACGGCGGCGGAAGTTACGCGGACACGACGCCGGTTGCCCTGGTCGCGACATCGACAGAAGCCGCCGCGACGGGCATTTCCGCACGGGAAACCTCGCCATCGAGTTCACATGTCCTTTCATATGGCTGGGATTCAGCGGTGCCCTCGCGCGTAGCAGTTACCACTGCTGACACGCTCTACCTTTCGGAAGACCACGGTTCAAGCTGGTCCGAAATACCGATAAAGAATCAGATCAATTCCAATGTAAAACTCACTTCGGTGGACCTTTCGCCGTACGATCGAAACACAATGGTCGTCGGGACTTCGTTCAATGGAATCTTCGAAACGACCAATCTCGGAAAAAGCTGGAAAGAGATTTCGGACACGAAGGCGCTCAGATTCTTCTACCGCGGCGCAGGGTTCTGGGAAGAGGTCACCTCGGTAGACTACGACCCGACAAACCCATCGATACTCTCATTCACTCTCGGGTATGGATACGGCACGTTCCGATGGGACCGATCGACCGGCGCGGTTACAAAAGTCGATACATCGGCGGGAGACTCTGTCGCATCGATGACGAGCGTTGCAGCTCCCCTGCTTGATACCGCGAACGCTCAGGCACAGCAGCGGATGAAGGTCGCGTCAAACCGTGTGGGTATCTACGTCTCACCCTACAACGCGCAAGGTGACCGGCTGCCCGGTTACCTCGATTTCGCGAAGAAAGAGGGGTTGAACAGCATCGTCGTGGACTTCAAGGACGATTTCGGCTATCTCCGCTATGACAGCCATGTCCCGACGGCGCGCTCCGCGGGGGCGGTGCGACCGCTGTTTGACGCGAAAAATCTCATCGCCCAGGCACACGCAAAGGGAATCTACGTCATTGCGCGCATGGTCGTCTTCAAAGACCGCGAGCTCTACTCCTACGACGACGGCAAGTACGCACTTTTCGATTCGACTACCAACCGGCCGTGGGGCGTATTCCGGAAGGAAGAGGTGCCCGTCGTTCAGAAGAGCGAAAACGGCCAGACAGGTTCAGCTGCCACTGCCGTGAACGCCGATGCACCGAAGAAGACCGAGCTGAAAACGGTTCAGGTCGAATGGTGGGTCGATCCCTACTCCCAGTTCGTATGGGACTACAATATCGCGATCGCGAAAGAGCTGCAGACGCTGGGTGTTGATGAGATCCAGTTCGACTACATCCGGTTTCCATCCGACGGATACGTTTCACGCATTGTCTCACACTACAAGAAGCCGGGCATGGACCGGGTTGGAGCACTATCGGGCTTTCTGAAGAAGGCACGTCAGTCGCTCACCGTTCCGATCAGCATCGACGTCTACGGATTCAACTCCTGGTACCGGACGGTCTACCTTGGCCAGGATATCGAGGAACTCTCCCGCTACGTCGATGTCATCTGCCCCATGTTCTATCCGTCGCACTTCAGCCGCGAGTTCTACCAGAACATGAGCTATATCGATCGGGCGCAGTTCATCTATCACGAGGGGACCCGTCGCGCTGAGGACATCGTGCACGGATCGGCGGTGATCAGGCCATGGGTGCAGTCGTTTCTTATCGGCGGTGAGCTCAAGTTCGATGAACCCACCTACTGGACCTACCTCACGAACCAGCTCACCGGAGCGGCTGAAGGCAAGGCAGCCGGTTACACGCTCTGGAACGCGTCAGGGCACTACTACATGGTGGCAAAGCCGATCACCGGATTCACCGAACCCTACTCCAGCTCAGCTGTTCCCCCTGGAAATTCGACCACGCCATGAACTATCCGCGCTATACTTGAGCGCGGAGGATTGCGGTGACAACTATTGAATCGTGGGCGCAACAGGTCATCTCTTCGGTCGAGCAGGTCTTTCTCGGGAAGCGCGAGGTTATCGAGCAGTTCCTGGTCGCGCTTCTGTGCCGGGGACACGTGCTTATCGAGGATGTGCCCGGACTGGGAAAGACGATCGCAGCGCGAGCACTCGCGGCGTCGATAGGCGGTCTGTTTTCCCGGGTTCAGTGCACGCCCGATCTTCTGCCGACTGATATCCTCGGTGTTTCGGTCTTTAATCCCCAGGATGGAGAGTTTCACTTCAGACAGGGTCCCATCCACGCGAATGTCGTGCTGGTTGACGAGGTGAACCGCGCGACACCGCGGACACAATCGGCGCTGCTTCAGGCTATGGCGGAAAACCAGATCAGCGTTGAGGGCAGGACAGTTCCTCTGCCGGATCCTTTCTTCGTCATGGCGACAGAAAATCCTGTCGAGTTCGAAGGCACGTTTCCGCTTCCGGAAGCGCAGAAGGACCGCTTCTTCCTCTCGCTGCATGTTGGATATCCGGAGCGGGAAGTCGAGAAGCAGATAGTCGAACAGCAGCGACGAATGACACACCCGGTGGACGACATCAAACAGGTAACCGATCCGGAAACGATCCGGACAATGCAGGAGGCGGTTCTCTCGGTCTTCGTCGATGAAACGGTATTCGACTATATGCTCAATCTTGTTGAGGCAAGCCGGCAGGCTCCGGGCGTACGCATCGGGGTGTCGCCACGGGGAACACTCGCGCTCTACAAAGGCTCGCAGGCGCTCGCTGCGCTGCACGGACGGGACTTCGTGCTGCCGGATGATGTGAAACGCCTCGTGCACGGCGTTTTCGACAAGCGGATCATTCTCAACGCCGATGCGCAGATAAAGGGTTTGAGCGCCGAAGCGGTGGTCGACCGGGTGCTCGGGTCGATCCCGGT
This sequence comes from Spirochaetia bacterium, assembly GCA_035530835.1. Lineage (GTDB taxonomy): Bacteria > Spirochaetota > Spirochaetia > DSM-27196 > DATKUC01 > DATKUC01. The sequence continues at coordinate 8,157 of DATKUC010000208.1, forward strand.
CCCGCTGCTCGAACGGCGGTCATGAGCGCCGGAGCGATATTCGGACTCATCATTTCGGCGTTCCTCGTCCTGTTCATACCGCTTGCACCGATGCAGTGGGTGGGCATCTTCTTTCTCGCCGTCATTCTCCTGTCAAAGACGTACAGCGTCGCGATCCGGAGGTCGCTCAACGTAACGCGCAGCAGTCATTCGATCAATGTTTTCAAATTCCAGCCGGCTGTCGTCGAGATATCACTATCGAACAGGGGAATGCTCCCAATTCCCTATCTGTCGGTGTTCGACGATGCAGGAAATCTGGCAACTCGGGATCAGAACCGCGGTGTGCTCGCGCTCGGTGGCAACTCGGAAGCAAGCTTCAGCTACACCCTTAAGGGCTACAACCGCGGAGTGTATGAGCTGGGTCCTGTGCGGCTGCGCGCTTCCGATCCGCTGGGTCTGTTCCCGTGGAGCGCAACATGGCAGCTGCGGAGTTCGCTCGTAGTCTATCCATCGGTCTACCCGATCACTCTGAAGACTGATCACGGTGTTCCCGCAGGATCCGTGCGCGTCTGGAATCCCGTGTACGAGGACATCACCAATTACCGTTCCATTCGCGAGTATGTGTCCGGCGACGATCCGCGCCGCATCAACTGGAAGGTGTCCGCACGGACCGGGTCGCTGCAGACCATGCAGTTTCTACCCGCCATCGGCTTTCCGGTCATGGTGCTGCTCGACCTGAATGCCGATCATTACGCCGTGCGGAATCGCTACGTGCATACCGAGCGCGCGATCGAAGCTGCTGCTTCGATCGTTCAGGCGGCGGCAAATATCGGGCAGGCAGTCGGCCTGCAGGTAACTGGCGGTATTGCCCAGTCGGCTGCAACGGCTGCGCAGTCGGCTGCAACGGCTGCGCAGTCTGCTGCCGCCGGTTCTGTTCCGATCGCGCAGGGGTTTCCGCACGCAACCGCGATACTCGAGCTACTTGCCCGCGTGGTCGTGGTAACACTTCCGACCCGGGAAGGTCCAGTCGAACATTTCGTGCAATCAGGCGTGCGTCTTCCGGCCGGGACGTGGCTCTGCTATGTGGGGCCGACTCTGTCGGAAGAACAGAGACAGCATCTTTCAGGTTCGGCGGTAACGAGCCGCACGACGCTGTTCTACGTTGACGAAGGGGTGCGGCCGCCTGATTCGCTCTATGACGGCCTGTTCCGAGTACGATGGGTGAGGTCCTCGGGGGAGGATATCGTTGACTGAGACGCACGCCGGCCGGTTTCGCTCGCTTATCGTTAACCCCTCGATAAGCATCGCACTGCCCTTTCTGTTCCTGCTTACGATGGGCACGACGGCAAGCGGGACTGTTTCGACAGTTCTCGCCGCATTGACTCCACCGCAGCCGGACATTCACCTTTTTTCCGGCTGGTTCTTCATACTGCTGCTTCTCGTGCAGATTGAAGAATCGATCGGCGCTTTTCTGTCGCATCAGGAACGCGCCGGCTATTTCGCCCGCGTACGCGAGCTTGCGCTGCTGATGGTTTCGCTATATCTGCTGCTGTCGCTCACGCGATCAGGTGCTCTCGCCGTACGATTCACTCCCGACGCAACGGAAATCACCCGCCTGTTCATGCTCGCACTCGGCTGGATCCTGAGTGCCTGGACTCACGCAAAACTCGTTAACTTCGAGGCGTTCTTCAGAATTCGCGCCGACCATGAAGGGGTTGCCCTGCACCACGCGCTGCGTCTGTCCTCTTCAGTCGTGGGAGAATCGCGCAAGGGACTGCTGTCGGTCGGACGCTCTGCATCAGTCTACCTGGTGCTCATTGGTGTGAGTTTTTCTGCGCTCTGGTTCCTGGGACTTCCACCGGGTTCGCTTCCCTTCGCCACCCTCTGCATGTTCGGTGTCGGCTTTGTCATAGTGCGTTCTGCGCTCAACATCTTTCTCGACGAAATCGATTACGGGGGCGACGGACTGCGGCTTTCGATGGGACGGGTAAAGCGGAGAGTCCTTCTGGCTGCTGCGATTGGCGGGGCGGCGCTCGCTCTCGCAATTCTCCTGGCTTCAGACCGCTCGGTGCTGCCGTTCGATCTGCTACTCAGGTTCTTCAACTGGCTCCTCTCGCTCTTCCGCGGCATCCACAGCACGGCGGTTCCACCGCCGCCACAGCCGGTGACGGTGTCCACAAATGAGCTGCTCAGGCGCTACCTGCTCTCGCGTCCGTCCGGGCCGCCACCACCCTGGTTAACCACACTGTGGGAAGTTCTCCGCATCGCGGGAATCGCCGCAGCCGCAACCGCAGTGATAATCTTTCTGTTCGGTCCGCTTGTTTCGCGTGATTTCGCGGCGTTTCTGCGTCGCATTCATCCGATTCTTGTGCTCGTCCGCCACGCTGCACGTCTGCTGCGCTGGGTTCGCACTCGCGCGCGGTCGTTCGGCGCGCTGCTCACCCGACTCCTGCGGCCAGCATCCCGTTCGGCTTCAGATAACGGACCGGCTGAAATAGGGAGCCGGCGACGGGCGCCGGTGCAGAGCAGGAGGAAACGGATTGAAACCGATAAGGTGCGGCAGCAGTTTGCACGGATCGTCGAATGGGGCGAACGGCATGAGGTTGTCTATAATGACGTGCTCACTGCCGACGAGTATGCGGAGCGAGTCGTGAAGACCTTCCCGTCACTGGATGCTGAGCTTATGACTCTGACTGCCATCTGCGATGAGGCATTCTATTCAGAGCGGGTCATTGGAAACCAGCGGTTCGACAACCTGAAGGAAACCGTCGATTCTATCGTGCGCACGACTACATCTGATTGAGCCTGTCGCGGATACGGGCAGCTTCTTCGTAGTTCTCCTCGTCGATTGCGTTCTTCAGCGCCTCTTCGAGGCGGCCTCGTTCGGTCTCCTGCGGCACCTCAGTGAGCACCTGCGTTTCATCATCGGTAATCAGGTTGATTTCGATGCCGGCCTCCTCGACCACCGTGTCTGCGATGTAGACGGGGCAGTGAAGGCGCGCTGCAAGCCCGAGTGCGTCCGAAGGCCGCGAATCGATCGCAAGAGATTTTCCCTCATGCTTCATCTGGATTCGGGCATAGAACGTTCCGTCCTTCAACTCGGTTATTTCGACGCACTCAATCTGGACCGAGAGCTGCTCGAGAACAGAAAGAAACAGATCGTGTGTGAGCGGGCGCGGCATCGGCACTTTTCCAAGTCCGATGAGGATAGATTGTGCTTCGAGGTGGCCGATGAAGATGGGTACAGCCCGCTCGGACTCGAGCGGCTTCACGAGTACCGCGTTTCCCTTGTCCGTTCGCGCAACCGTCCAGATTTCAGCTAACACCAGCATACAATGCCTCTACTCCTATAGTACGCCATCGGTTGACCTTTTTCAAACGGAAGCGCTGAGTTCACAATCCGCAGCAATGATCAATGGCAGTGTGGTACGAAGTTACCTGGTTTCGCGGTTCTCGACAAATTCGATCCCGTTGCGAAAGAGCCGCTCGCACGCGGCGGGCGAGACCCGTTCCGCGCTCCAGCGGGGATGGTTCTGCGGTTCGAGGAATGCTTCAGGATGAGGCATCAGACCGAGAATGCGACCGGTACTGTCAGTAATGCCGGCAATACCCTCTTCGGATCCGTTCGGATTCTCACCTTCGTAGGTGAATGCCCACAGGTTTCCGTCGAGAATCCGGGTACGCGCGGCAGGACCACCGGTTATGAAGCGGCCTTCGCCATGGCGTATCGGCACTTCGAGCATTCCGATGCCTCGCAGCCACGGTGATTTGTTGTTTGGATTCGCCCGAATCCTTACCCAGCGGTCCACGAATGTGCCGCCCTCGTTGTGCACGAGCGAAACTTCCTGCTGCCAATCCTGGCTCGTGTCAGGCAGTATCCCGCTCTTCACGAGCACCTGAAAACCGTTGCATACGCCGATGATGAGACCTCCGCCGGAAACGAATGATCGGAGGTAGCTCTGAAGATGTCGACGGAAAAGATATGCAAAGACCTTGCCCGAACCCAGGTGATCGCCGAACGAGAACCCGCCCGGAACGCCGAGGATGTGGTAGTTCGCGAGCAAACCCGGATTTGCGGTTATGTCATTCAGGTGATGCGAACGGACCCAGCCTCCGGCGCGACGAAATGCCTCGGCAAGCTCTTCGTCGGCGTTGATACCATATCCTGTCACAATGCATACATTGACCATCGCCTATATCTCCGCTTTCCAGGCGCCAAGCAGCGCATCTATCGAAATCGCGACAGCCGCATCGCCGTTGCGTTCCGCCGACATGAACCGCACAACCTGCTCTTCGGTAATACTGCCCGCGCGACTGACGGGAAGCCCTGCGGTGAGCTGTTCGAACTCTGCGCAATGTTCCGGTGCGACCTCGAGCAATATGCGGGATGCACTTTCGGAGAACAGTCGCGCAAAATCGCCGATCTCCGGATCTGCCACTTCGAGAAGCGAAAGATCGAGTTCCGCACCGAGGCGCCCGCCAATCGCCGATTCGGCGACGGCGACCGCTAGTCCGCCGTCAGAAAGATCGTGGGCGGAGCAAATGATCCTGCGGTCGATAGCCGTCGCAATTGCCTGGTAGAGCTTCATTGCGGCGGCGGGATCTACCCGCGGTACCGTGTCGTTCGCGGTTTCCGCACCCGCTTCACCTGTGATCCGCTGCATGAAGCGGCGGACAACGCTTCCGCCGAGCTCTTCGCGGGTGGTACCGGATACGTAGAGAACGTTTCCGGCCGCCTTGAAGTCGGAGGTCACCGCCTTGCGCACATCCTCGACAATGCCGAAGAGGCTGACCAGCAGCGTCGGCCGCACCGACACTTTCCTGCCGCCGATGCGTGCGTCGTTCTTCATTGAGTCCTTGCCGGAGACAAGCGGCAGCCTGTAGGCGAGACAGGCATCGGCAAGGCCGCGGCAGGCGCGCACAAGCTGCGCGAGTTTGTACTCGCCGTCGGGAGTCTCCTCCGACTGAACCGGATCCGGCCAGCAGAAGTTGTCGAGCACCGCCGCCTGCGCGGGATCTCCGCCGAGAATCACGTGCGCCCGGTATGCTTCATCTACTGCGTTCATCGCCATGTCGTAGGTGTCAAAATCGCTGAAGCGCGGACAGATTCCGTGCGTGACGGTGAGCCCGCGGTTTGACTGGTAGAGGGGCTTTATCACCGCGCCGTCGGTAGCACCGTCGGCAGCTTTGCCTGCGAATGGTTTCACCACCGAGTAGCCCTTCACCTCGTGATCGAACTGCCTGACAAGAGGCTCCTTCGAAGCGACATTCGGATCCGAAAGCGTCCCCAGAAGGAGTGCCGCAAGATCGCCCGCCGTCGCGCTGCCGTCGAGGTCTGCGCTTCGAGCTGCCGGGTTCGCAGCGGGTTTTTCCGCCGCAACGCCTGCTGGACGGTCGGCCGGTTTCGGCCATACGGCGCTGAGCTTCATGCGCGGGAGTCCATGGTGCAGGAAGTCCAGACTCATGTGGCAGACGCGCTTTCCGTGATAGTCGATGTCGATGTAGCCGGAATCGGTGAACTGACCGATGACGACCGCTTCCACTTCCCGCCGCGCGGCCAGAGACAGCAGCTGTTCGATTCGCTCCGGCGCAACCGACAGACTCATGCGTTCCTGGCTCTCCGAGACAAAGATCTCCCACGCGGCGAGGCCGGGGTACTTCAGCGGGCAGGCATCGAGATTCACCTGCAGTCCACCCGGCTCTTCGGCCATTTCGCCAAGCGAGGATGAGAGGCCGCCTGCACCGTTGTCGGTAATTCCACGGTACAACTTCAGGTCACGTGCCTCAAGCAGAAAGTCCGACATCTTGCGCTGGGTGATCGGATCGCCAATCTGAACAGCTGACGTGGGCGATGACTCGTCAAGCTGCTGCGAAGAGAAGGTCGCGCCGTGGATGCCATCCTTTCCGATGCGGCCACCGACCATTACGGCGAAATCGCCCGGTGCGACGTGCTTGACCCAGCCCTCTTCTTCGCCAATCCATGCAGGGAGAATTCCGCCGGTTCCGCAGAAGACGAGCGGCTTTCCCATGAACGTATCGTCAAACAGGAAACCTCCGGCGACTACCGGAATTCCTGATTGATTACCGCCGTCGATAATGCCGCGGTGTACGCCCTCCATGATTCTCGAAGGATGCAGAAGTCCTGCGGGTATGCGGGCCGGATCGGTATCCGGATAGCCGAAGCAGAGCACATCGGTATTGAATATCGGTTTTGCACCCTTTCCGGTCCCGAGGATGTCGCGGTTTACGCCGACAATACCGGTTATCGCACCACCGTAGGGGTCAAGTGCGGAGGGTGAATTATGCGTCTCCACCTTGAAGCATACGAGGTGATCGTTGTCGAAGGAGATGACGCCCGAATTGTCGTGGAACACGGATTTCAGGAACGGTCGGTCAGCGGCAAGCTGTTCGGTTGTGGAGCGGATGTAGGTTCCGAAGAGCGATGGAATGAGTTCAGCGCTCTCCGTGCCGGTCTCCCGGTAGGTGATCTCAGCGTTGAAGATCTTGTGCTTGCAGTGCTCCGACCAGGTCTGCGCGATCATCTCGAGCTCGACGTCGGTCATCGCCCGTGGCATTCCCTGCCTGCTCCGCTCCTCGACTACCGCCGGGTTGGCAACGTAATCGCGTATCGCGGCCATTTCGTCACGATTGAGCGCCAGCAGTCTGTTTCGCGAAAGTTCGAGCAGCGCCCGGTCATCAAGCGCCGCCAGATCGTAGGTCAGCACTTCGTCCGAACTCGGTGCGACAGCGGATGCGTATGTTGCCGGAAACCGCACTCCGCTCTGCCACTCTGCGCTCTCAATAACGAGCGCCTGCTGGATAAGCGGATTGTAGAGCGCGCGCACGACTTCCGCGCGATCGGCGGCGTTCAGTCGGGGCGCGCGAAATATGAACTGAACCGCAGTACGCACGTCGGGCAACGCATCGCCGGTACCGGAAATTGAATCGCGGATCGCATCGCGCGCGGTGTAGGCTTCAGGGTCCGTGACGCCTGCGCGGTAGGCGACCTCGACCGCAAAGTCCCAGCCGTGGTCCGCACCCGATCGGCCCAGGTGCGGAGAGTCGACGCTCATCTCCTGTGCAACCGGGTCGAGAAAGAGCTCGGCGAGCATGCCGGTGTGGCCGACAGCTCCCTGCAACAGATAGACATCGACAATGGTAAGCCCATCGAGGCCGTGGGGAAAGCGGCGTGAAAGCGTTCGCAGGAGCCGCAATGCCCGTCCGTCCGTCAGATGAGGCCTGCAGGCAACCTCTATGCGCATAATTGGCCGAAGAATATCAGATAGCGGGAAAAAGTTATACCCGACTGTTGACTAACACTAACCTCATCGTTACAAGTATATATTGATAGGTTAAGGCTTTGACACAATTGAGGACTTTGCGACGTGGATCAGCGCAATCATTTTGAAAGCGGCAGCGTGATCTGGAATCTCCAGAACACCGGTAAATACGACGCGATCCGGGAAGTCATTCGCAACACACCGGTTTTTCGCTCGCTCGAAAGGTTCGACATCGGTACCTTCGAAGAAAAGGTGCTGGCTCGGGAACGTCTCCAGTCTACCGGATTTGGTCATGGTGTGGCGGTTGCACACGGCAGAACGGATGATGTGGACGGCGCTCACATAGCACTCGGCGTCTCCCGTGACGGCATCGAGTTTGACTCGGTTGATGGGAAACCGGTCCATCTGCTATTTGTAGTGGCCACCAATCCCGCAATGCCGATGGATTACCTGCGCATCCTCTCGACTCTCGTAGGTCTCGTGAGAAATGAAGGTTTTCGCAACGATCTCATGAGTTGCGCCTGTCGCGAGGACATCGAGCAGAAGCTGTGCGATGCGTTTGCCTCGGTACTTTCCGGTATGACCGGTGAGCCAACCGACCGCGGTGCGGCGGCAGCTGTCACTTCCCAGCAAAACGGTCGACGGCAGGACTTCGCGCTCGCCTGAGTCGCGTCACTTTGCAGTGACCGCGCCCGGCAGAACAGCTCATCTCCTCAAAGCCGCGAAAAATCGAGCGTTCCGAAGTGGTCCTCCAGCGTTTCCGCCCGCCTGATCAATTCGACACTTCCATCTTCACGCAGCAGCAACTCTGCCGATCTCAGTTTACCGTTGTAGTTGAATCCCATCGCATGCCCATGTGCGCCGGTGTCGTGTATCACTACGAGGTCACCAATCTCGATCGGCGGCAGCTTCCGGTCAATCGCAAACTTGTCGTTGTTTTCGCACAGGCTGCCGGTCACATCGTAGGTTTCAGTTGCCGCAACTCCTTCCTTTCCGAGGACGGTCACGTGGTGATATGCGCCGTACATTCCCGGCCGCATGAGATTCGCCATTGAGGAGTCCAGACCGACGTAGCGCTTGTAGGTATCCTTGCGATGAATCGCCCGGCTCACGAGGTACCCGTACGGTCCGGTGACGACCCGGCCGTTCTCCATGACGATACGAAGCGGATCAAGCGCGCTGCCTTCAATCTTCGTCCGGTAGTGATTCCTGATGCCCGCCGATACCCGGTCGTAGTCAACGGCAGTCTGCTCGGGCCGATACGGTATGCCGATTCCTCCGCCGAGGTTCACGAACTCGATGCGGACGCCGGTCCTGTCGAGTACCTCTTTCGCCAGATCGAAGAGGATCGCGGCAGTCTCCACAAAGTAGTCGGGGTCAAGCTCGTTTGATGCAACCATGGTGTGCAAGCCGAACCGGGTGCATCCTTTCTGCTTCGCGATCCGGTAGCCGTCGATGATCTGCTCGCGGGTAAAGCCGTATTTTGCCTCTTCGGGCTTTCCGATGATGACATTTCCCTTCTTGAGCGGTCCGGGGTTGTAGCGGAAGCAGAGCAGTCCGGGCAGCCCCGCCGACTTTTCGATGAACTCGATATGGGTAATGTCGTCAAGGTTCAGTGTGGCACCGAGTTCGATTGCCTTCCGATACTCGGAGGCAGGAGTGTCGTTCGAAGAGAACATGATGTCGCTTCCCGTAGCCCCGACTTTTTCGGCAAGCAGGAGCTCAGCCATTGAGCTGCAGTCAAATCCCATGCCCTCCTGCCAAACTATCTTCATGATGTAGGGATTCGGCAGGGCCTTTACCGCGAAGAAGTTTCTGAATCCAGTGCCAGGTCCGTTTCCGACCCAGGAAAATGCGCCTGCAAAGCGCCGTGCATGCTCGCGGATGGCCCGCTCATCGTAGATGTGAAACGGCGTCGGATATGTCTCGGTCAGCTTCTCCACGAAGCTCCGGGTGAAGGGAACACTCTTTGAGGTCATGCGCACTAACATAGAGGTGCCGTGAGCATTCGTCAAGAGAACGAAAATACTTGACTAAAAGCGTAATGATTGGTAGCATATGAACGTGGGTTTGGTATGATAGTGATTAAGTTCACTGTCACTCCGTGGTGGTGGTTCCCGGACCGTGCGTTGCTCGGCCCGGGAACATTTTAGCAGGAATCGGGCTCATCTCCGTTTCCTGCTTTTTTTTTGTCCGATTCCAGTATCACTTGCTGGAGAGGTTGAATACTCCGTCCCACTCGTCGGCCGGCGGCTTCTTTCTGAATTGTTCGCACCGCTCGATGTAGTATTTCGTCGGTCCATCTTCGGGAAATTTCTTCGAGACCTCACGAAACGCCCCTTCGGCATCCGCAAACCGCTTCTCTTCAAACAGGTTGAGTGCTGCGTTGAAGCCTCGCAGGAGCTCGATTGTTGCTGCATCGATCTTTTCACGCTCGTCGATGAGTTCAAACAGCCTGATCGGCTCCTTCACTCCGACAACTCGAACTCGGTCGAGCCGACGTACGGCAAATGCGCGCTCAGTCGTAACGTACGCGTGCTCGCTGATGAGCAGCCATGTTCCGTACTGCTTGTTCACCCCTTCCAGACGCGCGGCGAGGTTCACGTTGTGGCCCATGATGGTGTAGTCCATGCGATTCAGCGTTCCCATATTACCGACCACCATTTCGCCGGTGTTAATGCCGATTCGCGTCAGTAGCGGCGATGCACTGAGCTTTGACTCGGTGAACTCCTGATTCAGCAACGCCTCAGCCCGCTTCATTTCCAGTGCCGCCCGGCACGCATTCAGTGCGTGGTTCCCGACATCAAGTGGCGCTCCGAAGAAGGAGATGATCGCATCGCCCTCGTACTTGTCGATGGTGCCGTGTTCCTTGAGTATGAGGTTGCTCATCTCACCTAGATATCGATTCAGAAGTCTGACCAGGTCCTGCGGATCCATCGCTTCGGATATGGACGAGAATCCGCGAATGTCGGTGAACATCGCCGTGAGCAGCTTCTTCTCACCGCCGAGCCTGAGCATATCAGGATTCGTGACAATTTCGTTGATCACGTCCGAGGAAAGGTAGTGATTGAAGGCGTTCCTCAGGAATGTCTTTTCACGACCGACACGCAGAAACTTTATGACCGTGAGCGAAACGAAACTGACAAGTACCGATACGGTCGGAGTGATTTCGTTCACATACATTCCGGTAAGCAGGAAGTAGATCGCGCACCCGGTGAGAACCAGCACCGTTGTACCGAGCCCAGTGACGATCGATGCCGCTCCGCCCATCCGGTGGATTGCAAAGCTTACGCCGAAAGAAAATGCTGCTGCGATAATGAGCGCGATCCACCATGGCGCCTGATCGAGAAACTTCCGCTGGAGAATTGTATTCATGATAGAGGCGTGCGTTCCCACGTTCATGTAGACCTTCTCGAACGGATTCACGCCGGTATCGGTTGTAGATGTCCCGGTCTGTCCGATGATGACAAAGGAGTCCTTCAGCTCCTTCGCAAGCGTGCTCCGGCTATCCATCAGCTTCTTGTAGACCTCTTCAGTCGAACTGAAGAAGGTGTTCACATCGTTTCGCAGCCTTTTGTAATAGGTGGCCTGGTCCGCGGCAAGACCGGGCGTCGCGAGCACCTGGTCAATCTGCTGCAGAATGTCCTGCAGTGCAGTGCCGTTCAGGAACTCTCCGACGTTCTGGAAGAAGATCCTGCGGTCCTCACGATATTGCTGCCGCTCCTGATCCGTAGGATCGGCAAACAGCGTCTGCTTGATCTTCTCAGCATCGTTATATCGGGACAGGAGCGGTTCACTGCCCTGATAAACCGAAAAGTATCCTGCCTGCTGCATCGCGCGGAGATTGTGTATGAGGTCATTTTCGAGACCAACATCGTAGATGAGATTGTAGTAGGAAAAGTGGCGAAAACTGTTGAGGAAGGTTTTTTTCGGCCAGTTGATCAGCATCGTACCGTCGGGCGCCAGCGGTATGCGTATGGTAGTCGGAGAGGTCGCACCGGGCAGCACAGCATTCAGCAGCACGATAGTCTGCGGTGAAACAACCACCGAAGGATCCTTCAGCAGATCAAGAAGAGGCCCGAAGACGAGCTGCGGAAAGTACGCTTTGCCATACCGGTACAGCAGATCGATTCTGCGGCGCACGCCGTCATTGTCGACCACGACGCGGGGAAACCCCGCACCGCGTGCTCCGGTTACTATGGGAGGAATCGCCGGGATAATGTCCGCAGCATTCGGCACGAGCGAATCATTAATCACCTTAATATTTCTCACGGCAAAATGATCGATCGCGTATTGACGGCGCTCATCGGTCACGACCGGGTTTTTCAGGTCGACAGTATTCACGGTGAAGTACGCGTTTCCGAACATGCGCGCCGCATCGCCGAGATAGTTGTCGTTGTTCTGTACGATACTGTCCACGTCGGAGAGGAGTTGTTTTCGCGTCTGATCTGTCAGGCCGACAAGCTGGCTTACGTAGTCTTTCGCGTCGGCAAGTGAGATCTGACCATTCTCGAGCGCTGAGAACAGTCCGGTGATATTGTCGGTAATTCCCTTGAACTGATTCTGAAACGAGTCGGGAATCGATTGTTTGAGAATATCGGAGTTGACCGCGAGCGGACTGTCCTGTTCGTACACGATATCGAACACGGCCTTCTTCGCACCGAACTCCGACAGCAGCACGAGACCCTCCGCCATCTTGTCCCTGCTCCAGGGCCAGGTACCAACCTTCGCGATGGCCAGATCGTCGATATCCAGAAGGAGTATGGATGGATCCTCTGCTATTGCGGGCTTTACGTGCAGCAGCGCGTCATACACACGCAATTCGGATGTCTGATATGCGGGTATGAGGTTGATTGCCGCGAAAATCAGCACGGCGATGGACGGAATGGCAATAGTCAGCGTCAGGTCACGTTTCATGGCGCCCCCTTCGTTGCAATCTGTCTGTAGTCTGATTATACTACCAACGTAGGCAGATTTTGTCCCAGGAGTGACATATGACGGCAAAGAGCATGAAGTTTCAGTTGCTGCTCGTGTCCATGGGTCTGGCTTTCCTGCTGTTGTCTGTACCGCTGTTTGCACAGCCTAATTCAGTCATCGATTCGGTGCTTTCACAGAAGCAGGCGAGTTTCGAAGACAGCGTCTATCTGATCCTTACGGCCGGCAACCTGCTCCCGTCCTCCGGGAGTGTACAGGATGCGCTCGACATACTGAAACAGAAGGGTTGGCTGACTATCCCGGCCAAACCGGATGCGCCGATAACATTCGGCCAGTATGCGTTTCTGCTCATGAGAACCTTCAACATACCGGGCGGCGTTCTCTACAGCCTGTTTCCCGGCCCGAGATACGCAGGACGTGAGGTCGACTACAAGGGCTGGACACCCTCGAACTTGAGCCCGTATGAGGGACTCTCGGGTCGCGACGCGCTCTACATTCTTCGCAGCTATCTCGACAGCAGGGGAGGAGCATGATGCGGAGGTCAACGCTTGTTCGGATACTTGGATCGATGGCACTGCTACTTGCGTGCAGCGGCTTCGCGGCGGCAGTCGATTTTGGCGGAACACTCGATAACCTGACCGCCGGAGCAACTGATATCGCAAGTGGTGCGTTCCAGATCGATCAGGAAGATACTGTTACCGCGTGGATTTCGGCGCCGATCGGAAAGGCTTCGCGTTTCTATGGCGAGGGATTCTATAAGTTCACCTATCAGCAGGGCACCGTGACACCCTATCTGTTCGATGTCAGCCAGTTCTACATCTCAATCGACATCTACAACGTTCAGAACGGGCCGTCACATTTCGGCTACCAGGTGGGCCGAATCGTGGCCTCAGACATGTCCGGCTATCTGATGAACGGGCTCTTCGACGGCGTAAAGTTCTCACTTGCATATCCAGGCATCGAGTTCACTCTCTCCGGCGGGTATACCGGTCTGATCCTGAAACCTGACTCCACAGTCATCATGTCACGGCTGGATTCGACCGATCTGTCAAACAGCTCGGTGATACTCGGTCCACCTCGCATCGTCGGATCGCTCCAGATCCTGTTCCCGCACCTCTTCGCTCTGCAATCTGTCTCAGTGGACGCGATCGCCCAGAAGGACCTTCACTCTCCAGCCGACCTGATCTCTGCAGGCACAACTTCGCAGAATGTCTCGAGCAGCGGCGCTACCGACACCGAATATTTCGGATTGCAGCTCGCGGGCCCGATCACCGGCACACTGTTCTACAGCGCATTCTCCTATCTGAACATCGGACAGACTCTCAGTTTCGTTGCCGATCCCACTTCGCCGACAGGCAATATCTATCAGTACGAGCCGATCCTTGCCTACGCAGGAGGTCTCAGTGTGGACCTCTACCCGGGGTTCCTCGGTTCGCATTTCGGATTGACCGGCCTCTATTCGACGGGCGATAATGATGCAA
>DATKUC010000209.1:0-14571 GCA_035530835.1 Spirochaetia bacterium
GGTCCCTGCATCCTCGGCCGTTTCGCGCCTGAAGCAGGGGAAGCAGCGGAGTCGCAGCTCGGCGAAGCCCGGCTACCATCGGGCATCTATCACTGCACGCTTGACCGCGCGATCATTGAAAGCGGGGCCGCACTGCACCGCTGCCCGCTGGTCTCCGGCTACCGGATTGCCGGTTGCGCGACAGTTGCAGATTCGACGCTTGTCTTTGAGGGCGTCTGCTCGTTCGCGAACGGTATGTCCGTACCCGCCGGCAACGAGTCGGGCGGACGACAGGTCACGATTCACGCCGACATGACGCTCAACGAAGCGAGGGAAGCTGCCGAACGCACTTCCACGGACCGGCAGCAACCCGGTGATATCCGTGCCACGCTGGGATTCGTCGGGCCATATTCGCGCCTTTCAGCGTGCACGCGGATCAGCAACACATTCGTTGGCGGGTATACGAAACTTGTCGGCGCCCAGCTCGTCGACGAATCCACGCTCCTCTCCACGCGGGACGAGGTGACCACTGTCTGCTCGGGCGCCATTGTCAGATCGAGTATCCTGCAGCCGGGGGTCTCGGTCACCGATTGCGCGATCGTGGACCACAGCCTTCTGCTCGAACACTCGCACGCGGATCGGCACGCAAAAGTCACCGGTTCGATCATCGGACCGAACAGCGGCATCGGGGAAGGTGAGGTGACAGCGAGCTTCGTAGGTCCCTTCGTCGGATTCCACCATCAGGCGCTGCTCATCGCCGCATTCTGGCCTGAGGGCAAAGGGAATATCGGTTACGGGGCGAATGTTGGATCAAACCACACCTCCCGGCGTCCTGATCAGGAGCTTCGGCCGGGCGAAGGGATGTTCTTCGGTCTGGGCTGCAACATAAAGTATCCGGCAAACTTTCACGCATCACCCTATTCGATAGTCGCAACTGGCGTCTCGACCCTGCCACAGCGCCTGTCGATGCCGTTTTCCCTGATTGTCGAGCCGGAAACACATCCGGAAGGAGTTCCCGGCGGCCTCTGTCTACTCCGTCCCGCCTGGGTACTTTCGGACAATCTGTACATGGTATGGCGCAGCAGGATGAAGTACCGCGAGCGGAACCAGGCACGGCGGAATGCAATTCCGAACGAAGTATTCAGGGATGAAATTGTGGCGATGATGGCAGCGGCAGCCGGCGCCCTTGAGACGGCGAAAGGGGACAGATCCATCTACACACCGCTCGAGATCCCCGAGATCGGCAAAAACTTCGTGACCGAATCCGACCGCGCAAAGGCCGTCCAGACCTACCGGTTCTTCGTGCAGTTCGCGGGGCTCGCCGGACTGTTTGCGAATCTGCCGCAATCGGTCTCACGGCAGGATCGCGAGAGATACCGCGAGGCTGTCGACTATGTCGCGGCACTTGTACGGGCGAGCCGGGAGAAAGATGATGAGCGCGGCGGTCGCATCATGGACAATTACGAGCGCACCCACGTTCGCGCGGAGTTTGATCCGGTCGTGCAGGATGCGGCCGCATGGGCGGCGGAGGAGATTGCACGAGTGGGCGGAGCTTAGGCGAAGGAGCGATTTCCAGTGGACTCGGTACCTGACGGAGGGTATCTTAGCTGATATGACCGTGTTCGAAGAGCTTTCGCAGCAGGGAATACCGTACTTCTACCGCTCCTACTCGGCGCTCGATCGATACTTCAGGCAACGCAGCGAAGATGTGCTCTATCTTGCGGTCCGCTGTTCGCTGATCGATCTGGCGAAAGCGCTTCCGGATATCGAGTTTCCGGCAATCGAAGGGGTCGATGCTGCGGTAACCCGCGGCAGGATGCGAGTCTACCTCACCTGTCAGGAAGAGTCGGACGGTCGATTTACTCGCGACGTCTATCCGGTGCTCGATCTTCTCTACGATCCGGCCGGCGACAGGTTCCTTGACCCCTACGGCGTCTATCCTCTGCTCCGGCAGACCCGTCTGGGTACGGCAGTCAATGCAAAGGATTGTATGAGGACCGTCATGGACGGCGCCATCCTCATCTCACGCTACCTCTATGAAGATGTGGAGGTACCGGTCGTAGGAACCGACGACAGGACGCCTGAGGTTGAAGTGCACCGGACCTTCATCACCGAACTGTTCACCTCGAAGCAACCCTGGAAAGGACTTGCTCTTCTGCTCGAGCACGGATTCGTGGAACGAGTATGGCCGCAGTTTCTGCCGATGAACAGCACCGATCAGTCGAAAGGCCATCATCCTGAGGGCAACGTCTGGGTGCATTCGCTGGAGACGCTGCGCTACCGGAAGACGAGCGATCTCCTGCTTTCGATCGCGCTCTTTCTGCACGACTGCGGAAAACCGTACTCAAAACGGAACGGTGAGCGTCGTTTCGACAAACATGCCGATATCGGCGCCGAACTTGCGCGGAAGTTCCTGCAGTCGCTGAGATTTCCATCGGGGATGATCGAGGACGTCTTTTTCCTGGTGAAGTACCACATGGTTCCCGGCGCGCTCTCCGCCCTGCCGGTCTACCGAACCGATCGTATCATGTCCTCGGCGCTCTTCCCGATCATGCTCGAACTCTACCGCTGCGATCTCTCATCGACCTATCGCGGTCCGAACGGATACTATGAAGCGTGCAAGGTGTACCGCGCATACCTGAAGCATGTGAACAATCCGTTCCGCGGCACCGACGGGAAGAAACTGATGCGTCTCTACGTCGAATAGCGGGAAGTCAGGAACTGCTTCAACTCTTCAACCGTATTGCCGACCGGTACCGAGTGTTTCTGACGATGGATGACGCGAGCAAGCGCTTCAGGCAGTTCGGGTTCGGCACCGGTTGCCTGCGCCACGATTTCGGAGAATTTCGCCGGATGCGCGGTCGAAAGCACGACCACGTCGACCACTGAGTCAAGCTCGCGGTGATACAGTCGTTCAGCCGCTCGAACGCCCACTGCGGTGTGGGGATCGAGAAACACGCCGTGCTCTTCGTAGTAGCGCTTCATGGTTTCGAGCGTTTCCACATCGTCCACAGTCTCGCCCCTGATCATTGAACGCATACCACTCCAGTCGTCCTGGAAAATCGAGCACAATCGCTCGAAGTTGCTCGGATTGCCCACGTCCATCGCGTTTGATGGCGTCTGCACTGAAGGGCGGGGCTGGAACGTGCCTGATTCCAGATACTCGGGCACCACGCTGTTCCGGTTCGCAGCTGCGATGAATCCGGTGACCGGCAAACCCCAGCGCCAGGCGAGGACGCCTGCCGTCAGGTTTCCGTAGTTGCCGCTCGGTACGCAGAAGATGAACTCCTCGCTGAGAGTGCGTCGAAGCTGCGCGAAAGCATACGCGAAGTAAAATGACTGCGGTATGAGACGGCCGATATTGATTGAGTTGGCGGAAGTGAGTGGAACCTGTCGCCCAAGTTCCCGATCGGCGAACGCCTCTTTCACCATGCGCTGACAGTCGTCAAACGATCCTGCGACCTCAAGTGCCACCACGTTGCCACCGACTGTGGTCAGCTGCTTCTCCTGCAGCGGGCTCACGCGGCCGGACGGGTAGAGGATGACGACGTCAATGTTGCGCTTTCCATGAAATGCCTGCGCCACCGCGCTTCCCGTGTCCCCGGAGGTAGCGGTCAGGATGACGGCCCGTTTATCGCTTCCCTCAAGGAAGGATTCCATAACTGTTGCAAGGAAGGATGCACCGAAATCCTTGAATGCGCAGGAGGGTCCGTGAAAGAGTTCGAGAACCTGCATACCGTCGGCAATTTCAGTCAGAACCGGTGAGAATCCGAACGCCTTCTCGGCTATTTCGTGCGCCTTCGGCTCCGGAAAATCTTCGGGAAAGAGCGCTGCGGTCATACGGGCGGCAATCTCGACAAATGAGGTGTCACGTTCGAGATTGAAAAAGAACTGACGGAGATCCGGCTCCTCGAGCGGTTGGAACAGTCCGCCATCCGGAGCAAGCCCCTGAAAAACTGCATCCCGAAAGGTAACCGGCAATGCGGGGGTCCGTGTACTTGCATATTTCATGCGGGAGATCCCTCCACCTTCGATTCTGCATTTCCCGCCGGAACGGCATTCGCGTTCTCAGCGTACGCCTCATTGGCGTACGCATCATTGGCGTACGCATCATTAGCGTAGGGGTCCCCGTCGGGGAAGAACGCTCTGTGCACGGTATTGAGCACCGAAGCGCTTGCCTTCCCTTCCACTACGAACGATATATTCATCTCGGACGATCCCTGCGCGATTGCCAGCACGTTGATTGATGCGTCACCGAGGGCCGCGAAGAGCTTTCCTGACATGCCGGGTTTTCCGCGCATGTTCTCGCCGATCACCGCAACTATTTCGAGATCGGTCAGTAGCTCAAACTGCTGGATCTTGTGTGCGTGAAGTTCGGACGACAGTTCCTGCCGAAGACTCTCGACTGCATCTTCCGCCTGCTTCTCGGTGCACACAATGCAGATGCTGTGCTCCGATGATGCCTGGCTGATCATGATGATATTCACCCGTGCGCGTGCCAGCGCGCTGAATACTCTCGAAGCGATTCCGGGTATGCCGACCATCCCGCCGCCTTCGACGTTGATAAGCGCAACGCTCGGTATAGAGGCAATTCCGGTCACCGCCAGCGGTTTTCTCCGCGCAGTCTTCACGATGCGCGTTCCGGGAGCACTCGGGTTCAGCGTGTTCTTTATGACGAGCGGAATGTCTTTTTCGACGGCCGGGAGCATCGTGTACGGGTGGATCACCTTCGCACCGAAATAGGAGAGCTCCATTGCCTCAGCATAGCTGATCTCAGGAACGACGAAGCTCTTCGCCACATGGCGCGGATCGGCGCTGTAAACGCCGTCGACATCGGTCCAGATCTCGATCAGCTCGCATCCAGCTCCTGCGCCGACTATCGATGCAGTGTAGTCCGATCCGTCCCGGCCGAGAGTGGTCGTCACCCCGGTGCTTGTCGCGGCAATGAAACCGGTCACCACTGCGAGGCTGTTCATTGGCGCGAGTCTGGCACGAATCCGTTCGTAGCTTCTGCCGAAATCGACCTCTGCCCGCCCGTGCGTGTCGTCGGTCAGGATCATCTCCCTCGCATCGACCATCTCCGAGGGAATCCCGGCCGAGTTCAGGTACGCGGTAACAAGGCTGCAGTTCAGCAGTTCCCCAAAGCTCGCAACCAGATCGAGTGTTCGCGGCGAACACTCTCTGACAAGCTCGACACCACGCAGAATATCGGCAAGCTCGTCGAGCCGCGACCTGATGGGGGCGAACACAGCCTCCCTCATTTCTGCGTCAAAGAGCGCATCCACCGCCGTCCGCTTTCGATCGGCGATCTCCGTCAGTCGATCGTGGTAGACGGACAAACCGCGTTCCGCTTCGGTTGCGGCGTTGATCAGGAGGTCGGTGACACCGCGCATCGCGGACAGCACCAGAATAATCCTGCCGGAGCGCATTTCGTTACGGACTATCGCCGCAACATCGCGAATTTTGCCGGCGTCCTTCACAGAGCTGCCGCCGAACTTCATCACTTTCATGGCGGCAATAGTAGCACATCTGCTCGACCAATTTCACCGGAGCAACCGCGGGTTTCCGATACTCCCCAACTTATCTGGAAGAAAGCGGAACCGCACAGTATTATGTGCAGGTGAAAGGTTTTCCGATAATTGCGCTCTGCGTCCTCCTTGCCTCCTGCGCTACTTCCGCGCACCAGGTCGCATCGGGTTCGACCGCTTCGGATACCGTCGTGCTACCGGCCGGACCTTCGGCACAGACTGCAAAGGCCGAGGCGGCCGTATTGCCTCCGGCAAAGGCGCAACCGCCGAAGGCCGCTGAGGTGGTGCCTCACAACTTGAGCGATTCGCAGCTCATGGAACTCGCGCTCAAGCAGGTTCCCTCTTCAGTCTATCCGGTCATGAACGGATCAAAGCCGGTCGCGCTGGTCGCGGATCTTCCGGGATCCGGGAGCAGGAACGTCATTCTTCTGGCTGTCGCTACCGAAAACGCGGATCAGGCCCAGGTTTCGGTGCTCTCCGAACTGTCACGACTCTTCATCCGCGGTCTTTCCGTGCCGACATTCTACATTGAGATATATCATCAGCATCAGGGATCGGTGAGCTTTGCGGAGAGTATTTCACTCGGCAGCCAGCCGGTTCTCGAGGGGATCCGCACTCTTCAGCTTCGAAAGGCGGCGGACTCCCCGCTTGCTGTTATTGCGTCCTTTCGAGGTCGTGAAGGCGAGGTACAGGAGTGGACGATATTCTCCGCAGACAGCCATCGTTCCCGTTTTACAACGCGCGAAACACCAAACACGCATACGGTTGTGCGCGATATAGACGGCAACGGAACGCTGGACATTCTGACATTCCATCTGGGAATGGAAGCCGGAGTCGGATACGAGACGTTTATCAGCTGGTATCGATTCGAAAGCGGCGCGTTCCGGCTGTACCGCAGCACAAACGTGGTGAGAAACCTCCAAAGTTTTCTGTCTGCGGTTCGACAGGATATAATCGCCGGCAACTGGGAACGGTTCCTGCGAACGGTAGCGCCCCCTCAAAAGCTGAGCCTTCTGGTCGGCGAGGGCTACAGCACGCAGGCAATAGTGAGAATGGTGTTCTCTCCGGCGTCGGCGGGGGTATCGGGCAACGTCGAACCGAAGTTCAACTACTTCACCCCCGAACGGGCGATACAGGACATCGTGTTTCCGCAGATCGTGGAGAGCCCGTTTCCCGATCCGGATCGATCGCTCAGCGTCACGATGACCGCGAGGATCGTCTGCTGCAACGGAGAGAATCACTTCTACTCGATGCAACTCTCGATGGCGGAAAACCCGTTCGGACCGCAGGAGTTCTCTCTCGGATTGAATGCGAACGGACAGGGTCAGTAGACGACGCTGACAGACGTGGAAAAGGTGGGGAAATGGATAGATATGTTGTTGACGGAAGTTTTCCGCTCAAAGGTCGAGTAAAGGCAAGCGGCAACAAGAACGCCGCACTGCCCTGCCTTGCGGCAACTCTGCTGACTGATGAGACGGTTGTGCTCTCGAATATCCCTGAGATCGAAGATGTTCAGGTCGTTCTCGAAATTCTGCAAACGCTCGGATCAACTGTCGAGCGTCGCGGACCAGGCGTATTTGCACTCACCACACACGATATCAGCAGATCCGACATTCCGATCGAACTGGCAAAGAAAATCCGTGCTTCGATCCTCTTCGCAGGCCCAATGCTTGCACGGACCGGCAAGGTGGTGCTTCCGCCTCCCGGTGGTGATGTGATCGGTCGCAGGCGACTCGATACGCATTTCCTCGCGCTGCAGACCCTCGGCGCGCGAATCGAAGCGGACGGCCAGTTCAAAATCACCGCAAACAAACTCGTTGGCGATGAGATCTTTCTCGATGAGGCATCAGTAACTGCAACCGAGAACGCTATCATGGCGGCTGTTCTCGCAGAGGGGAACACGCGCATCGAAAACGCAGCATCCGAGCCGCACATCCAGGATCTGTGCAACATGCTTCTTGCCATGGGCGCCCGGATCCACGGCATCGGGTCGAACATCCTTACGATCGAAGGAGTCAAGTCGCTTCGCGGCGCCGAGTATCGCATCGGCTCCGACTACATGGAGGTCGGCTCGTTCATCGGACTTGCCGCGGTGACGCGGGGTGATCTCGAAATCGAGGACGCCTGTCCCTCACAGCTCAAGATGACCAAACTCGCGTTTGCAAAACTGGGCATACACTGGGAACAGGAGGGTACGTCAATCCACGTTCCTGCCGGTCAGACACTGCGGGTGGTTTCTGATATGGGCGGCCAGATTCCGAAGATCGACGATGCTCCGTGGCCGGGATTTCCGCCCGACCTTGTCAGCATCATGCTGGTGGTTGCAACTCAGGTCGAAGGTACGGTCCTGGTCCACGAGAAGATGTTCGAATCGCGTATGTTCTTCGTCGACAAACTGATAGGAATGGGCGCTCGAATCATTCTCTGCGATCCGCATCGTGCAGTGGTGAGCGGGCCGAACCGGCTGCGAGGCTCGGAGCTCGTCTCTCCTGATGTCCGGGCCGGCATGGCGCTGGTCATTGCCGCGCTCTGCGCTGAAGGGCAGAGCTCCATTCACAACATCTATCAGATCGAGCGTGGCTACGAGAGCCTGACTTCGCGACTTCAGAAGCTCGGAGCTCGCATCAAGCGCGTCTCCGAGTAGCGACTCACCCGTTCCGGTTTGGTTGCAGCTGCCCGAGCAGCGTCTCATACGCCGAAGTGATGCGGATGAACGCTGCGGTGGCCGCATCGCGCTGCCGTTCGTCAAGGGCGGAGGCCGAATCCGGGTGAAACTGCGCCGCAAGCCGACGGTAGACAGTTTTGACCTCGGCAATGGTAGCTGTGGCAGAAACGCCGAGAATGGCGCATGCGGAGCTGTCAAGTTCCGTATGCCATGCAACATAGCTTGAGTCTGCGGTATCGCCGAGCAGCGGCGCAAGCCACTGCGGAAGCTCACCGCCTCCTGCAGAACTGACCGCAATCGCCCCAAGAAACAGCCTTACTTCGTTCCGGGAGTAGTCGGATGCAATCCGCACACGATTTCGACCGCCTGTTGCGTCTGCGGGTGCCGCGGCGCCTCCATCGTGCAGTTGTGCCGAGAGGTTGCGCGCAAGCCTTGCCGCGTCAAATCTGCCAAGCAGACGGACGGCCGTATCGATTGCACGTACTACTTCCCGGCGCGATCTCGGCTGAAGGTGCCGGGCGAGAAGCTCCCGCAGCGCCTCGACGTGGACCGCGTGTACAACTCCGTCCTGGGCCGACAACCATACGGTGACGCCGATGAGGGTGAGAGATGCCCGATCAATACCACGTGGCGGCGTGGTCGCCGGATCACGAAGGAACCGCTCGAGGGCTCTTCGCTGCCGCAGATCACCTGCAAACTGATCGAACAGGAGCCCGACGAGAAAGCCGAATGCGATTCCGAAGGGTCCGCCCACAACTCCGATGAGCGCACCGCCAAGCCGTCCGTAGATCATCGGCATATCAGTCCGTCGACTGGCCCGCGAGCGAAAGCAGCGCAAGTACGAGCAGAGCGCCCTGCGAAACAATCAGAACCGCCAGCGTTATCCCGGCTCCCGCTGCAGCAAGCGAATAGCCGAGGACGATACGAAAGCCATAGGTATAGAGCCTGAACGCGTAGTTCACCAGAAACGGTATGAGCGGAATGAGCAGCAACGCCAGAATCGGAGGACGGGTGAAGTGCCGGCTCCGGAGCCTCCATCCAAAGCTGATGGCAAAGAGTGAGAGTACTGCGAAACTGAACGGCAGGAGCAGTCGCATCATCAGCTCGAGATAGATCGGCTCCGTATCATACCCATATGAACCGAGTACTTTCAGAGAGGACCAGAGTACCTGCAATCCTGCTGACGCGAAATTGCCGGAACCTGCCGCAATCGCGTGAAGCTCACGGACCGGCGCGCGAAGGGGAAAGACAGGACCCGTCGCGGCTGGAATTTTGCCGGCATAAACTGTTGGTCCGACGTTGTTCGCAGGATCGCGTCGATCAATCGCTCGAAGAATCAGGTTCTGGTTGACGATCTTCGCGTACGGCGCTGCTACGTGGAGGAGAATATCACCGCGAGGCGAGAAGCGCAGAAGCTCGATGTTGAGCGCGTAGGTGCCATCGGCGGTGTTGATGAGTTTCCCGATGTGGACAAGCTCGGTGTACTTGTCGTTTCGGTCGTTTACGAACATGAGCTGCTGGACTCCGGGCAGCGACGCAATGCCGCCGACCTCGTCGGTGAAGAATGATATCTGTCGCACGGCAGCTGCCGAGGCGGCAAGGTAGCGCTGCACGTCCGGATCGTCCGGTGCCTGCAGCTTGAGATCTGAATAGATGTAGTAGGCGCTGATCGGTTTGTCCGACTCAAGGTCAAGGAAGCCCTCTCTCTTCAGCCTGAAAATCTCGGCCTTCTTCTGATCCATCTTTGAAACATCGAGCTGCTGGATACCGTCAAGCGACCGGGACTGCAAGCGGGTTGCACCTGCAAGTGTCGGATCGAGCCGAAGCGCGAGGCTGGCGTAGTAATAGGCGGAAAAGTAGTCGGCTTTCTGATAATACCCGCTGCTCCGCTCAAGAAGTTGCGATGAGGAAAGGCCCTGTAGTGCCTCCGGGATGTCCGTACCGGCAATACCGTGGGCGTTGGCCGCGGCGGGCTCACTTCGTGCAGTTGTCGAGGTGCCGGCGTGTACAATTGCCGTCGCTCTCAGGTCCACGGCCTTTGCGTCCTGAGGATTGAGCTGAAGGTACTGATTCAGGCGTCCCACAGCCTGGCTGTACTCCTGCCTTTTCAGGCTGGCCTGCGCACTGGCGTAGAGTTCGCGGGCCAGCGACGTGTCGTACGCATAGCTGTCGCGATTCATCGTTTCTGCGGGAAGGCCCCACTCAAGCGCGAAGACGTAGGCAAGTGTCATTACAAGCAGGGCGACTATGGGCAGACGCACCAAGGTGGGAAAGCTCACTGTCCTCGCTCGACCCACCCGCGTGTCCATGTCGCGGATCACCAGTGAGAAGCCAATAACCATCGCCGTAATCTGCAGAGGAATCGCGTAGCTGATAAGTTGTGCAACTGTGTTGTCGATGACCCAATCCCAGTAGTAGTTCATCATGACTTCACGCACAGGGAACTGGAAGAACGACAGAAACAGAAAATAGAGAATACCAGCGAGATATGTCAGAAAGATCACCAGAACGAGCCGACCACTGGCCTTACTCACCGGCAACCCCTCGATTCAACGGCTCAAATCGCGGCAGGAGAAGACCGACCAGGCTGAACAGCAATCCGACGACCAGAATCGCGGCAGGCGCGATGAAGGCAATGTACTCGTTCTTCAGGACGGTGGCGGCCATACCCCGAAACGATGTGCCCTGCAGGAAGGCGTAGCCCGCAAAGAGCAGCCTCAACGCCCCGAACGCCAGGACCCCATTGAAGAGCGGCCACCGGGTCAGTCTCACGAAGAGCCAGAGGCTGGTTACATAGAGAATGCAGGCGACCACTGTCGCCAGGTAGATCGGCGATTTCAATCGGCTCTGGTTGGACAGGAATGTCGCCAGCACGCGAATGTCGCCAAACAGATCGGTGAGTCGTGTGTCGGTTCTGAACATTCGAGCGGCCGATGTCTCGGAGTCCGAAATGCGATATGTTTCACCAAGATCCCGCAGGCTCACCTGCCCTGATACGGGATCCACGGTACCTTCAGGAGAGAAGCCGAACCCGGGTGTAGTGCCGTGGCGGTAGACGGCAACATCGGAAAGCATGTTCCCGTCCTGAAGCGCTGCGTAGAGGAAATCGTCCCCAAACCGGTAAATAGTACCTGCCGAAATCGTTTGCGGGAGAGGCGGCGGGGCGGAAATGGTTCGCTCTACCGAGCCGGCGCCGTAAATTCCAGCGATCAGCGTTGCACCGGACACGCAGAAGAGCAGAAAGAGGGGGATGAACCTGAACCGCGCAATTCGAAGTATGGGAAAAAGTGCGATAAGGAGGGCGCCAAGCACTGCCGGCGGAAAAACTGCGGGAAACGCGATAACGAGCCCCGCTACCTGTGGCGCGGAAGCTTGCCCGATGCCATTGGTATCACCGTTTGCTGAAAGCACGGACAGGCCCGCCAGCACCGCGGTGAGAATCAAACACACCAGAACGAAGCGCACGGGAACCAGGACGATGGCTTTCACAACGGCTGATCGTAACACGGGACATGGACAGTTGCAAGCCGACCGTTAAAGTTATACCAGCGCACAATATACCGGTCACTGTTCATGCTTACTCACCGGATAATTCACAACTTATCCACAGGTTTTTGATTCGAAGGGTTTCAGGACAGGGTGGAGTTTTTTTTCCCACGGAAACCGAATGCGTACGAAATAACTCGAAAGAATCGGCTAAGTTATTTCTAAATATGTATTTAGCCACAAGCTTCGGCTGACAATGCGAACAGGTGATCCCTTCGGGTCGAAAATGCACTAAAACTTTGTGTAGCCAATGGACAGAATATGACATTTTATACACAGGTTATTCACAGCTATTCGGTCCGTATCTTGCTAAAAGAGACAGTAACCCTGACCATGCGCCGTTTCGATCAACTCCCCGTTGCCGGCAGGTACAACCAGATGGAGTTTCTTACGCACATGTGACACGTGCATGTCGACAACGCGGGAGTCCGGCGCCTCACGGCCCCAGAGTGCAAAAAAGAGCGCCTGACGAGTAACAACGGCGCCTCGATGTCGGGCAAGCATCGCAAGAATACGGTATTCCGGATAGGATAGTGGTCGTTCACCGAGCGGACCGACTATACGGTCACGCAGAACGCTCATAACACCCCATGGGTAGCCCACGCGAACCTCGAATGCCTGCCGTGAGACGCGCGCCCACAGCTCTTCTGCATCCCATGGTTCACGCAGGTAGTCGCAGCACCCCAGAATGAAGGCTTCCGAGATAAACGATGCACTTCCATACGCTATGACGGGGACACCTTCCATGTTGAAGGTTTCGAAGAGCGTGTACATCCATCGAACCGGAACAACTACTGCGTCCCCGAGGTCGTCTTCCGCTTTCAGTCGTCCGATTGTATCGCAGCCGTCTGAGGAGTCACCGTACTCGATCTTCACCGAAACAGGCAGCCCGGCGCGTTCAAAATAGAATCGAACACCTTCGCCGAGGGGCCTGTCGTCGGTCAGAAGGAGGACAATCGGATCATCCACCGGCCTCATCACGCATTTTCCGCTTCAGCGCTTCAAGCGCTTCGTCACCTTCCGCGGGGCTACCTCCGGAAGCTGAATCACCTCCGGAACTCCGATCGTTGCCCTTGCCGTCGGTCGTCGGCCCCGCGCTCTTCGCCGCACCCGGACCTTCTATCGACATGCGCTTCTTGAGGTCCTCCAGCAGCATATCCGCGTTCGCGCCACCGCCCTCAAGTGCCTTGAACTGCGATTCGAGGTCGTTATCCTTCCTCATATCGTCAAGCTCGCCCATTGCGTCCGCTTCAGCTTCGATCTGATCGACCTTTGCAGTCATGCGGTCAAACACGTCGAATGCCGAAGTGTCGGACATGCCTCCAATCGTCTCCTGGATCTTTTTCTGCGCTTCGGCACGCTTCGCTCGCGCAATCAGCAGGTTCTTCTTTCGCTGAGCTTCTTCGATCTTCTGCTGCAATCCGCGAAGTGCTTCCTTGAGTTTTTCGACCGCCTGATGCTGAGATTCCCACTGCTGCTGGTACTGGCCTGTGTAGTTCTCGTACTCCTGTTTGCGGACAAGGGCCTCTTTTGCAAGGTCGTCTTTTCCCGCCCGAACCGCAAGCATTGCCTTCCGCTCCCATTCCTCACCCTGCGCGCGATTCTGGCCAAGCTCACGCTCGAGCCGCTTCTCGTCCGCGATTGCAGATGCGACCGCCTTCTTCGACTCGATGAGTTGCTGGTTCATATCGACAATGAGTTGATTCAGCATCTTTTCCGGATTTTCAGCCTTGCTGATCATCTCGTTGAGATTAGACTTTACTACCCGCTTGAAACGGTCAAAGATACCCATCAAAGGGCCTCCTTACGAATTCCTGTACTTCGAAAGCTTCGGATAGTGCTGCGCGAGCGCCAGGCCGATGGCATCGAGTGAGGCCTGAAACTCCTCGTAATCCATCGTTTCAAGCTCGAGAGTATCCAGGAGAATGATGTGCTCCTGTTCGATCGCATATGCGCCGTGCACCATGTCGGCGTTCAGCCGCAACAGTTCCTCGAACAGGCCGTCGCGATCTGTGTCCGGAATTTCCATGACTTTGGTACGTATGGTTACCAGCGAATCCTCGGCGTAGACTATTACGTTGCCGAGCCCCTTTTCGACGTCATTTATGAGCCAGATGTTTTCGCCGATTTCCTCATGGGTAAGGGACAGGTTGATCATGTACCCTTCAATCTTTGTCTTTGCCATGGGAACTCCTTGTATGCCGGAACGCCGTCACGTTTTGCCGGCCTCCGGTGCTGTACCGGTCATTGCGGCGGGTGACGGCTCAGCCCAGGAAGACCTGACCGGAGTTGTCGATTGCGAGGATGGTCTTGCACTCTGAGCAGCGGAAACGTCCCGCCTTGGTCGCCTTCAATTTCTTTGAACATATCGGGCATTTGAATATCTTGGGGAACACATCGGATTCGACCGACACTCCACCCTTTGCGAAGAACTCCACCGCCTCGTCAAGATTATCCTTGATGTTGAAGAACTGAGAGAAACCGAGCAATTGAAACACTTCGTACACTTTCGGCTGGATCTCGAGCAGTACCAGATCTCCACCACGCGGCTTCACCGCCTTCAGAAATGCGGTGAATGAGCCGATGCCGGTACTCGACACGTAGTTGAGCCCCCCGCAGTGAAAAACAAGCCGCGTGAATCCGGATTCGATTGCACGGTTTACTCGCTTCTGGAAGAAGTTCGAGTTGTACGTGTCGATGTAACCCGTCAGGAAGAGAATAAGCGACCCATCGACCGAGTCTACTTTCTGGAGACGAATTTTGAGGCTTTCATCTTTCTCTTCGTCGAATCCCGGGACGATGTCGTTGTTGCTCATGGCTCCCCTTCAATCTGCTGAAGCAGTATCTGCAAGA
>DATKUC010000210.1:0-19921 GCA_035530835.1 Spirochaetia bacterium
CGGATTGTGGGTCTTCCGGTACCCACGCCACAGTTGCTCCTCCGTCATCTCTGCCAGCACGTTGTCGCCCATACCGTTCCTTTCCTTTTCCACCTACGACTGGTCCCGCTTCAGCACTGTCCGCAGCGCCCTTGCAATCAATTCCGGGTCTGCCGGGTCAATTCCCGAACTTCCGGGTTGACGGGCACTTTCCTGCCGACTGACGCTCTGTTCCAGTTCATCCGGATGACCCTCGAACGAACCCGCGAGCCCGCCGATGTCAGGCAGGTCCTCAACGTCTGCGGCAAGCAATTCGGAGGTTTCCTCGTCGCTTACCGGTTCCACTTCCTGTGCTCCCGTCCCTGAAACTGCCGTATCACCGACCCGATGCCCTGCCCGTGCGCCCGTTTCTACCGGTATCGGTCCATCGGCCGAGGAAAGTTCCTCCACCTCTTCGACCAGGGTATCATCGTCCAGCGCGTCGTCCCCGTCACCAGCGTCAGGCCGATACTCTGTATCTCCATAATCGTTCTGTTCTGCAGGCAATACAATATCTACTCGACTGCCCGGCTCGTTGTAGCTATCATTGGGTTTGGCGGAGTGATTGCCGGATAAATGCTGAAGATCAGGGAGAAACCGGGCGATAATCAGTGAAAGGCCTGCACCGACAACTGCAAATGCAACCGAACCAATGACCGCACGCAAGAGGAGCAAACCAAAGCCAACACCGGCTATTGCTCCGCTCAATATGGACAGGATGAAGGCCACTCCCGCGAAAGCGGCGCTTACTCTCCAGTTGACTTCCATAATACCCCAGTTTACAATCCCGCCCTATAGCTTAGGCGAAATCTCCATGCCCGTCAACATACCCCAATAATGCGCTATTCTGCCTGCCTGCCGAAAAGTTTCTTGAGGAATCTGCCGATTCCACCACTCTCGCCGATAGAAACCTTCTCCAATCGTCCCACCATATGCTGAATGCAGATGGACGCTTTTCCCTTACTGTCGGTCGCGAGAAACGGTCGCTGTCTGAGGACCGCCTCATGAACTGCCGGATCATCATATACATAGCCGAGGTAGTCCACCTTCAGGTTCAGAAATTGCCCTGCTATATTGATGACCCGTTCTGCCACCTTTTTGCCTTCAGTCACGGATCGCACTCGATTCACGATCAGCTTCAAGTTCAGGCTCAGATTGTCGATCTCAGTCGCAATGATCTTGATGATACCATACGCATCAGTAATGGCAGTCGGTTCAGGAGTCGTAACAATGATGGCCTCGTCGGCAGCTGCGATGAACGACAGGACGTTATTTGATACTCCTGCGCTGGTATCGATGATGATGACGTCTGCATTCGAAAGCTCCGAGAGTTCCTGGATGAAAATTTGCCGTTCATCCTCGCTCAGGTTTGCTATCTTCGCGAAACCGCTTGCTCCCGCAACGATCTGGATCCCGTAACTGGTGTCCATGAGGATCTCTTTCATCGACTTCTGCTTCCGAATCAGATGGTACAGGTTGTACTTCGGTATGATCCCGAGCACCACGTTCACGTTTGCAAGACCGAGATCCGCGTCCATGAGGATTACACGCTTCCCGATGCGCGAGTACGCTATCGCCATGTTTGTCGCGATGTTCGTCTTTCCGACGCCACCTTTTCCGCTTGCAATAGCGATGATCCGGGTCTTGCTGCCAGAACCCTTCACGCCCGCGCTTCCGTTTGCTGCAGCACTCGGCGTCTTCTTCATTATTTCGCGCAGCGTTTCAGCCTGATCTGCCATGTTCATCTCCGCCTCTGGATTTTCAGCCAAAACGGGCCTCTACTAGTTCGCGATTGATGTGAAACCCGTCGAGGTTCGTCAACAGCTTCACGACCGACGCGCGGGATATGTCCTGAGGCACGCCCTGCCCGTCGGTAATGAAGGAGAATGGTTTTTGCTTTTCAGCCAATATGCTCACAATGTTGCCAATCCTTGTCGTCTCATCCAATTTCGTCAGAATTATCGATTGATAGTTGAATGGTTCGAACTGCCTGAGCACTTCGTACACATCCGCGCTTTTCGTTGTCGCACTCAGGGCAAGATGGACGGAGCTGCCTGCGCCGCACTCGCGCAGAAGTTCCCGCATCTCACCGAGTTTCGTGAAATCCTTCGGACTCTTTCCAATTGTGTCGACGAAGATCAAATCCGCATCCTGGTACAGATCAATGTACTTCTTCAGATCCTGCGGAGACTCCACCGAAGAGACCGGAATGCCCATAATCTCGCCGTAGATTTCGATCTGCTGCCTCGCACCGATACGGTAGTTGTCAATTGTCAGAATCCGCACCTGCTGTGATCTTTTGTTTATGCCAGCTATGCCGTACATTGCTGCAAGTTTTGCGATTGTCGTCGTCTTGCCTACACCCGTGGGTCCAACGAGAATGAACACCTCCGGACGACGCTTTCCACCGTTTACGGTCGCTGTGGTCAGATCGGGAACTCGATCGAATATCTCGATGGCATCGCCTACCCATTCGACAATTCGATCAAGGACGTCCGGCAGGTTTTCAAGTTCCTGAACCGTGAGCTCGGAGCGGAGCCGTCCGCAGACACTCTGTATGAAGGCTGAGGTAAAGTCGTTGCCGACAAGAAGCTCCCTGACCTGCTTGATAGTGGCATGCTCGGTCTCTATCGGAGCCGGGTGATGAATTGCCGGCTGCTTCTCCATCTGCTCTTTCAGCGACTGAATTTCCTTCAGTACAAGGTCTAGTGTCTTTTCCGACTTCACTGCATTGAGGATCTTCTTCTTCTCGTCCTCAATGTCGATGGTCTTGCGCTTCACAGGTTCGTTGGAATAGTAGCCGGTCACCTCGATTCCTTCTCGCGCGAAGAATCCGAGAAATCCGCCAACGCGAACTGACTTATGCGACAGCACCCGAGCATTGTCGCCATACTTGGCTCGTACCTGATCCAGCGCTTCACGGTGGGTAGGAGCCTGTTCAACGAAATATTCCATCACCACTCACCTCATGCATCGAGCTTGATCTCTCCGACCCCTTCAACCCTGACCTCGTGAACAATCTCCGCAACAGAGAGCACGACAAGGTCGGGGACCTCCCGAATAGTACTGGCTTTCACCAAAGGCCTCGCGGCCTCCGAGCATAGCATAATAGGATACAGGCCCTGTTCCTGTACCCTTCTGACCATATTGGTCACCGCGTTCACCCACTTTCTTTGGACGTCGGGCTTCAGGGCGGGGACGACACCGCCCGCGGTTTCTACCCGCGATTCGATGATCGTCTGCTCGAGCGCAGGATACACGGTTATGACGGAAAGCTTCTTCTCATCATCAACGTACTGAAGGCATATCTGACGTGACAGTCCTTGCCGTGCTTTCTCGATGAGATACCCTGTGTCCTTGGTGATTGTACCATAGTCGGCCAGCGTTTCCAATATAACCACCATGTTCCGGATTGAGACCTGTTCACGCAGCAAACCCTGCAGTACCTTCTGAATCTCACCAATCGAGAGCGCAGCCTGGACCTCTTCTACTACCGCAGGATAGTCCCGCTTCAGTGCGTCGAGAATGGATTTCACTTCCTGTCGGCCGAGAATGGAAGAGGCGTGACGCTTTATTACCTCGGTAAGATGAGTTGCGATAATTGAGGGCGCATCGACAACGGTATATCCGGCGCGCTCGGCCTCTTCTCGGTTTTCTTCGGTTATCCACTGAGCAGGCAGTCCGAACGCGGGGTCGCGCGTCTTCTCACCGACGATCTCCTCTTTCGTGCCGCCGGGATTTATCGACAGGTAGTGCCCCAGGCGAATGGTGCCACGGCCTACTTCCACACCGCGGATCTTTATGCAGTATTCCGAAGGCTCGAGTCGCATATTGTCGATGATCCGGATGCGCGGAACTACGAGCCCCATGTCGAGCGCCGTTTCCCGCCGAATCCGGGTTACCCGGTCAAGGAGCTCCGCCCCCTGATCCTTGTCGACAAGCGGCACCAGTCCGTATCCAAGTTCGAGCGAGATCGGATCAAGCGGAGCAACGGGGGAAAGCTCAGTCGGAGCGCTCTCTTTGGTCTTTGCCGCGGACCGTGCCTCGCGCGCCTCTCGTTCCTGCACGGCCTGCTTCTGCGTCAGGCGCAGGGCCAGAAATGCGAACAGTGCGGACATCGGAATGAGCACGTACCAGGGAAAGCCGGGAAGCAGTGCGATGAGAAACAGGAACGCGGCGGCAATCCAGTAGACACGTGACTGCGCGGAAAACTGCTTTGTCACGTCCTCGCCGAAGGTGCCGTCCGAAATGGCGCGGGTGACGATCAGGCCCGTTGCAGTAGAGATGAGCAGAGCCGGAAACTGCGTCACAAGCCCGTCACCGATTGTCAGACTCGTGTAGGTATTCAGTGCATTCTGAAACGGCTCGCCATGAAGGGTCATTCCCACTATCATGCCGCCGATCAGATTCACTATCGTAATGAAGATTCCAACTTTCACATTTCCCGATACGAACTTCGAAGCTCCATCCATCGCCCCGTAGAAGTCAACCTCGCGCTGCAGGTCGTTCTTGCGGCGCATCGACTCCTCTTCGGTCAGGGCACCTGAGTTGTACTCTGCTTCGATCGCCATCTGTTTTCCGGGCAGTGCATCGAGTGTGAACCTCGCCGCAACTTCAGCAACGCGGGTTGCTCCCTTGGTAATGACTATGAACTGTACTGCAATGAGGATGATGAAGATGATCAGCCCGATTACCAGCCCCTGTGTTCCATTCGTTCCCACGACGAACTGGGCGAACGCTCGAACGATTTTCCCGCCAAACTTGTCACCCTGTGAGAGAATCAGCCGCGTTGAGGAGACGTTCAGTGCAAGTCCGAACACGGTTGATACGAGCAGAAGGGTCGGAAAGATGGAGAACTCAAGCGCCCGCTTGATATAGAGCACTATCAGGATTATAAGCAGTGAAAGGGTGATGTTGAACGCCATCAGGGTGTCGAGCAGAACTGCCGGCAGCGGTATGATGAGCATCATCACTATAACAATGACACCAACTGCCACAAAGACATCACTCTTCTGCTTGAGAAACGACACTCCCAGGAGAGACCTTACATCGGCCATGAATTACTCCTTCTCACCGTCGGCCGGCTCATCTGGAGCTACGGCAACCTGCGAACCGTCCGAACTCCGGGTCCTGCCGGCTCGGTCGCCGGCGCCGGAACTTGCTGTGGCGGAGACGTTTCGGCCCCCAATTGAAAATGGGCGGCTGCCATTGATTCTGTAGACCTGCTTCAATACCGCGACAACTGCTTCGTAATACTTTTCCGGTATCTCATCTCCGATTTCCACGTCAGCATAGAGAGCCCGTGCAAGAGGTCGGTTCTCGATGAGCGGAACCCCGTGCTCCATCGCAATTTCCCGAATTCGCTGAGCAATGTTGTCAGCACCTTTCGCGGTTACCGTCGGCGCCCGCATCAATTCACGCTTGTACTCGAGTGCAACCGCGAAATGAGTAGGGTTTGTGACTACTACGTCGGCCTCCGGCACTTTCTGAGCGAGGCTCCGACTAAGCAGTTCCTGCATCCGGCGTCTGAGCCGGTTACGCACGAGCGGATCACCTTCATACATCCTCCGTTCGTCTTTGACTTCCTGCTTGCTCATCTTCAATTGCTCGAGGTGCTGTCTGCGCTGAAACATGTAGTCAAGAATCGAGAGAATGAGCAGCACAATTGCCGACTCGAGCATAATGGTGAACGTGAGCGAAGCGATTACGGATATCGCCTGAAGGAATGGCACCTGAAGAAGCGTGACGAGTTTTGCGATATCGCCGACGACGTTCAATACGGCAATACCCACGATGATGATGATCTTGCCGATCGACTTCCCGAGGTTGTAAACGGCTTCAACAGAGAAGAGCGATCGTTCCAGCCACTTGCCGAATCGTGGGGCTATGCGGTTGAAATCAGGCGTTATGGGTTTCACGGTAAAAAGGAATCCTACCTGCAGCAGGTTCCCGAGAACTGCAGCAACAAATGCGACGGCTGCGATCGGCCACATGAGTCGAATGAAGTACCCGATGAATGCCTGCCCGAGGATGAAGTCGACTGTTGGATCGATCTTTGTCGATTGCGACAGGAAGTAGCCGACCATTTCAGCCATCGTCCCGAGAAAGTACTTGCCGATGATTCCAAGCAGCACGACCGAGAATAGCAGCACGATCGACTGGGTCACGTCCTGCGACTTCGCAACCTTCCCGTCCTCGCGCGCCTTCTGTATCTTGTGCTCGCTCGGCTCCTCTGTTCTGCCTTCGTCCTCAGCGGCAAACCACTGGAGGTGAACTTCGGCGAGCTGAGCGAGAAAGAGATTATCCACGATGGGCATCACAGACGGCTCGGTGAACGTCATGGTACTGTTCCTCCCGCCGTCGAACCCGCCCCGATACGGAGAAACACGTCTGTCAGCCCCGAGAATCCGGACTCTATGACATTTCCGAAAAACGCCATAATCATTGGAAGCGCAAGCAGCATCATTCCGAAAGCCACAATGATGGCCAGTGGAAAGCCGAGCATGAGCAGATTCAGCTGCGGCGCTGCCTTGGCGAGAAGACCCATGACAACTTCCACGAGGAAGAGTGTTCCAAGGATTGGCATGGAAATGATCAGTGCCTGTTCGAACAGATTTGTAAGACTGGTCAGAAAGAGGGACGCAAAGTCGCTGTGGTACGTTGCAAAATCGATGGCGCGGACTGCGTGGAATGAGCCGATTACGCCGGTCAGAAACAGTTTCTGGAACCCGCTGACCGACAGGAATACAAACATCGCGGCAATGTTGAAGAACTGCCCCATGATCGGAAGTTCTACCTGCGCGAGAGGATCGAAAACTGATGATGCGCCAAATCCCATCTGAAGCGAAAAGAACTCTCCGGCGACCTGAAAGGTGCCGTAGATTATCACCAGATAGAACGCGGTGAGAATTCCGATGAGTGCCTCACCTGCGAGCAACAATACGTATGCAAGCGCCTCCTGCGGCACAGGAGTGTAGACTCCGCGTAACTGAGGCAACAGAATCGCCGCGCATAGCATGGCGAGCCCGATACGCGCAATGCGTGGAATTCCCGCCGAAGAAAAGAGCGGTGCGATCTCGAGCATCGCGATGACCCGGGCAAAGATGAGAAAGAATATCTGTGCGTTTGCTGCGAGGCTCGACAGGTCCACTGTCAGCTTACCTGATCATGTTCGGGATCTGCGCGAACACGTTCTGCGTGAACTGAACCATGGCCCCGAACATCCAGGGACCAAAGAATATCAACGCCGCCAGAATTGCCGCGATCTTCGGAACAAACGTGAGTGTCTGCTCCTGAATTGATGTGGTAGCCTGAAAAATCGATATGATAAGTCCGACCACCATCCCGATGATGAGAACAGGCGCGCTTATCACCAGAATCTGGATGATTCCCGAGCGCACCAGCTGAATAGCAACCCCAATATCCATCTGTCACCTCCCCTGCAGCGAACGCTTCACTGTATGAAGCTCGCAACGAGTTGCTTCGTGATCAGTCCCCAGCCATCAACCAGAACAAAGAGGATGAGCTTGAACGGGAGACTGATCATGACCGGCGGAAGCATAATCATTCCCATCGACATGAGCGTCGAAGCTACCACCATGTCGATGACGATAAATGGAATGAATAGCAGGATGCCGATCTTGAACGCAACTGTCAGCTCATTGAGAATGAACGCGGGAATCAGCACATAGGTTGGAACATCAGCGAGATCCCGCGGCTTCGGCAGTTTCGCCATTGTCATGAACAATCTGATGTTGTCCGGGTTTGCGGCCATCTGCTTGTACATGAAGATGCGCATCGGTTTCTCGAACCGCTGATATGCTTCCTGAATGCCGATCTTTCCCTCAGAGAAGGGTTTGTACGAATTGTCATACACATCGGTCACCGTCGGCCACATGATGAACAGCGTCAAGAAGAGCGCAATGCCCATGAGAACCTGGTTTGGTGGCACCTGCTGAAGTGAAAGGGCCTGCTTCACGAAGTTCAGGACCACCGCAATACGCAGAAATGAAGTCATGAGAATGACAATAGACGGCGCAAGACTGAGTACCGCAAGCATCAGCAGAAGTTGCACCGATAGTGCAACGTCCTTGTTACTTTGCGGTGATCGAACCTGCACGTTCACAAATGGTATGCTGATATTCGACAATCCGTTTCCGCCGGGCGCTGCAAGATTGGATCCGCCGGACGGAACCGCGGGGCTCGACTGCGCAAAAAGCGCGGTCGGCGACAGGGAAAACAGGATTATTGCTATTGCGGTTATTGTTGCTGTTTTTTTCATGTCCCCTCCCAGTGACACTTCAAAACGCCCTACTGCTGCAGCCGCTTTAGCCGGTTGCGCTGCTGACGCAGGAAGTCGACCGGATCCTCTCCGGCGTGCTCTTCTCCGGCTGACTTGCGCGCTTCCGGCTGTGGTTGCGCGGTCGCTGTCCTCCCGCGATGCAGCATATTGGACGCTGTCAGAACGCCGGAAAGGAGATCGGAGAATGTGCGCTTCACGCCAGGGGAGCCCGCCTGATACTTCAGACGAATGTCGTCGAGACTCTCCTGATCCGTAATCTCGGAGATGAGGGAGACACCGTGTTCTCCGCCGCCGACAAGAAAGACCTGCCGGCCGGCTTCAACCAGATGAACTGTACGATTGCCGGGAAGCTGGAGATTGCCGAGGATTCGCATGGAGTTTGATTCGAGGAGTCTTCCACCCGCGCTTCGTTTGAGCAGGTAAAAGACACCATAGATCAAACCTACCACGAGCCCGAGTATCAGCACCATGCGCACGAGATCCATGATTCCAAACGACGTAACCGCCGGGTTTACCTTGACGGCTGCCGGACTGTTTGAAAACGTGAGATCCTTTTCGTTGATATTCTGCGAGCCGGTCGTACCGGTCGCCGACACTGAGGATTTCTCGCTACCGGCTGCGGTAGCGGAAGGCAGTGCGGCACCTGTCTTTGCTGTTGTACCCTGGGTACCCTGAGCGGACACGTCGCTTGTTTGAGACTGAACAGCCGACGCGCCCTGCTTCGTGGACGGTTTTCCCTGTGTGAGTACCGCCAGTACAGCAAACACAAGAAGGCCCGCCACGAGAATAGCGGCTTTCTTTTTGATTTTTCCCCTCCCAACACCGGCTTTTGCAGGTCTGCAGTCCTGCGTGGCCAGTTACGATTCCATTTTACGTCATATTGTTCAATCTTTCCATAGTGGAAACGATCTCTGTTACGCGGACACCAAAGTTTTCGTCGATAACCACTACTTCTCCCTTTGCTATCAATTTATGATTCACCAGTATGTCTACCGGCTCGCCCGCAAGCTTGTCGAGCTCTATGATGGTCCCCTCGCCCATACCGAGAATCTCCTTTATGAGCTTCTTGGTACGGCCAAGTTCGACCGTCATCTCCATATAGACATCCATGAGCAGGCTTATGTTGCCCTGTTCCTGCTGCATGTTGTTTGGTTGCAGGTTCGGAAACTGCACCGACTGCACCTGTGCTCCGTAGCCTTGCTGCGGTGCCGCGCCGTAACCTCCCTGAGGAGCACCAAATTGAGCCTGCCCGCCGAATTGCGGCGCCGGTTGTGCTCGCTGGGCCTGTGGTTGAGGGCGAGTGGCTGGTCGCGGGGCCGTCTCGGTACGAAGACCTGCCTGGGTAAGAATCTCGCTCGCGGCAGACATCTCGAAAATTTCGGTAAGCTCGAAGGAGCTGCCTCCCTCGATTGAAACGGGAAAGACTACCTTGACGAACTCTCCGGTGGGAAGCGAAAGCGAATTCCTCGGACCAAAGTTCGCAGTCGGCGCCTCCGACATTACCGTGGCGTCGATCCTGTCTCCGATCGACGTAAGCAGTGGTCCGCTTACCTGAGAAAAGGCTTCCTGAAGCGCGTTCAATGCGGCGTCGTCGATTTCTGTGTCTTCCTGGCCCATCATCGCACCGGCAATCTGCAATGCGCCCGATTCCGGGAGGATATAGGAGTGATTCCCGACGATTCCTGAATTCAGATCCAGGGTGATCTGGACCATCTGATCCTCGAGATCCTCCTCGAGCGTCGAGCTGTCGACAACATCCACAGTCGGTTTCGATATCGAGACTGTCTTGTCGCTCATCAGCGTCGACAAGGTCGAAGACTGCATTTCTATCGATTCACTCATGAAGCGTTGAAAGGCTTTCCGATCCTGGGCCGAAAACGTTACTTCCTGAACCGCAGCGGGAGGTGCTTCGTCGAAGTCCATTCCACCTGATCCCTGCAACAGAGCGTCTATTTCATCTTGAGAGAGGGATCCGTCACTCATTGCTCTTCTCCTTCGACAACCAGTTCCTCAAAGTCTTCCTGTTCAATATCTTCAAGCTGCTTTATAATCTGGACAGCCATTTTACTCCCAACTTGCCCGGGTTTGCATTGAAACTTCGGCCGATTACCGATTTTCAGAACCATCGGATCATTCACCCGAACGTTCGGAAACCTGATTACATCCCCGGCTCTGAGCGAAAGGACATCCCGCACGGTGAGATCCATCTCACCAACTTCGGCAACAAGAGCCACTTCAATTGTGGAAAGCCGGTCGCGGATAATGTTCAGGTTTTCAGTGGTCGCTCCACGACGGATCGACGAGTACATATACTGAGCAGAAAGTTTCGAGATTATCGGCTCAATTGTGAGATATGGAATGCAGAAATTCATCATACCTTCCACGTCGCCGACCTTCGTTTCGAGTGTTACGAGTACGACCATTTCGGTGGGAGGGACAATCTGGGCAAATTGAGGATTAGTCTCGATCTGGCCGAGACGAGGTCGAAGGTCGATCACCTGGCTCCACGCTTCCCGCATATTTCCCAGTATTCGAACAATAATACCTTCCATGACCGACTGCTCGATATCCGTCAGTTCCCGGGTGACCTTTGCCCCTTCACCCTGTCCGCCGAAGAGCCTGTCAATTATGGAAAACGTTATTGCCGGATCAATTTCCAGGATGGCCGATCCTTTGAGAGGATCCATGTTGATGACGGCAAGGGTGGTCGGATTGGGAATCGATCGAATGAACTCTTCGTAGGTAAGCTGATCTACGGAAGCTACATGCACCTGGGCGAGACTGCGCAACTGCGCGCTGAGCGCGGTAGTCGTGAGACGCGCGAATGTCTCATGCATGATCGAAACCGTTCGAATCTGTTCCTTGGAGAACTTATCCGGCCGCTTGAAGTCATATATCTTGATCTTCCGCTGATCGGCAGGCTGATGAATCTCTTCGGTTTCGATGTCCCCGGATGAAATCGCGGTGAGCAGCTGGTCAATTTCATCCTGAGAAAGCACTTCCGTCATCGTGGTCCCCGTTTATGAGTCTTCGTTCAAAAGCTCCCCTCTCAATTCATGCACACAATCGGCTAAAATTCAACCACGTTGTAACTCTTAAAGAACACCTCAGCAATTTTGCCGTGTGCAAGAATTCGGTTAATCTCCTCACGAAGATCGTCTTTGACTCTCTGCATATTATCGGCACCATCGAGCTGAGATGCACTCTTGGAGATAAAGTAGCTCAACACGATATCGCGAATCTCCGGCGCGCGTTGTCCAAGCTCGGCCGCGAGGGCTTTGTTATTCGGATCGAATCCAAGGACCGGATCGACAATTACGGTATGGGGCACCTGATCGGCAGTACGACCGCGGATTTCACCGATATTCGAGTAGTAAGCATAGATGGGCTTCGTGGCCTGATATTCGGCCGAAAGAGGCGCCTGTGACTGCGCCTTGTTTCCGCTGTTCAATATGCTTACGGTAACGACGACCACGGTTACGATGAAAATCACCGCACCAAGGATGATTGCAGCCCACTTGAGTATCTGTATGACAATGCCGGGTAGGAATCCGACCTTCTTCTTCCCGGACTGGTCCCCGCCGACCGACTCTTCTTCCGCTTCAAACAATTCGTCTGACATGTATG
Organism: Spirochaetia bacterium; assembly: GCA_035530835.1. GTDB lineage: Bacteria > Spirochaetota > Spirochaetia > DSM-27196 > DATKUC01 > DATKUC01. Next base: position 11,948 of record DATKUC010000210.1, read on the forward strand.
TCTCCGATTAGAGTATAACACCGAACATCGGTACTCGTCGAAACCTTACAGATGACCGGCCGACAGCACAATGATGTCAACCCTTCGGTTATACGCTCTGCCTTCGGGCGTAGCGTTGCTCATCAGCGGCACTGTGTCCGCAAGTCCCATAATCTGAAATTGATTCTCGTTGTCGCCAAAATCCACGAGATAGTGGAGCACGTTTGCTGCCCGATCGGATGAAAGCTCCCAGTTCGTCGGCCACGGTCCCTTTGGATCCGTGGGCAACGAATCGGTGTGGCCTTCGATTCTGAACTTCCTGCCGGCCAGATCCGGACTCTTGAGCAGCGTGGACAGACGCTGCAGGAGCGTGCGGCTGGCTTCGATATCCACCTGGGCACTTGCCGGCCTGAAGAACGCATCAGCTGCAAGGCTTATTACCAGACCACGCTCATCTTCGGTGACACGCACCTTCTTGGTGCGGATTTCAGGCTCAAACAGGGATATTGCCTGACGTCGCGCCTTATCCAGTGCGCGTCCCGCCTGCAGCGAAGGCAGTGTCATGACTGTGTTGCCCAGCTCGGCAAGTTTTCCCTGCTGGAGTGTATTGCCGCCGTCGAGTGCACCAAGCCCCTGAAACGCTGCAAGAATAAGCTGCAGTTGATATCCGTTGACTTCCGCCGTTGTGAACATGAAGATGAAGAATGTCAGAAGAAGCGTGGTCATGTCACCATAGGTGAGCATCCAGTCCGGAGTTCCTTCACTCGCTTTTTTCGGCTTTCGTGGCATTGGCATACAACCCTCCTTACTCTCGGACGGTCTCCTGACGAAGCGAATCACGCTGTCGCGGAGGCAGGAAGGAGATAAGCTTTTCGAGCAGAATTCGAGGATTATCGCCTGATTGAATCGACAGAATACCTTCTACGATAATTTCCTTGACCCGTGTCTCATCTTTGTCCCGGTCTTCAAGTTTGTTCTTGACCGGGATCAGGAGAAGGTTCGCGAGTAGAGCGCCATAAAGCGTGGTGATGAGGGCGAGGCCCATGCCGCGGCCAATTGCCGTCTTGTCTCCGCCAAGGTTCGCGAGCATCGCGATGAGTCCGATGAGCGTCCCGAGCATTCCGAATGCGGGAGCGAGCTTGCCCCAGTCGTCGAAGACCTTGATGCCTCTCTCATGGCGTTCCTGAACCTGATTGAGTTCGTTGTAGAGTATTGATTTGATGATTTCAGGATCCGTGCCGTCAACGACGAGTTGAATACCTTTGCGCAGGAACTCGTCTTCCACTTCATCCAGATTGTCTTCGAGTGCAAGCAGACCTTCGCGGCGAGCACGTTCGGAAAACGCAACAAGGTCGGTTATTATCTTTTCTTCACGCAAGTCGGGAATGCGGAATGCAAGGCTCATGAAGCGCACTATTCCAAGAATACGATTCAGCGGATTGCTGATCATGAGCGCGCCGAATGAACCGCCGATTACGAGGAGGACCGATCCGAGATCCAGGTAGATATTGAAACCTGCGCCGTTAATTGCAATCGAGATCAGAACGAGGGCGGCGCCTCCAATCAAACCGATGATCGTCCCGAGATCCATTCCCCTACTCCTCGTTTTTGAAGGCGCCGATCAGTCGGCGGTACGAGATTATCTCCTCAAATATAGTCTGGTAGTCCTCTCGGACTACCAGTCGCTTCCCGGAAAGCATAATGAGCGTCGTGTCAGGGTTGAGTTCAATGTATTCGATCTGATGGGGATTCACGAAGTAATTCACACCATCAAGCCGCGTGACTTTTACCATTTAGTCAACACTATACCTCGTTACCTCTTCAGTGTTAAGAGCACCTGCAGCATCTGATCCGATGTCTGAATCGTCTTGCTGTTCGCCTCGAAGCCTCTCTGCGTCACGATCATGTCTGCGAACGATTCGGCCAGGTCGACGTTGCTCATTTCAAGTGCACCGGCAATGAATTTGCCCCGGCCTGCAAGTCCGGCGGGACCGATGTCCGAGTTTCCGGAGTTGATAGTCTCCTGGTAGTTATTCTCCCCTGCCTTGCTGAGTCCGCCCGGATTAACGAACTGAGCCATTGCAAGCTGACCGATCGGACGGTTGGTGCCGTTTGAGTAGATGCCGAGGATTTCACCGTTCGGGTCGATGCGGAAATCCTGGAGGTACCCCATCGTGTAACCATCCTGCTTGAAGATCTTGGTCGAACTCTGCGCACTGAATTGTGTCATTGAATCCGTGTAGGAGCCGACGGTACCGAGATTCATTGCAAAAGTCTGAGTAACCGGCGCCCCGGGCTGTCCGGTCGCAGGATTGATGGGTGCAGTCTGGTTCGGCACCGGGAAGGTCACGTTCACGCTCAAGGCGCCATTGTTGGCGACGCCGCCGGCAGCGTTGGTGACCGACTGCAAAGTTCCGTCGTTCCCGTACTGCACGAGCAGCGTATTCGCCGGTGACTGCACACCGTTGATTGTGATCTGCGGTGTGATCGGATTCGCGGTATTCGGATCGATTGTGATGCGGCCCTCCCATCGATTCGGAGCGCCCGCAACCCGTGTAAAGTCAACCTGCAGATCGTGGGTCTGACCGAAGGAGTCATAGATCTGCTTTGTTACCGTCCAGGTCCCTGCACGAGTCTCCGCGGCAGTTGGATTTGCCGGTATGAGAGGGGTACTCTTGTTCAGGTTGCACATGAAGTCAACCTGGCCGGTCGCGTGAGCCGGATCCTTGCTCCCCACAGGAATCTGGAGGTCGGTTGTGTCAGCCGACGTGTTAATGAAGGTTTGCCCGTTCAGCGTCTGAGCCTTCCAGCCCTGAACACGCATACCGTTCGAGGGATTGACCAGCATACCATCGGCGTCCAGTCCAAACGCTCCCGCGCGGGTGTAGAACTTCTGATCACCCTGACGGAGAACGAAAAAACCGTCTCCCTGTATGGCGACATCGGTCTTAACACCCGTGGTCTGCAGCGAACCCTGCGTGAAGATGGTTCCAATTGCCGCAATATTCATACCAAGGCCGACCTGTTTCGGGTTAACGCCACCAACAACTGCCTGAGGCCGCGCGGCACCTTCCATAGTCTGGGAGATCAGATCCTGGAAATCCACACGCCCCTTCTTGAAGCCTGTGGTGTTCACGTTGGCAATATTGTTGCCGATCACGTCCATTCTGACCTGGTGATTCTCGAGACCGGAAACACCGGCCCAAAGTGATCGCATCATTGGCTCACGCCCTCCTACTTTCTGACATCGACAACCTGGCTGTAATCGTAGTAGTTACCATCGACAAGCACCTGTGGAAACTGTCCACCGGAAACCTGGTTAACGACTCCACTAACCGTTTTGCCGTCGGCCGAAATACTCACGGTCTTGCCGAGAAGACCAAGTGCGTCGCTTGACTTCATGAGATTCGCCACATTTGAGAAGCCCTGAGCCATGTTCGTAATCTGCTCGAGTGTGGAGAACTGCGCCATTTGAGCAATGAACGCGGTGTCCTGCATTGGCTGCATCGGATCCTGATGCGTCAACTGCGTGGTGAGCAACTTCAGAAAGTCATTCTTGTCCAGACTCTGTTTGACCTTTCTCCCATTGTTCAGCGTGCTGTTCAATGCATCTACCTGCATTTTGACCTTGGCCTCGTCCTGGCCGTTCATCTTCAGATCAATGCCGTTGCTGATATTCATATCCCACTCCTATACAATCATGTTAACCAGGCCGCTGCCGTAGTTTGCATCCGCAAATCGCTGGGCACCGGACTCCGGCATAACCGTGGATTCGACCCGTCCCGTATTGCGCGGCGGATTGCTGCCGCTCTCACCCTGGGAGGCTGAACTGTCATTGCCGTTTCCAACCGACACCTCAAGCATCCCCGCTTCGAATCCGCTTGTCTGAAAGGCCTGATAAAGCTGTGTCAGATTCTGCTGGAAAACATCCCGTACATTAACATTGTCGACAAAAATCTGTCCGCCTATACGATTGTCGACAACATGGAGCTGAATCCTCACCCGGCCCAGAGATTCCGGCCGCAATGTCATCCGGATCTCACCGGAGTTCTGGTCGCGCAGAACGACCTTTGCCTCACGAACGATATCGGTACTCATTCCGGACTTGAGCTGTCGCGCAAGTTCCGCATAGGCACCAGCCTGGGGAATCGGCGCCTGGGCTCGGGAAGTGGCGTGGGAGACCGCACTCGTCGCGCCAAACTGCATGCCGTTGATTCCCTGGTTGTTCGAGTTCGAACTCGCGGCACCATCTCCGCTCTGATGCTGCTGTGAAGGCTGCTCAGAAAGTGTATGTCGCAATTGGGTCAGCTCCTGGACATTGCCGTTCTGAGCATTCGGCTGTGAGGAGGCAACCGCGGCTTCTGCTTTCTTGTGCACCGTCGACTGCGCAGTGGTCTGGCTGTCTGCTTTCTTGGCATTCCCCGAATCAGACCCGGGATTGAGACCGACGAGCAGAGCGTTCACCAGTCCTTTCGCAGTCGTCTGATTTGGACTGGCGGCAGTTGATTTCGCTGAAATCTTCGTGCGGAGATCACGCACTGCAATACGTGCACCAATCTCCGGGAAAGCATTTGCGGGTTCGCTTTTGCGCATCCCGATCAAGGTTGAAGCTGCCTTCTCCGTTCCGTTCGCCTTCGTTGCGCCCTCGCGTCCCGGGACCATTCCTACGAACGAACCCACCGAGCGTACGGTTTCCCGCGCCCTGGACTTGAGCGCAGCCGCGGTGTGGCCGGCTTCGGTGGACGTGGAAGCATGCGCAGGTGGGACGCCCTTCGAGGACGGGGGCGGCTGAGCAGATTTCGCGCTGTTCACCGAGTTATCCGGGATTTTCGCGGCCGTTTTCCTGTTCGCCGACTGACCGTGTGCTTCTGGCGCGCTCGATGACTCGTGCTGGCTACCTGATGCGGAGTTGCGGGCTCCGGCGGCTGCGTCGCTTGCCGCCGTATTCGGCTGATCACTGTGTGTTGATCTGGATCTGGATCCGGCAGCAGTTGACGTATTCGTATCGGCTGAACTGCCAGGCACCTGATTCTGGCGAGGATCGCCATTCCGGGAGGAGGTGTCGATCGAAGTGCGTTCCTGCTGAGCAGTGGCCGCTCCGTACCGGCCCTCTGTTGCGGTGGACCCCGCTCCGTCTGTCCCAGTGGAAGAAGGTCCGGCGGTTTCGAACGCCGCGGCGTACGGAGCGTTTCCGCCAAACCGGGGCTGAGTGTCATTTCCAATCGATGAGACGTAACTCGTCTGCATTGCGAAGGAAGCTGCGTATGGATTGGATGCACCGCTACCGGTAAATGGAGTGCCTTCATCGCGTTGGCGTATCTGTCGTGGCGCAGCAAATGAATCGAGAAGCGATTGAAAGGAGGTGTGCGGTGCCGTCGTCGGCTGGAATCCGGGCGCATCTGTCGCCGATGAACCGTTGTTTGTTCCACCCAGCATCTGGGCCAGGTTATCCGGTCGACCGACGATCACAATGTGCCTCCTTCTACTGACTAGGTTTCATCGCCATCTTGGTCTGTATCTCAGCCGCCCGATCAGGCGGGAAAAGCGACAACCAGTACGGCACCAGCGAAGTCTGCCCCGATTGCTGTGCAAGCTGCTCAGTGACACGCAGGGTGTCTATGAGCAGCTGGTCATCGTACTTGACCAGGATCGCAACCGCCTGGGCGGGAGCCATACTGGTCAGGTACTTCGAGTTCTGGATCAGGTTCGCTCTTCTATTGTCGTATTGTTTAACCTTTTCATTGAACGATTTTTCCTGATCGGCAAGTTTCGCTTCACGTTCCTGCAGCGCCGCAGCCTGCTGGTCCAGTTTTGCGGTCTTGTCGGTAAGAGCCTGTTCCTGCTTCTGGAGCGCCTGTTCCTGCAGACCAAGTGCTTCCTGCTGCTTCTGGAAGCGCGCGGAGTCGAGGAGGAACGGACTGCTTGACGGCGCGGGCGCGGTCTGCGGACGCACGCCGATCAGTGACAGAAGCGGCTGAACAATGGGTTGGAGCGTCGATTTCACGTTAACGATTCCAAGGTAGTCGAACCACAGGAGCCCGCCAAGAAACAGCACGAGCACGAGGAGTATGAGCACGAATATCCTTGGACCGGCGCCCACGCGTCTGTAGTCGGACACCTCAGCGTTCTCCTTTCTGTCGTTTACGAATGACGCCGCTTCCACCAAGCTCGTCGATCACGGAATTTGCATGGCGCTGGATCTCGTGGTAGTACTCGTCATTCTTTCGCTCTTTCAGCTTGTCCAGCACCTTCCGTGCCCGAGACGCTTCCGCGAGCTTCTCTCTGATAGTCTCACGCTCCTGATCACGGATCGCAAGCTCCATGCTCAGTTCTTCAGTCTTTCGATCTATAAGCACCATGTAACGATCCCGCGCAACAAGCGTGGCCATGTCGAGCAACGAGGAGCGCTCAGCGCTTTCCGCTGAGTCAGAGCCGCGTTCCATCGCGGTTTCCGCACGCTCCGCGGCAAGGGCGTCAATCCGTCCGGTCAGGTCAAGGCATACTCGAGTTGCGTCCGCGACTCTGATCTCGAGTTGCCGCTCAGCATATTCGCGAACCTTCAATAACCGTTCGAGGCGGAACTGAAAGCGTTTCATTCGGCCGGCTCCGAAGGCTCCGGAGCTGGAGTGGCGAGAATGCGAAGTGCGGACTGGGTTTGCTCCAGGGTAGTCTTTTCGGTTACGTCCTGCCGCAGAAACTGGTTAATCGCGGGCACCTTTTCAATCGCTTCGTCTATTTCCGGGTTGCTGCCCTTTGCATACGCACCAACGTTGATCAGATCCTCCGCGTCGGCATGGACGGCGAGCATACGCCGCAGATAACCTGCGTGCGTTCGCATCTCTGCAGTCGATACGCGGTTGGCAAGGCGGGAAATCGACGCCATAACATCGATAGCCGGGTAGTGATAACGGGTTGCGAGTTTCCGGCTGAGCACCAGATGGCCGTCAAGAATTCCCCGGACTGTGTCGGCGATCGGCTCGTCCATATCATCGCCTTCGACCAGAATTGTATAGAAACCGGTTATGGTTCCACGATCCGAGGTTCCGCATCGCTCGAGGAGCTTCGGCAGTATTTCGAACACACTTGGAGGAAACCCGCGGGTTGCAGGTGGTTCGCCGATTGCGAGCCCTATTTCACGCTGTGCCCGGGCAAACCGGGTAACCGAGTCAAATAGCAGCATCACATCCTTGCCCTGATCGCGAAAGTATTCGGCTATTGCGGTCGCGACATATGCGCCGCGCAACCGCGCAAGTGGAGGAGTATCGGAGGTGGATACCACAACGACCGACCGTGCAAGGCCTTCGGGCCCAAGATCGTTTTCGATAAACTCCCTGACCTCGCGGCCCCGTTCGCCAATGAGCGCTATAACGTTGACGTCGGCCGATGTGTTGCGGGCGACCATTCCGAGAAGTGTCGACTTTCCAACGCCGCTTCCGGAGAAGATACCGAGTCTCTGTCCCTTGCCGATAGGGATCATTCCGTCGATCGCACGAACGCCTGTGACGATCTGTTCGGTGATAGCCGAGCGGGTAAGAACATCAGGCGGCGAGTTCATCACCGGGTAGAGCTCTTCCGCTGAGATTTCAGGACCGTCATCGATGGGTTTCCCCAGACAATTCAATACGCGGCCGAGCAGTTTCGGTGAAACAGGCACACTCAGCACGCTGCCGGTGCCGACCACCTTCGCGCCGATCTCAATGCCCCGGGTTTCGGAGAATGGCATGAGTTGCACAGTGTGGTCGTGCAAACCTACTACCTCCGCCCAGAACGGTTGAGTTGAAGATGGGAGATGCACCTCACACAGTTCGCCGACCACGGCCTGGGGTCCATGACTTTCGATCAACAAACCCTGCACTCGTTCAATACTGCCTGTGTACTTTATTGGTTCGAGATTCTCAATTACCTGATTATACTTTTCGAACACGCAGCCTCCCGCCGCAGCACCTACTGCGGGCGCTTTTCGCGCTCCTTGATCGGGACCATTTCCATGATCCG
>DATKUC010000211.1:0-5056 GCA_035530835.1 Spirochaetia bacterium
ATAGTAATCGAAGAATCAATAAGCCACGGGAATAGGAATCCTGACGCGTAACTTCGTACTGCATACTATCCTCCTCTCGGTAGACTTCGGTAACCCGATCGTATTATAGCATGACTTATGTAGTGTCACGAAGATTGGTGATTTCAGACGGCACGTTGAGTTCAAAATGGGGCTGAGGCGTTCCTGCCGGGGGTCCGGACTGCTTCCGGGCCGCTCGTGAGTACATGGGCCTTCCAAAATGCAATGGCAGCCGCCGCAATCTCGCAACCCCAAACGAGATAGCTGACTTCGGTCACCAATCTTCGAGACACTGGCAGAATGTTGCTCCATTTCCCGGTCTGGGTGTACATTCTTCACGTGCCATCTGCAGCCCGAATGATTGGAGTCATCACCACCGATCTCGCGGATCCCTATCAGGCAGCAATCTGGAGAGGTATCCAGTCGGTTGCTGAACAGCAGGGTCTGGGTCTCATTACCTTCGTTGGCTCTCATCCGCGCTCTCTCGTGCCTTCGGAGATGACTTCGAATATCGCCTATCAGATTGCCCAGGCGAAGAACGTCGACGGGATCATAGCGATTGTATCGGCGCTTTCAGGCTATACCCGCTCAAACGAGATCGCCGCGCTCCTGAAGTCGAAACATGGGCTCCCGTGGGTCTCGGTGGGAGCGCGCGTGGGACATGCGCCGGCTGTGGTTGTAGACGGGAGTGCCGCGCTGGAAAAACTTACGCGACATCTGGTGCAGGATCATGGGAGACGTCGATTCGCACTGATCGCCGGTCCCGACGAACATCCTGAAGTGCAACAGCGACATGATGCGGTCAGGTTGTCTCTGCGCAGAGAGGGTGTGGAACTTGACCCACGGCTTATGGTGGCCGGAAACTTCCGACCGCAGTCGGGTGCGACAGCAATGCGTACTCTCCTTGAACGGAATATTGAGTTTGATGCTGTAGTCTGCATGAATGACCGTATGGCGGTCGCAGCAATCGACACATTACGCGAGGTCGGACTGCGCGTGCCCGAAGATGTGTCGGTGACAGGCTACGACGGTATTCCCGAATCACGGAGTCTCATCCGACCACTGACCACGGTTGTGCAGCCACTGTTTGCTCTCGGCCAGGAGGCGGTGAAGACACTGCTCACGGTTCTTGATTCGGGATACGCGCCGGACGGACGGCTGCATTGCGGCCTGGTTATAGGAGAGAGCTGCGGTTGCGATCCGGTACCGGCGCGCAATGCGCACAATCTGTCGAGCACTGCCTGTCAGACCCGGGACGAGAAGGCAGTGATCGCCCGCATGTCCGCGCTTGCGCAAGCGGGAAACCTTGCAGAATTTGGGCGAGTGGTAAACTCGGCGGTGACGAACGCCGCCCTGGCGGGTGAGGATCCGCTTCGCTGGAACGATATCCTCTCCTCCATACGCTCGGAATGCCATGCACCAAACGCCGAGGCGATTTTTGAGTTCGGCCGCTCACTTGTAGTGGAGGCATACACCCGCGTGCAATCCTCAGACAGGCACGCGCGGCAGACGAACGAACAGACGCTGCAGCTCATCAGCGCCTCGCTTGCCGGCTCGTTTGAGCTGGACCGGATGTTGGAGAGTCTCCGTGCCGGGCTGGAGCAGCTCCGGATTGGCCAGGGCTACATGGCGCTCTTCTCGAGTACGAGCGGTTCAACCCGAACGGCAACCCTGGTCATGAGTCCGGACACTCGACTATCCTCCAAGCGAGGCGGCTGGAAGTTCCCGACATCCCAGATTCTTCCGGTGGAACTTGGAACCGAATGGAAGACGCGCAACTGGGTGCTCATTCCGCTGGTGTTCCAGGATGAGGCGCTCGGCTACCTGCTCCTTCCCGGAGGGATCGCCGAAGCTTCGATCTATGGCAATCTGAAGGATCAGGTCTCAAGCACGCTGAAGGGCGCGCTGCTGCTCGATCAGGTTCGCTCTCATCAGCGAAAGCTCGAGCGGGATGTAGCAACGCGGACACGGGAGATCATGAAAGTCAATGCTGACCTTACGGCCGAAATCGCTCGCCGCGCTGCGCTTGAGCAGGATGTCGTCGAGGTTTCTAATCACACTATGGAAAGGATTGGACAGGATCTGCATGACGATCTGTCCCAGCACCTTGCCGGTATCGCCATGCTCGCAACCGTTTCGGAGGAGACGCTCTCGAAGGACGGGCGAGCCGAAGCGGATGCAGTATCGCAAATCGCGTCGCTGCTCAGAAACTCGGTGGTTCGCATCAAGCAAATTGCGCGCGGACTCATGCCCGCGGGTCTTGAGGCGCACGGTCTTTCTGCCGCAATCGATTCACTGGTTGACTCGGTGAGAAAGAGTCATCCGGTTACTATCGAGTTTCGAACAATGCCGGAGTTTTCACTGGAGGATACCAATAGGGCTCTGCAGATCTATCGGATCGTACAGGAAGCTCTGCTCAATGCGGTGCGACACTCGGGCTCCGAGCGTGTGTCCGTGCTTCTGCGATCGGAGCGTGCGCGGGGCCGCGTGCTGCAGAACAGCAGTCGTTTACTTTCGGCCGAAGTGATCGATTGGGGCCGGGGAATACCGGATGGTGTTCCGACTGACGGTCTGGGACTGCGCATCATGCGTTACCGTGCCGGGATGGCGGGGGCAGAACTGTTGATGGAGCCCAATCGACCCGGTACCCGGGTGAGCTGCCGATTCACGGAAACCCGGAGGAGGACGGTGTGATGAGGCAGATCTCGTTCCTCGTAGTCGACGATCACCCGGTCTTTCGCCAGGGCATTGTGGCACTGGTACAGAGTGATCCGCGGTACCGCGTATCGGCGGAGGCGGGTTCAATGGATGAGGCGCTCGATGCTATGCGCCACGTGGAGGCCGATATCGCTCTGGTGGACATCTCATTGTACGACAAGAGCGGTCTGGACTTCATCCGGATGCTGCGCGTTGAGCGGCCTCAGATTCCGGTTCTCATCATTTCGATGCACGACGAACTCGTCTACACCTCGCGGGCACTCAAGGCGGGGGCGCGCGGATACGTCATGAAGCACGAGGACGCCTCGGTAATCCGTGAAGCTATTGCAACGGTACTCGCAGGGCACGTCTACGTGTCCGAGAAGATGCGCCTTCATCTGCTTGACAATATGTACGGGCAGCCAAGCGATGAAACCGATTCTCCCATCGACCGACTGAGCGACCGTGAGTTCGAGGTCTTCAAGTTGTTCGGACTCGGCTACGGAGCAAAGGAGATTTCGCAGGTTATGAATGTCTCCACCAAGACCGTAAGCGCATATCGGGACCGGCTCAGACAAAAGCTCAACGTATCCACTGCGGCTGAGCTGCGCAAACTTGCAGCTACGTGGATGATCGATCGAAGTAGGTGAATTGCCCTACATCCGAATTCGCAAAAGCGCCGCTACCTGACTGCCCCGGTCAGACTTATAATGCCAGCGGCGTAGACGGTCTGACTGACCGCCAACCCACATGTTCACAGCGAAGGAGGATCTTCAATGAAAAAACGTACGAGTTTTTTCGTGCTGTTTGTCGGAATCGCGGTGCTGACTGCGGTCCCGCTGTTTGCGAACGGTCAGAGTGAATCGAAGTCCGCAACTGCGGCATCCGGTCCGGTCAATATCAGAATATGGGATATTCAGACGCAGGAAGATCAACAGATGATCGAGACTGCAACCCAACAATTCAACCAGGCTCATCCGAATATACAGGCCAAGGTAGAATGGTTCCAGAACGATACCTATAAGGACAAGATCCGGATCGCGCTGGGAGCGGGTAACGGCCCGGACATTCTCTACAACTGGGGTGGCGGACCACTTCGCAGCTACGTTGCCGCGAACACAGTTGTCGACCTGACGCCGTACCTGAACGCGGATCCCACCTGGAAGAACCGATTCCCCGCTTCGGTCTGGGGTCCGGCGACAGTGGATGGCAAGATCTACGGAATTCCGACCCAGGGTTCGGATGCTGAACTGCTGTTCTACAACAAGGACATGCTGAAGAAGTACAATCTGCCGGTTCCAACCACCTGGAACGAGCTTGTGCAGGATGCAGGAACCCTGGTGCAGAACAATGTGATTCCCATTGCGCTTGCCGGAAAGAGCGGCTGGCCGGAGATGATCTGGGTGCAGTACCTGACCGATCGTATTGGCGGACCGCAGGTGTTCAACGACATCGCGGCAGGAAAGAAGGATGCGTGGTCAAACCCGGCGGTGATCAAGGCGCTGGAACTCTGCCAGCAACTGGTCAAGGCGAACGCATTCGAGCCAGGCTACGCAGGCGTGGAGGTGGACACGAACCAGGACGTGGCGCTCGTTGCCTCCGGAAAGGCCGCATTCCTCGCGCAGGGTGACTGGGCCTACTCAACATTCAAGAACAGCTTTGGCGAGTTCTTCAATGCCGGAAAGCTTGGCTACACGGCCATTCCTGCGGTTGACCCACAGTATGCAAATGAAGTGGTCGGCGCGCCGGCGAACTACTACTCGGTAGCCGCGACTTCGAAGAATGTGAAAGCGGATATTCAGTACCTCTCCGAGGTAAACCTGAATGATTTCGAAGTGAGCACGATGCTCAACAAGCTCGGCCGCGTTCCGCCGGTTAACGGCATCGAGAGCCAGCTCAAGAGCCTCAAGGACGGCGCGTTCGAGTCGTGGCTCTACAACACGATTGCGAAGGCAGGGGATGTGCAGCTCTACTGGGATCAGTACCTCTCTCCGACCCAGGCAAAGATCATGCTGACCAATATGTCCAACGTATTTCTGATGCAGGAGACGCCCCAGGACTTCGCGAAAGCAATGAATGCCGCCATGAGTTCGAATCAGTAAAGGTAATTGCGGGCACGGCAACTGTCGGCGCGAGCCGGTCGGTTGCCGTGTCCGCTCATAAGTCCCAGGGAGGCTTTCTATGCTTCGGAGTGCCCTATGTACCGGAAAATGACCTGGAAACTCTTTCTGCTGCTCGTACCGGTGCTTGTGTTCTATGCTGCGTTCATCATTATTCCGATCATCGATTCTGTGCGGACAAGCTTCGTGAGCTGGGACGGGCTGAAGAAAGCGGTGCCGGT
>DATKUC010000212.1:0-11829 GCA_035530835.1 Spirochaetia bacterium
TCTTCCCGAAGCCATGGTGAATTCGGAAAAAATTGAGGAGGTCATCACGCTGCTCGGTAAGTACAATGTTCGCCTCGAAGAAGAGGAAGTTCACCTCGAAGAAGAGGAAGCGGAACCGGTGGTAAAACCGGAGAAGAAAAAAAAGCTCGTCTATGGTGAGAAAGATGCCGCGATCGATGATCCAATCCGGCTCTATCTTCGTGAAATCGGAAAGGAGAATCTGCTGACTGCCGAGCAGGAAGTGGAACTCTCAAAGAAGATGGAACAGGGCGAGAACATCATCAAAAGCGTAATCAAGGGTTCCGGGATGCTCATTCCGGAGTTCTACCTGCTTGCGCAACGGGCGTTCTCGAAACGAGATCCGCGGGAGATGAATCTCTCCAAGAAGGAGATCTCCGAGTACCTTGCAGAACGGCGGAGACTCTCCCAGTTCTATCGCGAATCGCTGCGGCAGACTCTACCTCAGCTGAAAGCGTACATCGAACAGAAGCGTAAGGTGATGCAGAAGGGCACCGACATTCTGACCGATGAATCGCTGCTGGATATGAGGAAGGAGCTGCTTGATTTCCTTCAGAACGTGCAGATTCACCAGGAAGAGATTCTCCAGTTCTCCGACAAGTTCATAAATGCTGCGCGGAAGATCAAGAAGTATCAAAAAGAACAGGAACGGATTGAAAAGCGGCTCCGGGTGTCGAACATGCGCGAACTCCGCACGCTCGGACGGGGCCTCGCGACCACCGAGCAACGCGAAAAGATAGAGAACGAGCTTGGCATGGACGCGGACCAGATCAAGGAGAAGATCCGCCAGATTCAGGTAACCGACAAGAAATTGAAGGGCCTCGAGATTGATTTCGAGAACAATATCGACGAAATCCTTCAGATGTCCAAAGAGATTACGCACGGAAAAACCATGATGCAGAATGCGAAGGACAGGCTTATCAAGGCCAACCTTCGCCTTGTGGTCAGCATCGCGAAGAAGTACACCAATCGTGGCCTGCACTTCTTCGATCTCGTGCAGGAAGGTAATATCGGTCTCATCAAGGCTGTCGAAAAATTCGAATATCGCAAGGGATACAAGTTTTCGACCTACGCCACCTGGTGGATCCGACAGGCGATCACCCGTTCAATTTCCGATCAGGCCCGCACTATCCGTGTACCTGTTCACATGATCGAGCAGATAAACAAGGTCGTGCGGGAATCCCGTCAACTGATGCAGATCCTCGGACGGGAACCGACCGACGAAGAGGTTGCTCAACGGCTTGGATGGACAGTAAGTCGTGTCAAATCGGTGAAGAACGTTGCGCGGGAACCAATCTCCCTCGAGACGCCCATCGGCGAAGAGGAGGACTCCCTCCTCGGAGACTTCATTGAAGACAAGGACGTAGAGAACCCTGCGCATCAGACCGCATTCACTCTTCTTCAGGAGCAACTGCGTGAGGTTCTGGCAACACTTCCCGCGCGCGAACAGGAAGTACTGAAGATGCGGTTCGGCCTTGAGGACGGATATTCGCTGACGCTCGAAGAGGTTGGGCTGTACTTCAACGTCACGCGCGAACGCATTCGACAAATTGAGGCAAAAGCACTGCGGAGACTGCGGCATCCGAAACGGAGCCGTCGCCTCAAAGACTATCTTGATCATTAAATCTGCTGTTTACGGAGTATGGCATGGCAATCACGATGGAAGAGGTCTACGAAAAACTGAAGAACCTTCAGGATGTACTTTCCGAAAAGTTCTCGGTTGAAGCCGAAATACGAGATATTCCGAAAGCGCTGGCAACAAAGCAGGAGCTCGTAAATCGTCTCAAGAAGTCGTATATCGAGAAGAGCAACCAGTATAGCGAAGTAAAAGAGCGCATCAAGAGTCTCAAGTTCCGCATGGAAGAAGCAGAGACGTCGCGCGAGAAGTACGAGCAGCAAATGGACCTTATCAAGACTCAGCGTGAATACGAAGCGCTTGACAAGGAGATTCGTGACGCTTCGGATCGCGAACAGTCCCTGCGCAAGGAACTGCAGCGCGAAGAGAAGGTCATGGAGGAGATGTCAAAGGCTCTCGAACGCGATGAATCGATGATCAAGGATCAGGAGAACGAACTTTCGCTCGAACAGGATCGGATCAAGACCGAAAGCGAACTTCGCGGAGAGAAGCTCAAGGAGCTTGAAGTTCAGGAGAAGGACATTACCCCTGGACTCGACGAAGAGATGGTCTTCAAGTTCGAACGAATTATCCGCAGCAAAGCGGGCGTCGGAATCGTCCCGTTACGGAAGGGCGTGTGCACCGGGTGCCATATGATCCTGCCGATGCAGTTCGTCAATGACGTTCGGCAGGGAGACGATGTGCTGTTCTGCCCCTACTGCTCGCGCATTCTGTTCTTTCAGGAAGAAGCCGATTCAACCTATACTGAGGTGGATTCAGAGGGACTCGCGGATCTCTTTGTTGACGATGACGAAGAAGAAAACGATGAGGTTGATCTGGACGATGACGAAGATGTCGTCGAGGTCGAAGATGATGACGAGGCCGATGACGAAGATGACGAGGAGGACGAACCTCTCGCCGAATCCGACGAAGAATAGATACTCCTGAGAGAGAAGTTCAGGTGTGTTACGGGGCAGGTCGGGTCGCCGCCGTACCGTTTTTGGGACGGAGGAAAGTCCGGGCTCCATAGAGCATGGCACCGGGTAACTCCCGGGACCGGATGAGCGGGAGACCGCGAGTTCGGGACAGATAGTGCCACAGAAAACAAACAGCCGGGTTGAGGTCAGCCGCCTCCTGCGGAAACGCGGGAGTAACGCGAACTCGACCCGGTAATGGTGAAAAGGTGGGGTAAGAGCCCACCGGCTGCGGGGCAACTCGCAGCGCACGGCAAACCTTGCCAGGAGCAAAGCCAAGCAGCAGAGAGCTGCTCGCTCATATCTGCGGGTAGGTTGCTCGATCTGAATGGCGACGTTCAGGCTAGATAGATGGTGACCACAGGTCAACCAACCGGTGAGCGGTGTCCTGCGAACTGCCCGAAAGGGTAATTCCGCAGGCATAACTTGCCTTCGGGCTGATCTGTACAGAACCCGGCTTACAGACCTGCCCCGTAGCACCTTCGAATTCCAGTTTTCTCTGACGATTGACTTTTTAGCCCAACTGCATTTAAATGGCTCGTGTTGACTCATGATCTACCCGAATAGCCGATACAGCTTTACCCAGGGACGGGGAGGCAAGCAAAAAGTAGTCAGTATTGTGCTGATTGTTGTGGTGATAGGCATCGTGGTTGGCGGAGCGGTGATCTTGCTTTCACGTACATCCCATGCAAAAACTATTTCGCCTCAGAGTTCCGGCGTCGATCTATCCGGGCTGTGGGCGAATCAGAAATACACGCAATTGATCGCCGCGGCCGACGAAGAACTGAAGAGCAATCCAATGAACGGATTGGCACTTGTATTCGACGGCTTTGCCTGCTTTTATGTGGGTGTCACTCAGATCACGGTTGAAGAGAAACTCAACTACCTCGACAGGTCGATCGTATCGCTACGCCGGGCACTTCTGCTCCAGCATCCACCTTATGATCCGCAAATCCAATATGTGCTTGGTAAGGCCTATTTCCAGAAGGGTGATTACTTCACCGACCTTGCCATCGAATATCTGAAGAAATCGCTGGATCTCGGATATCATGCAAGCGACATATACGAATACCTTGGCCTGTCATACAATCGACTTGGTCGCTATAAAGATGGAATCAGCTACTTCCTGAAAGCCGTAAGTCAGAATCCCAAGGATGTGCTATACTTGACCATCGCTCAGACCTACTTTCAGATGGGCGACGATCAGGCGGCTATCAGTTACGTGGACAAGGCAATCGCATCATCCTCGGACGACTTTCTGGTACAGAAAGCCAGATTCTTGCTCGGTGAAATATATCAAAAAGAGAAAAATCTGGTCGCAGCTGAACAGGAGTACCGCAAGGTCCTGGACAAGAATCCACAGTCGGCGGAAGCCCACTACTATCTCGGAGAGATAGACACCGCGCGCGGAGACCGCGTAGGGGCACGCGCCGAATGGCGGGAAGCGCTCAGAATTGATCCGAACAACGAGCAAGCGTATAAACGACTGCGCGGACAATAGCTCTGACGAGGTCACGAACGGAGGGGAAATATATGGGCCTAGGGAGTGTGTTTAATGCATTCTCGACAGACCTCGGAATTGATCTGGGGACATGCAATACACTAATCTACGTGCGCGGAAAAGGCATCATGGCAAATGAACCATCAGTTGTTGCCGTCGAAAGAGGCACCAAGAGGGTTGTGGCCGTCGGTGAAGAAGCGCGTCAAATGCTCTGGAAGACACCGGGCGATATCATTGCGATTCGCCCGCTCAGGGACGGAGTCATAGCCGATCTTGAGACTACCGAAAAAATGATACGGTATTTCATTTCGAAGGTTATTCCACGCAGGTGGTTTGTAAAGCCACGTATGGTGATCGGTGTGCCCTCCTGTATTACCGAGGTCGAACGGCGAGCAGTCGAAGAGAGCGCCTACAAGGCCGGAGCCCGGGAAGTCAAAGTCATCGAAGAGTCGCTTGCAGCGGCAATTGGTGCCAATATCCCGATCTACGAACCGGCGGGACACATGATTGTGGACATCGGTGGCGGCACGAGTGAAATATCGGTCATATCGCTTGGCGGCATGGTCGTTACCAACGCTATTCGCCTCGGTGGAGACGAGTTCGACGAGGCGATTATGAAGCATGTTCGGACAGTTCATAATCTCATTATTGGGGAACGAACCGCCGAAGAACTGAAGAAGAGCATCGGGAATGCGACACCTGAGAAGAAGATCGAGAAGATGGAAGTGAAGGGGACAGACGCCATCACGGGCCTTCCTCGGCGGCTCGAAATAGACAGTGTCGAAGTTCGCGAAGCCCTTCAGGAACCGATCAACGCGATTGTCGAAGAGATCAAACGGACTCTTGGACAGACTCCTCCGGAGCTAGCCGCCGATATCGTGGAGCGGGGAATCGTTATGACCGGGGGCGGATCACTGCTTAAGGGACTGGACACACTCATCTCTAATGAAACTGGTGTGCCGGCGTTCCTTGCCGAAGACCCGCTGAACTGTGTAGCACTTGGCGCCGGGCTCTATTTCGATCATGTAAAGGGAAGAAACAACACCCGGAACATCTATAACAACCTGAATACGTAGTATAAAGTAGGTTGTTTCATGCAGTTTCGCAACTTCACGACGAGACATCGCACCGTGCTAACCCTCGCAATTTGCGTGGTGTTTTCACTGGTGTCGATGTCTTTCTCCACAAAGAGCTTTGTATTACGGCCGAAGGATGTCGGTCTGTCTCTGTTCTCACTGGTGCAGAATGGCATGTTCCAGGTGGGAGGTTTCTTTTCGCGGACCGTCACCTCAATCAAAGAGCTTGGAGACCTTCGGCGCAACTACGCAATCCTGCTCTCGCGTGTCCGGCAGTACGAAGGGATCGAGAACGATATTGTCGAGCTGCGAAACGAGAATAATCGGTTACGCAGTCTGCTCGGCTTCTCCGGGCAGATTTCGTACAGCAATATCGCAGCACAGATAATCGGTAAAGATCCCGGAAATCTCTTTTCGAGCATAACCATCGACAAAGGGAGTATGGATGGCATTCGCAAGAATATGCCGGTGGTCGCCGTGCAGGACGGTGTGCAGGGACTGGTCGGCAAGATTGAAAGCGTTGGCCTGAAGAGCTCAATTATACTGCCGCTCTATGACCACCTGAACTATGTTGCGGCGCGTCTTCAGCGCACCAGGTTCGAGGGGCTCGTTAATGGTGGCGGCAGTGAGAATAGTCCGATTGTAATGCGATGGGTCGAGAAGACGGCCATAAAAGACATTCAAACCGGGGATCTCGTAATTAGCTCTGGAATGAACTCATTGTATCCGAAAGGAATACATATCGGTACGGTTACAGGAATTACTGCTCGACCGAGCGATACATCACTTGAGCTGGATATCCGGCCTATCATCGACTTTGGGCGGCTTGAATACGTCTTTGTTCTTCAGACCGACAAACCGATTCCCGCTCCGGTGCCGCAGGGAGTTGGATCGAATGGAGGACCGAATGGAGGACCGAATGGAGGATAGATGGGAATCAACATACTGATCTCCTCAGGGATTCTCAGCGCACTTGTCCTCCTGCAGACGAACCTGCTTCGTGTCATCTCCATCGGTGGAGCGGTTCCGGACGTCGCGCTGATCGTGCTCGTCTTCCTCGCAAACCGAAACGGAAGCATGCCGGCCCAGGTGAGCGGATTTGTCGCCGGTATTGTCCAGGACTTCGTCAGTCTCGCTCCTCTCGGCTTCCACGCACTCGTACGGACTGTTACAGGCTACCTGTTCGGTTTGAGTCGAGGCAACATATTTATTGATCCCATACTCATGCCCGTTATCGTCATTCTCATCGCTACGCTGCTCAAGGGCGTTTTGTCCGGACTCCTCGGACTGATCTTTGGTATAAGTTCGCTGTTTCCCGGCCTCTTCTCCACAAAATTCCTCGTCGAAATTCTCTACAACTCATTTCTCGCTCCGTTCATATTCGGAATATTGGGCATGATACGGCCGTTGCAACTCGTTACCCGGGGCCGCTCAGTTGAGTGAATCAAGCGGAAACGGCAGACATGATATATCAAAAAAACGGGTCCTCCTGATTGGCATCATCATGTCGTCGACGGTCCTCGTATATGTGGGCTATCTATTCTCAATGCAGATAGTCGATGGCTATATCTATTCGGACCGAGCCACGAAGGTCACAACGCGAAGCATCGTAAGTCCATCTCAGCGTGGTGAGATCTATGATAGACAGTTTGACGTGCCGCTTGCTACGAATATCGACTCCTTCGCGATTGACATCATTCCGGTGGAAATACCGAAGCCGGACCTGGAACGGGTGCTTGATCAAGTCGGAGAGTTCCTTGGCATGTCGACCGCAGAGGTAAAGGCAAAGATACCGGCTGCAAGCTACAGCCGCTATGAGCAAGTTGAACTGAAGAGCGGTCTCACGTTTGATACGATTTCGCGTATCGCCGAGCACCTGAACGAATTGCCCGGTATAGCATGGCGAAACAAGGCAATCCGCAACTACCTCGATGGTGACACGTTCACGCACGTGCTTGGCTACGTTGGCGACATAACACCCGAAGAGCTGCAAACGCGGTACAACCAGGGTTACACATCCAACGCAGTGATTGGCAAGAGCGGCGTTGAATATCAGTACGATTCGTACCTGCGCGGCACCGATGGACGGCAGTTTCGAACTGTGGACGCTCACGGCAAGAAGGTGGACGCCGCCAACAAACTCGATGTTGAATCAATCCCGGGCAACAATCTCGTACTGACACTCGACCGCAGGATCCAGAAGCTTTCACAGGAAGCGCTCGGGAACCGCAGTGGAGCGGTCGTCGTACTCAAGCCATCGACCGGGGAGATCCTCTCGATGGTCTCCTATCCAACATATGATCCGAATACGCTCTACGCTGACGGCGGACTCGCCGAGTACGCGCACATGGCGAATGCGTCCTCCGCACCCTTCCTGAACCGTGCAATTCAAGGTGGCGCAGCTCCGGCGTCCACGTTCAAGATCGTGATGTCTACCGCCGTGCTCGAAGAGAACGCGTTTCCAATCCACTCAACTGTTGACTGTCAGGGTTACTTTCGACTCGGAAACCAGGTGTTCCGTTGCTGGGTCAATTATGGCCATGGACCGGTGGACCTGTTTGAGGCGCTCGCACAATCCTGTGACGTCTATTTCTATACCATGGGTTCCGAATATCTCGGGATCGATACAATCGTCGACTATTCACATCGATTCGGATTTGGCGAATCTGCGACTGTCGACCTTCCCGGTGAAATCCCCGGCACTGTTCCCAGCCCAACCTGGAAGGAACGGGTAAAGAACGAGCGATGGGTCGGAGGTGATACCGTGAACATTTCGATCGGACAGGGTTCACTCGTGGTCACACCGCTGCAAATGGCAAACATGATGGCCATGGTTGTAAACGATGGCATAGTCTACCGTCCGCATGTGCTCAAGGAAGTTCGCGATCACACCACGGGCGAAATTGTCAAACAGGTCGAACCCGAAGTGCTGAGAGTAGCCTCAGTTCGCAAGCAGAGTTTTGAAACACTCAAACAGGCGTTGCGTGGCGTAATCACAAAAGGAACCGCAGAGTACGTTATTACCACTGATTCAGTTCAGGTTGCCGGAAAGACCGGAACAGGTGAAGTAGGGTCGGATTCGCAGTGGAACTCGTGGTTTGTCTGCTATGCGCCCTACGACTCTCCGAACCCGGATGACCAGGTCGTGGTTGCGGTCTGGGTCGATGCGAAGAACACCTGGGAATGGTGGGCACCGAAGGCTGCGAACATCATCCTGCATGGGATTTTCAAAAAGATGAACTATACTGATGCGCTTGCCGATTTGCGCAAGAAGGGATGGTGGTATTGAAGTCTCGATCCATTTTCGGCTTCGACGTTTACCTCCTCACATCCACCGTTGCCCTCATGGTCATCGGTATTCTGTTTGTCTATTCGAGCGGCGTTACCGCCACCGGAGAAGTCTTTTCACACGAGTACATCAAGCAGATCATCTGGGTATTGATCGGAATAGTCATTCTCTTCGCCTTTTCGATGACTGACTATGCCCGCATGAGAGACTGGGGCCTCTATATATATCTGGTGCTGGCAGCAGCGCTTCTGGTCACGCTGATCTCCGGCCGACTCGTGAACGGGGCCCGATCGTGGCTCGGATTTGCGGGCCTTGGCATTCAACCTTCCGAGTTCATGAAGATCGGAACGATACTTGTCGTTGCACGCTATCTCGAGCGGATTGGGCCAAGAGTGCAGGGGCTTCAGGGGTTCTCTACGGCGCTGGGAATTGTTCTTGTTCCGATGCTGCTCATTCTCGTGCAGCCAGATCTTGGAACCGCGCTGGTGTACCTGCCCATCTTCATGTTCATGGCATTTACTGCAGGCGGCAAGCCACGACACATTCTGTTCATCCTTGCCGCAGGCTTTCTCATGGTTGTGCTCACCATTCTGCCCGCCTGGCAGAAGCAGATCCTCGGCGTCCAGGTTCCGGTTCTTCGCGTGTTCAGTACCATGAACCTGATGATTTATCCAATACTTGCTACAGTTGTTATTCTCGGATTGTCCGTGATCGGGCTGGTCTATCTGAAAAAACCCTACTACTACTGGGTGATGTACGCCTCCGGCATCCTGCTTGCCGGAATGATTGGGTCCATCGCTGCACGGGCCGTACTGAAGGATTACCAGCTGATGCGATTGATCGTCTTCCTTGATCCATACGTCGATCCGCGTGGCGCCGGGTGGAACATCATACAGTCGGTGACTGCGGTCGGATCAGGTGGTCTGTTCGGCAAGGGTTTCCTCCAGGGAACGCAGAGTCACTACCAGTACCTCCCTCAGCAGAGTACCGATTTCATCTTCTCGATACTTGCCGAGGAATGGGGATTTGCCGGAGCGTTTCTGGTCTTCTCGCTATTCATGACGATTCTGATCCGCGGCCTCTACATCGTCTCTCAGGCGCGGGACCGGTTTGCCGCAATCTGCGGAAGCGGCATCGTCGGCATGATCTTCTTCCATTTCATAGTGAACGTCGGAATGGCCATCGGAATCATGCCAATCACCGGAATTCCACTCTTCTTCCTTTCACACGGAGGCTCATCTCTCTGGACGGCATTGATCGGGGTAGGGCTCCTTATGAGTATCTATCACCATCGATACCAGTATTAGCAGCGTTCTTATAACGTATGATTTTTCGCACAGTAGATGTCTACTTATTCAAACACATTCAGAGAGTCAGTCGATTATCCTTCAAGCTGTTCCATATCTCATCCATCTCCGTCAGCGTACTTGAGTTCATCTGACTGCCACGTCGTTTCATCTCCTGCTCGACCATCTTGAATCGACGTGCGAACTTTTCGTTTGCACGATGCAACGCGATAGACGGATTCACTTTGAGAAACCTTGCCAGATTCACCACGCTAAAAAGGAGATCTCCAAGCTCTTCCTCTCGTGCATCATCGTCGGCCGCTTCCATGGTTTCCGCGAGTTCTTCGAGCACCTTCTCGCGAACCGGACCGATCTCTCTCCAGTCAAATCCGACCTTCGATGCTTTCTTCTGCACTTTGTACGAACGCTCCAGGGGAGGCAACGAACGGAGGATGCCGTCTATAGCTGAATCTCGCGCGGGCTTTCCTTCGACTTCGACCTTAATGCGCGCCCATTGTGAAAGAACCTCGTCTGACGAGGAGACAGCAGCATCACCGAAAACGTGAGGATGGCGTCGCACCAGCTTTGCCGTGACCTCACGGAGCACGTCGTCCACGGTGAAAACTCCGTCCTGCTGCTTGATATAGGCAATCATCGTTATCAGCATATACAGATCACCGAGCTCCTCACGGAGGTTCTCGTCGTCCTTGTGCACAATTGCATCCACGCTCTCATATGCTTCTTCAATAAGGCTGTCGCGTAGTGATTCGGCTGTCTGTTCGCGGTCCCAGGGGCAGCCATCCGGAGCTCGCAGGCGCTCAATAATCGATCTCAGCTCATCAAATGCGTGTGGTAGTTGTTCGTGACTCATTTGCGAAGGCTATCACACAATCCATCGACACGCCAAGTCGAGCGCTCGTCGTATAGCCACAAGAAGATATTGAAGTAGACAGAATATACATTATCGGAAGTAGTTAGTGTGCCGAAGAATGGTGTTGGCTCCTTTTCGCCCGGTGCTACACGGGTGCCTAATCTCGGAAGTCGCTCAGTTTCGAGAATATCCAGACGATGATGAATGATGTGATGATCGGTGGGAATATGTTCACCGAATTGTTCAGGTTCGCGAGCATCTTTATGATATCCCCGAAAAAGTAATCGATGATTCCCCCGAGAAAAGAACCTACCAGCGCAACTATCAGTGCGCCCCAGAAGTTCCCGAGGAAATGCTTGCGAAACGCGTAGTAAAAGAGAATTGCAACTGCAAGTCCAATGACGATGTAAGTCAATCCGATGTTCAGGTAGTATGTTGCCACGAAGTGTTCCTTATTCGATATATGTGTTACAGAGTAACCGTGCCCGGTAGTTTCGCCAAGTGCCGCCTAAGACTGTGTCGCCCATGCACCGTAGTTCAGGTTCACCGTACCCAGAAAGAACGGCGTGCTGTAGATTGCAGACAGTGTGGAAAGATCAACGCCGTATGCAAGTACGACCACCGCCAGTGTTACACTTGCGCTGCTGTTGGTCGGAGTCGTCAGCGAGACACTGGAGAGGTCCGAGTCTGTGCTCGCGTAGTTGTTTGAAAGGAAACCCTTCAGCACGGTGGTTCCACCCGAAAGTGTGATGGTCGGCTGAGCATAACCTGGCGGTGCATTTCGTTTGAGCTCGATTGACGGGGTGCCGTCGGAAAGTGTTGCGGTCGCCTGAACGACTGAGCCAGTGAATCCCTGGAAATCGAGTTTCACGGTGATCGGGAGCGCCCGCTGCGTTGCATCGAACGGGATGAGCGGCAGCGATCTGACAGCACCGGGATCGATATTCGGGAGAATCGGTATGTAGCCTTCGCTCGTCAGAAGCGCGGTACCGGGTGTCGTCGAGGTCTGAATGGCGGCCTGATCAGTTGAAAGGCTGGATGTTCCGACTGCCGAATAGAACTTGTAGTACAGTTCGTAGCCATAGAAGTCCCCGGTGTTGTTATTCACTCCGTCGTTGGTAAACGTGAAGGTGTTGTTCAAACCGGCACCGCCTGAGAGCGGCGGCGCCAGATAGGACGGTGTCGGCAGACCGCAGGAG
>DATKUC010000213.1:0-10448 GCA_035530835.1 Spirochaetia bacterium
CTATCAGGATAATCCGGGGGAAGGATTCCAGGCACCCATCTTCAAGCGCTTCTACTGGTGGGAGCAGGAGTGCAGCGCGCGGATGTTCGGGAAGTTCGGATTATCGGTCGAGGTGCGCAGCTTCAGGGAGCTCGGAGCGGCCGCCCGGGCAATTGGTGATGACGCGGCGGAAGCGGCTTGGAGCGAGTGGAAGGGGCGCCTTCACATCGGACCGATGCCGCACCGAAGTCTGCTCTCTGCACTGAAGGTCTACCTGAGAGTGCGCGAGGAGATCGATGAGGCGGAACAGGCAGGCGGACCCATCCGCGGCGTCGGTATCAATTGCCTGAACGAGTCCCACTTTTCGGACACCACGCCCTGCCTTGCCTGGAACATGCTCTACGAAGAGAGAAAGCTGATCTGGGGCTGTGAGGCGGACACTGTCTCCATGCTGACGAAGTACCTGCTCAACGCCTCACTCGGGGTTCCGGTGATGATGACCAATCTCTATCCCTTTCTCATGGGCGATGCGGCTCTCAAGCACGAGCGCATTCCCTATTTCCCGGAGGTGGAGAGCGAACCGGAAAACCATATCCTCTCTGCACACTGCGGCTACCTCGGCGTGGTACCGCAATCCTTCGCTACCGAATGGACGCTGCGACCGAAGGTGCTGTCTATTGTCGATGACAATGCGACAGTTATCGATGCCCGGCTTCCGGCGGGACCGATGACGCTTGCGAAGCTTGAGTCCGGTTTTGACCGGATCTCGGTTGTCGGCGGAGAGCTGGTACGGTATTCACAGTTCGAGGATTCCGACTGCCTGAACGGTGCGGTGTTGCGGGTGAAAGACGGCAGGTCTCTGCTCAACCGGCTTGCCTCGCATCACTATATCCTTTCAGTGGGGGACAACGCGGAAGAGATCTCGCTGGTTGCGGCGATCTTCGGACTCGCTGTGGATCAGCAATAGCATTCTGAACAAGGAGCGGGAGATGGCACGATTTCGTCGGCTTGAAGTACTGACCCGGATGGAAGCAGTCGGACTGGTTCCGGTGTTCTACAATCCGGATGTGGAGACGGGGAAAAAGATAGTTGCCGCCTGCGCGGAGGGAGGCGCCGAATGCATCGAAATGACCAACCGCGGAGACTCCGCGATCGACGTCTTCCGTGCGCTTGAAGCCTTCTGTATAAAGGAGTATCCGCACGTAATTCTCGGCGCCGGGTCAGTGATCGATGGGTATACGGCCGCGCTCTACATCAACTACGGCGCAAGTTTCATTGTCGGTCCGGCGCTCGATGAAGAGGCCGCCTACGCCTGCAATGCGCGGAAGGTAGCCTACATGCCCGGCTGCGGAAGCGTTACCGAGATTCACCGTGCCGAACGTCTCGGCGTGGAAATCTGCAAAGTCTTCCCCGGCAGGGAGGTCGGCGGGCCGGACTTCGTGAAATCGGTTCGCGGCCCCTGTCCGTGGACATCGATAATGCCCACAGGCGGCGTAGACCCGACGCGCGAGTCGCTTACCGAATGGTTCAAGGCGGGAATTGTTGCCGCAGGCATTGGTTCCAGACTGATCAGCTCTGAAATTGTGAAAAGCGGTAACTATGCGCAGCTCACCGGGAAGGTGAGGGAAACGATCAATATGATCAAAGAGATCCGTGGGGGTAAGTTATGAAACAGGCTCTGATGACAAAGCCGGCGGAGATCATTATCCGCGATGTGGCAAAACCGGCGCCCGGGGCCGGAGAGGTGCTTCTTCGTGTCTCGCGCATCGGCGTGTGCGGTTCGGACATTCACGTCTACCACGGTCTTCATCCGACCACGCCATACCCGGTGGTCCAGGGCCACGAAGTGTCAGGCGTAGTGGCCGAGCTGGGATCCGGGGTGACTCGCTTCAAAGCCGGAGACCCGGTGACCTTCATGCCGCAGGTCACCTGCGGCGAGTGTTATCCCTGCCGCCACGGCATGTACCACATCTGTGACAATCTCAAGGTGATGGGTTTTCAGACAGGTGGCGCGGCGCAGGAGTATTTTGCCGTGCCCGAGAGCATGGTCATCCCGCTGCCGGCCGGGCTCTCGCTCGAGGCTGGAGCGATGATCGAACCGGTGTCTGTCGCCGTGCACGCGCTCGGACGGATTCCGTCAGTTCAAGGACAGAAGGTGCTCATCTTCGGCGCCGGAACTATCGGTAACCTCGTAGGGCAAACGGCCAAAGCGATGGGGGCAGCCGCCGTAATGATCTGTGATCTCAGCGACTTTCGCCTGTCGATGGCGAAAAAATGCGGGATCGACTACGCCGTGAACACGCGGACTCAGGATATTGCCGCCGCGATAGCAAAAAACTTCGGCCCCGACAAGGCAGATGTGACCCTCGAGTGCGTTGGTGTTGAACCAACGATGACTGCGGCGATTGCCAATGCGCGAAAAGGAACCTCGATCGTGGTCGTGGGAGTCTTCGGAAAGAAGCCGCCGGTCGACCTGGGAACGGTACAGGACCGTGAGCTCTCGCTGATCGGAACACTGATGTATCAGAAACGGGACTACGAGAAGGCGATCGAACTTGTGAGCGCCGGCAAAATGCGGCTCGAGCAGCTGGTTACCAATCACTTTCCGTTCGATCGATACCTCGATGCGTATCACTACATCGAAGAGGCCGGCGACAAGACTCTCAAGGTGATGATCGAGGTGAGCTGAATGGTGCGGATATGAGGCTTGAACTGGTAACCAGCGCGTCTGCGGTACCGCGCCGGCGGCAGACCGTCGATCAGGAGACGCTCATTATCTACTGGCTTGGCCAGGCCGGGTTTCTGCTCGAGGGGAGCCGATGTCGGGTCCTCATCGACCCGTATCTCTCGGACTCGCTTGCAGACAAATACCGTGGGAAGGAGCTACCTCATATCAGGCTGGTCCCGCCACCGGTCCTGCCCCGGGAGCTTGAAGAGATTGATCTCGTTTTCTGCACTCACGGTCACACCGATCACCTTGACCCCGGTACGCTTCCGGTGCTCCGCGCCGGTAATCCCGGCTGCCGGTTCGTGGTTCCTCGCGCGCTCGGTGCACTCGCGCTCGAGCGAGGCCTTCCGGCGGCATCGCTTATCGAGGTGAACGCGGGTGACCGGCTCGAGCCTGCAGCGGGACTCCGCTTCTCGGTTCTGCCGGCTGCCCACGAGGTGATTTCGCGGGACCGAAACGGCGATCACCTCTTTCTCGGCTATCTGCTCGATTTTGGCGGCATCACCGTCTATCACTCCGGTGACTGCGTCCCGTTCGATGGACTGGTGGAGCAGCTCCGCACGGTTCGACCCGATATCATGCTGCTGCCGATCAACGGACGCGATGAGTACCGTGCTTCCCGCGGAATTGCCGGGAACTTCACCCTGGATGAGGCGCTTGAACTGACCGATGCGGTTGGCGCCGGTTACCTTATCGGTCACCATTTTGGTCTGTTTGACTTCAATACCATTGATCCGGAGGCCGCGCGGCAGCGGATCCGGCAAGGTTCGCCAAACTGGAGCGGCAAGCGTATGCCGGTGGAGATGGGGATGGAATACCGGTTCCGGCAGATAGCGGCAGTCTGAGAGAGGCGGCGTTCATGATCCGTTAACTTACGAGTTATGCAAACAGTTAAAATAACCTAGTAGTTCTATTGACACCGTGTCGCAGATGGGTGACAATGACGCCATCCGGCGTTCTCAGAGGTAGTCCGTATGCAGCACAAAGTGTCAGTCCGACAGGCAAATCAGAAGCAGGTACTCAATTTTCTCCGGTTCGCCGGGGATGTTACCATAGCCGACATCGCCGAAAAAATCCGCCTCAGCAAGCCCACTATCAAGAAGGTGATCGACCTGTACGAAACGCAGGGAATGGTAATGGCGGTGGGGAAGGGTGAATCGACAGACGAAGGCGGCAAACGGCCGACCATTTTCCGTTTCAACCGCAATCACGGATGTGCTATGGCCGTCCACCTCGGCCCTGATTTTGTTTTCGGAGCACTCACCGATCTCAACGGGGATATCCTTCATTCCGTATACTCCAATTTCTCCTTCAGGGACATGGATCGGGTCATGGAGCGGATCTGCTCAACTATCCGCGAGCTCTACGACCGGGTCAATCACCGGGAGACAAACGTTATCGGTGTCGGTATCGGCGTTCCCGGAATAGTTGGCGTCAACGACGGCAGCTGGATATTCTCACCGCATTTCGTAGAATGGGGCACGCATCTGCCGTTCCGGCAGATGATTCAGGAGCGGCTCGGACTCGAGCTTCCCATCTTCATCGACAACGTGAATCGTCTGCAGGCATTCGCCGAGTACGTAAAAGGCCAGGGAAAGCAGACCCGGAACCTGGTCATTGTTGACGCCATCTGCGAAGGGCTCGGTGCCGGGATTCTTATCGATGGGAAAATGTACGAGGGAGCAGAATCCCTCTCCGGCGAGATAGGTCACATGGTTCTCCAGCCGGACGGCGGGCCGGACTGCATCTGTGGCGGGAAAGGCTGCTTCGAAGCGCTCGTGTCCACCAGGAGCATTCGCCGGATCCTTCAGGCACATCGCGGGATCCGTGCCGAATCCCTCGTTTATACCGACGGATACGACTCCGATGAGGTTAATCTGGACAGTCTTTTCCGTGCATATCGGCAGGCGGATCCGTTTGCCGACGAGATTATCGAAGATATTGCGAAATGGTTCGCTATCGGATTGAACAACATTATCATGGTCTACGATCCGGAGAAGATCATTCTGCAGGGCATCTATTCGGACGCCGGTCCTCGATTCCTGGACAACCTCCGAACCAAGATCAACCAGATGTCCCTGCCGTACATCAACCGCAGCGTAGAGATAGTATTTTCCGACTTCGGACGGGAGCGCGGAGTCCTCGGTGCGGCACACTATCTGCTCGCCCGGTATTTTGAATCCGGGCTGTTCGGCTGACATGCCTATATATCAGCAAAACAGTTAACAAAGTAGATAAAGAAACTGTTGACATAACGCCGTGCCGTGGTATCATGAGGGCAGAATCCATTCCAGGTAGGGGTTCCCTGTGAAGCGCAGATCTCTGCTCGGACCGGGCCAGTTACTGTGTCGGTTCCACCTATTACGTGGACGGCGGCTGGCTGAAGACTATCGATTGAGTTAATGCGGGGGTAACCTGATGAGATCCGTAGCGGTAACGCGTCCTGGAACGACGGAAGTGGTCGATATTGCCCGGCCTCAACCGGGACCTTATGAGGCGCTGGTGCGCACAGAATGCTCCTTCATCTGTAACGCAACGGACCGGAAGATCATGGACGGGCACTTTCCGGGAATCGGCGCGGAGCAGTATCCGCTGCTTCTTGGCCACGAGAGCGTGGGCATTGTGGAAGCGGTAGGGGAGAAGGTATCCGCCTTCAGGCCGGGACAGCGGGTAATTGGCGGGCTGCTGCTCGACCCGCCGGATAAGCGATTCGGGAGCGCATGGGGCGGTAATTCGGACTATGTGATCGCGCTCGACTACGCGGCCCTCGTGTCCGATGGGCGGGAAGCGGACGAAGTGTTCAAGATTATGCGCACTGTTCCCGATGATATTCCGCCGGAGGCTGCCGGACTTCTTTGCACATTCCGCGAAGTCTATGCAGGATTTTCGGACTTTCGGTTTACCGGCAAGGAGCGCATCGTTATCTTCGGCGCCGGTCCGGTCGGGCTGAGTTTTGTCCGGTTCGCACGACTCAAGGGATTTCCTTATATTGCGAGCGTGGATCCAATTGCCGAAAAGCGTTATCTCGCCCTGTCGATGGGTGCTGACGCATCCTACTCGCCTGATGACGACATTGAAGGCGCCTTCGCGCGGGACGCGGGGGGCAAGGCGGATGCCGTGATCGATGCGGTCGGCAACGAAGCCATTATCAACCGGGCGCTGGGGATGGTGAGGATGGCGGGTTCGATCTGCGTATACGGAGTCGTCTCGACCGAGACAATTTCGCTTGCAAAGCACAGGGGACCCTACAACTTCAATCTCTTTGTACACCAGTGGCCGACACGGGATGCCGAAGCGGCAGCCCAGGAGCCACTGTGCGACTGGATACGATCAGGCCAGCTTGACTGGAGACCATTTGTATCCGGCCGGTATCCGATCGAGGAATATGAGACGGCCGCGGCGGCGACAAAGGAGCCGGGAGCGGTGAAGACACTGATTACCTACAACTGAGGACTACATGAGCACCAGATACCTGCTTTCCCACGATCTTGGAACCTCCGGCAACAAGGCTACACTGTTCAGCTCCGAAGGGAAGCTGCTGAAGAGCGTAACCTCCGAATACGGTACTCGTTTTTTCAATAATAACTGGGCGGAGCAGGAACCGACCGCCTGGTGGACAGCGGTGTGCCGGTCGACACAGGAGCTGATGCAGGGCGTGGATCCGGCATCAATCGCAGTGATCGCGCTGAGCGGACAGATGATGGGATGCGTCTGCGTTGACCGGAACGGTACGCCGCTCAGGGATGCGCTGATCTACGCCGACCAGCGTGGTGTGCAGGAGGCGGAACGGCTCGAATCGGCAATTGGCCGCGAGAACTTCTACCACATCACGGGTCACCGTGCGAGCGCCTCCTATTCAATCGAAAAGTTCATGTGGATTCGCGAACACGAACCGGAGGTCTATCGGAACACCTACCGGATGCTTCACGCGAAGGACTATATCAACTTTCTGCTTACCGGACGGATGGTGAGCGAATACTCGGATGCATCGGGAACAAATGCATTCGACATTTCAAGCTTCAGCTGGTCTGAGAAGATCGTTGACGCCTCAGGCATCGACGGCCAGAAGCTTCCTGAGGTTGTGCCGTCCACCGAGGTCATCGGCGAGCTTACCCGGGACGCGGCCGCTCAAATGGGCCTCACCGCGGGAATTCCGGTGGTGGCAGGTGGCGGGGACGGTGTGTGCGCAGGGGTCGGCGCCGGTTCGGTAAAGCCGGGCAAGACCTACAACTACCTGGGCTCCTCATCATGGATCGCCACCACCACCAAAGAGCCAATCTTCGATGACGAGATGCGAACCTTCGTCTGGGCCCACGCAGTGCCCGGCTACGTACACCCCTGCGGCACCATGCAGACTGCCGGGAGCTCCTACGCCTGGCTCCGCAATGAAATCTGCCGCACGGAGAGCACGGACGCGAAATCTCGTGACGAAAGTGCGTACGAGGTCATAAACCGGCTCATCGAAAAGTCGCCCCCCGGCGCACGAGGCCTCATCTTTCTGCCCTATCTTCTCGGGGAGCGGACTCCGCGCTGGAATCCGGATGCCAAGGCAGCTTTCCTCGGTATGACCCTCGGGCACAGGCGGGAAGACATGGCGCGCTCGGTGCTCGAAGGCGTAAGTATGAACCTGAGCATCATCCTCGACATTTTCCGCAAACAGCTGCGCATCGACGAAATCACGGTAATCGGCGGTGGGGCAAAGGGCGAGATCTGGCGCCGCATCATGGCCGATATCTACGGTGCTGATGTGGTGATGCCCGACTACCTGGAGGAGGCAACCTCCATCGGCGCTGCCATCATCGGCGGTGTCGGGGCGGGAATCTTCCCGAATTTTGATGTGGTCGATCATTTCCTGCACGAACGGTCACGCGTGCGACCGGACCCCGCAAACGCGAAGGTCTATGATCGGGCGAAGCTGCTGTTCGAGAAATGTTACCGTGCGCTTGAACCGGTCTTTCCGGAGCTTGGTACTGCAAGTTCCTGAATACATATCCACGAGTGGGGAGTCGCATGAACAAGAGCGCTGAAGGTGAAACGCGGTTGATCGTGGGGCTGGTCGGTGCGGTGCATCCGAACATGCCGGGAGACGATGCGGGGCTGTTCCGAAATGTTGCGGAGGCGACAACCGCACTCGCGCGCGAGCTTGACTTCGAGCTTGAGGTCTACCCGTCGCTCGTGCGCACTGAGGCAGACGGTATGTCGGCCCGCACCTTCTTGGAAGCCAAAGGCGTCGATCTGACGGTCGTCTTCAACGCGAGTCTCCCTTTCGGCAGGGTGATCCTGCCGCTCGCCCGAGTTGCCGGACGCCTTGCGTTCTGGTCGGTTCCCGAGCCCGCCACAAACGGCGTACTTCAGCTCAATTCGTTCTGCGGAACCAATATGCTCGCGTCGATCGTCGCGAACTACCTCTCGCGCTACGATATTCCCTACAAGTGGCTCTATGGCATGCCGGACGATCCGCGCTTTCTGGAGCGTTTCGGCATTACCGTTCGCGCGCTGAAGGCAGAGAAGGCGCTTGCGCACGCCCGGATCGCGCAGATCGGAGGGCTCGCGAACGGATTCGAGAACCTCTATATCGACGAGCGTGAGCTCGAGTACCGGTTCGGCTGCACACTTCAGACGCGGCACTCGGTGGAGGAGATAGTCGAGCGGGCCGAACGCTATGAAAAGCCGCAGGTTCGACGGGCAGTAGAAGAGATGTCGGCCGACTCGAACCGGTTCGCCCAAGGTGTGCTCCCCGCTCACATTGAAAAGTCGGCTCGTATCTACACTGCGTTCAGCGACTTCATGAGCGATCATGGATATACCGCGCTGGGAATCAGCTGCTGGTCTCGCTTCCAGGAACGGTACGGCGTGGCGGTCTGCGGGGTGCTCAGCCGGCTCAATCAGCACGGCGTAGTCGCCTCCTGCGAGGGCGATATTCCCGCGGTAGTGAACATGATCATGTTCAATGCCATGAACGGCGAACGAGCATCTCTCAATGATCTGGTCGCGTTCGACGAGAAGGACTCGAGCCTCAATCTCTGGCACTGCGGCGTTGCCGCCGGTTGCTGGGCGGATGCACGCGGCCTGATGTGGGATCGTCATTTCAATATCGGGAAATATGAAAACGGAGAGTGGGCAGGCGACGGAGTTGTCGCCGACATCCGCTTTCACGGCGGAGAGGTCACCGTTGCCACAATCGACAATTCGTTTTCCAACCTCTTTGTGATGACCGGCACCATCGTAGCAGGAAAAGAGCCGTACCGTGGCAGCAGCGGCTGGGTGTCCAACCTCAAGGTCAACGGCAGATCGGTCTCGATCGACGACCTCATAAACACCATCGTCGTCGAACGCGTGAATCATCACTATCCCACCGCGTACGGAAACCTCGTCAACGAGCTCAATGAGCTTGCAGCCTGGAAGGGTCTTCGCGTAATCGACGCGAAGGAGTACCGTCCCTACCTGCAGCGCTCCTCTGCGGCGATATCTCAGGGCAAGCAGGCCGTGCAACTTCAACTTCGATAACATCAATCGTCGCACAGGCTGCCATGCGCTTGTGCGACGATCGCGGTGGACTTACAATTGGCCGGGGGAACCTGATGAATAGTGCAATGCGGGCTCTGCTCGAAGAGGAGGAGCTGCGCTTTACGTCGCACAGAGGCGGCTTTGATCTGGACCAGATCGAAGCTGAGATTTCCGCTTTGGGCTGTTCTTTCCGGGATCAGGCAATGCCCTCCATGTTCGTGGTTGCCTCCTCGCAGCAGGAGCGGGATCGACTGCAGACGCAGCGCAATACGCACCCGGAGGCAGGCTTTCCTTACGTACTGCTCATTCAGCTCTCCGAAGAGGAAGTCCTTGTCTCTCCGTCACCCGAAGGAGAGCTTGCCGTGCACTCTGCACGGTTCATCCGCTGGCTCGCAGGAACGTTCAGCTGTACCGTGACAAACGGCTACGGTACCGACATCACCGCGCGGCTTGCCGAGGCAGCCTCCGGATAGGTCTGCCCGCCGTACCCGCTGGGCGATGGGGCACACCGACCGACATTCAGGGGGTGACTGTTTTTCTCGCGTCGTCTGCAAGCGACTCTGTGAACGGATTCACGATAGCGGTGGACGGAGGCTCGCTCGCCCGGTAGACTCAATCCGGAGAAGCCCATGTTACATATACAGTTGCTCAGAGCGTTCGAACTAGTCGGCCTCGGCTTAGTCGTCGGTGCAATTTCCCCCACATTCGGGATTGGCGGTGGGCTCATCACCGTTCCCCTGCTCATCCTGCTTTACGGAATGTCGAGTTCCGTTGCAACGGCAACCTCTCTCGGAGTCATCATATTTGTTTCTCTGAGTGGAACTCTTGCCTACATTCGCGAACGGCGAGTCGACTTCCGCGTCGGGTTTCTCTTCGTGCTCTTCGCCGTGCCGGGATCCCTGGCCGGTGGATTCGTATCCAACTGGCTCAGATCGCTGCGCCTGCGCATCGACATTCTCCAGATATTGTTCGGCGGAACGATGTTGGTGATTGCGGTAATGAGAGTCATTTCCATTCTGCGAAGGAGCGGGAGAAGTGGCGCGGAAACATCGAAATCATCTGATCCTGCCGCAGTGGACGATGCGAAAAAAGGCGAGTCGACGCGTAACAGACTGACACGTGATATGAGCGATCGGCGGGGAGTACGGTTCACCTACAGCGCCAGGCTTTATCCCGGCATGGTCGTGGCATTTGTCGGCGGTTTCCTCGGAGCCATGCTTGGACTCGGCGGCGG
>DATKUC010000214.1:0-7564 GCA_035530835.1 Spirochaetia bacterium
CTTTCCGATCGAATTGTACGAGGTAACCGCGCCTTCCCGGTCGTCGATCGACAGGTTTGTATCGCGGGCGAGCTGGAACAGTTTCAATGCCTGCTCGTACTCTCCGCGCGCGTAGAACTGATTTCCCGTCGTCGCGTACTGTGCGGCACGGTTTTTTACGACGTTCACAACCCCGCTGTTTGCCGGAAGTGAGGAACATCCTGAGATGAGCAGCGCAGAAATCAACAACAACCCGACGCTCAGAGCGTATCTAGAACTGCGCATCGCGATAACTCCTGAACGTGCCCGACTGGGGGATGCGTTGCGGTATTCCACCCCGGATGAGCGGGTTGTTCTTTACCCCTTCAAGAACGTCCTGCGTTGTTGTGAGCGCCTGCTGCCCCTGCTGAAGCATTGCCTGAATCTGCGGCGTTGAGTTTGCCGCAAGGTCGGCAAGTTTCTTTACGTCTGCCATCGTCGCCTGAAGGCTCGCCATTGTGCTGTCGATCCGGTTGAACAGCGCGTTCCTGTCATCCAGCAGAGTTGCAATTGAACCTTTTGCTCCGAGCAGGTTGGGGATTAGACCCTTGGTAGTCTTCAGCTCCGCGGTAAGCGACGCGAGGGTCGTCGTCATATCGTTCAGATTCTTCAATACGCCGGTAATGCTGGTCATCGGGCTCCCATTCAGCTCGTGTACCGTTTGACTCATTCCGCCAATCAGTGAGTTAGTATTGGCCAGTGCCTGTCCGAGTGGTCCGTGATTGGATCCATTCAGTGATCCGTCGACCGTGACCAGGATGCTCTGCGTGGAGTCGAGCACCTCATTCACCTTGGTAATCAGTGGGCCCACCTCACCCAGCAGATTCCCGATTGCGTCATCTTCGGCCGACGGGGTGACCAGTCCGGCATCACGCCATTTTCTCGCCGTCGGATTGTCCCAGGACGGTATGCTCGAGTTGTCCGGCAGCGGTTTCGACGGCGTGACCCCGGGGTGAAATACAAGCCCTCCGCCGAGCCCGAGAGGGTTCGTCGTCAATTGCAGCACCGAGTGGTCGTAGACCCTCGGGTAGTATTCGTCGCGGATGAAGAAGCGAACAAGCACCTCATTCCGGTCGGTGAGAGAGATATTCGTCACTTTGCCGATTGCGAAACCTCTGAAGGTAACGTTCATGCCGACGTTCAGTCCGCGGGCTGTTGGAAAGGTACTGCTGAAGTCGTGCCGCTTTTCGAACCAGTGCTGGTTGATCCCCATCGAGGCCAGAATGAACAGGAGAAATGCAAAAGCGACCAGGACGAAAATCCCTACGAGCTGATTAGCGAAACGTATGCGAAACCTCATGTTTCACCCAACCTTTATTTTGCTTCGCGGCTATTCGCCGGGAAACGGATCGCTCTCTCCGCCGAGGAGGGAAAGTATGTCGGTGTCATATGTCGCAGCCTCCGCAAGGACATCGGATAGTATACTCCGTGTCTCACTGTCCGCCGAGCGTATCACGTCGACCACCGGGCCGGCCGCGAGAAGCTTTCCTTTCTTCAATACGACGATATATTCAGCGAGCTGAGACGCCATCTCCGGATCATGCGTCACCACGATCACGGTCTTTCCCCGTTCTTTCATCGATTTGAGCTTTCTGATCATCCGTTCGGACGTTTCGCCGTCCACCGAAGTCGTCGGTTCATCGACAAAGATAATCTCGGGATCCGCAACAAGCGCCCGGGCAAATGATATGATCTTCTGCTCTCCTGCCGAAAGTTGGGCAGGACGCAACTGGGTGTCGCTCGTATATCCGAGATCGGCCAGCACGCTCCTGATTCTCTGCGCCACTTCCTTCCCGGTCATTTCCGGATTGTGATATTCAAGCGGAAGCGCGAGATTCTGCCACGCATTCATATTCTGCCAGAGTGCGCCGTCCTGAAAGACGAATCCGCTGCGTGTCCGAAGTTCCCGCAGGTCCCGTTCACTGATCCGTGCAAGGTCGGAACCGAGCAATTCAACTTTGCCGGAATTTGGGACTACCAGACCGGCGGCCGTCTTCAGCAGTGTGCTCTTGCCGCAACCTGAAGGACCGATCACGACTGTCGTTCTACCCGGAGGTAGCCACAGGCTGATGCTGTCGAGCACGGGAAACTTCTCGTAGACAACGGAGACATCGGTCAACTGTACCGGAGAAGCCATATCTACCTCACGTAATACAGAATCGTGATTACC
Source organism: Spirochaetia bacterium (assembly GCA_035530835.1). GTDB lineage: Bacteria > Spirochaetota > Spirochaetia > DSM-27196 > DATKUC01 > DATKUC01. The sequence continues at coordinate 2,189 of DATKUC010000214.1, forward strand.
GCGTCTGCGACAATGCAGAGCACAACTCCGCGGCCGACGGCATGGATAGCCATCTGCGGAACCTCAGTTGGCGCGCGCTCAACTTTGAACCCGTAGTATGTAGCAACGACCGATATGATTGCTCCGAACACCAGGCTCTTCACGAGAGATGTTCCAACATCGGTAAACGAGAGTGCCGCAAGCACACCGTTGAAATACTCGGAGAAGCTGACCGGGCGGGAAAACTGAGTCACCAGAAAAGAACCGAGCAATCCGAAAATGTTGAAATAAAGATTCAGCACAAAGGTCGATACGGTAACACCGATAATCCTGGGCACAACCAGATACGAAAGCGGGTTGATGCCCGCCGCGAGATACGCCTCGACTTCGTGGTTGATTACCATGTTCCCGAGTTCAGTGGCTATTGCGGTTCCCGAGCGGGCGGCAACCACAAATGCCGTGAGCAGCGGTCCTAGCTCGCGGGTTATCACGATGATGAGGAGCATGTAGATGAGGCTGCTCTGTCCTAACTGGGGCAGCAGCGAAAGGCCCTGGATGATGATGACTGCGCCGAGCGCGAGTGACATTACGGCAATGACGCCCACCGCCTCGATACCGGTGAATAGAATCTGGAGACTCATGACCCGGCGGCCGACCTGCCTGTTGCGCACAAACGTGAGGGTCTCCCTCAGAACGAGGAAGAAGAAACCGAATCCGTACATCATGTCGTGGAGGCGTGTCTGTACCCATTCACCGATGCGTTCGATCATTTGCTGCTCATGTGCTCGATAAAGGGGAGCGCAAACGAGTCGTCGATTTTTCTTCCGTCCGACGTCCTTCCGAGCTTCCGATCATGTCGCTGCAATCCATGAAAATCAGAACCTGCGCTGACGATCAGTCCCAGCGATTGCGCAAGTTCAGCAATTCTCTTTGCCTGATTGTACCGTATGTTCGAATGGTATGCTTCAACTCCGTCAAGACCGAGGCGCTGCCAGTGAATGAGCCGGTCGGCCAGTCCTGTCCAGGAGACAAAAAGCGTATACGGATGGGCGAGAACAGCGAGTCCACCGGCCTCGTGGATCATTCGGATACCATCTTCGAGGCTCGGCAGGTCGCGTGGTACGAAGTATGTGCCGAACTCCCCAAGGTACTCTTTGAACGCGTGGAGCTCATTGTGCGCGAGCTGCTGTTCGACCATGAAGCGGGCGATATGCGGCCTGCCTACAACGCCGTCACCCGCATAGGCTTTCACATCATCGTACTCTATCTTCACGCCGGCAAGCTTCATCCTGCTGATGATTGAGCGATTCCGCCTGTCCCGGTTGTCCAGAATCGATGCAAGATGTGCTTCTATGGTGCCTTTCCAGCTTCTCAGTCCCAGTCCGAGAATGTGACAGATACCCGGCACATCATCCTCTTCAGGCACATTCACCTCGATCTCTATCCCCGGGATAATCGTTATCCCGCACCGGGTGGCCGCCTGCTGCGCGGCTTCTACCCCTTCGACGGTGTCATGATCGGTAAGTGCGATAGCTCTCATACCCAGAGCGCTCGCGTGTTCCACGAGCTGTTCAGGCGACATTGTGCCGTCCGACGAGGTCGAGTGAGTGTGCAGGTCAACCATTCTGAAACAAGAATATCACATCCGGCAGGTGAACGAAAACGGCCCGCCGGATGCGGTTCACGAGAAATACCTGTGTTTTTGTTCGCACACTCCGATATAATGTATGGGGATAGCAGACTCTTACGGCACAATTGCGATTTGAAAAGAAGCTTGATTTTATCCCCTTTCGTGTTTAAAGTCTAGGGTTAGGAGTACTGTCTGTGCCGAAGGCGATGAACTACAAGTCGAACTCTGTCATCTACTTCCGTGGAGATGTCAGCGATAGGATCTTTATCCTCAAGTCCGGCAGAGTCAGTCTGAGCTCCAACGATATTGAAACAGGCCAGGAAGTACACGAGTACATTCAGACCGGCGAGTTCTTTGGAGTGAAATCCGCCCTGGGAAAGTATCCTCGAGAAGAGGACGCCGTCGTCCTTGCAGACTCTGAATGCGTCATGTTTTCCGTTCCTGAGTTCGAGCAGCTCGTCAGCACCAACACTCGCATCATCATGAAGATGCTGAAGGTGTTTTCCAATCAACTCAGGAGAATTCACGTTAAAGTTCGCAATTTGCTGGATTCCGATGAACAGGGTGATTCGGAAGTCGGCCTTTTTCGTATCGGCGAATACTATCTGAAGAAGAAGCAGTACAACCAGGCGATCTACGTGTTGCGACGTTACATACACCACTATCCGAATGGAAAGCTGGTCGCTGACGCGAAGCGGCAGCTCTCCCAAGCTGAAGACTATGCTCAGAAGTACGGAATCGGGAAAGGGCCGAGCATTCAGACCGCCGCTTCAACCTCAACAACAGCTTCACGCAGCAGCTTAAATGCGGATGGTGCAGGCGGCCTCACGGATATGGGTCAGGTGTATTACAACGCGGTAAGCATTTTCAGTCAACAAAAGTACTCTGATGCGCTGCGCGAGTTCAAAAAAATCGCCGAACAATCCACCGATAACGAGTATTCATTGAAAGCTATGTACGAAATCGGACGTTGTCTGTTTTCGATGAAGCAATTGGAGCCGGCAATTCGGCATTTCACGGGACTTATCCAGAAGTACCCCAAGATTCCAGAACTCAATGATGCGCTCTACTACATTGGTCGCTGCTATCAGGACCTTGGCGATCGCAATCGCGCGGCGAGCTTTTACAAGAAGATCCTTTCGCTGCCTGCAGTCGATGAGGGGACCGAGCGAAAGGTGAAGCAGGCAATCAGGTTGCTGGAGGCCGGATGATATGGACCTGAACCTTGCTGCATTCGAACGCTTCGCGGTGAACTTTCCGAAGGGCGACATCATCTTCAGCGAATATGAGCCGGGTGAAAACTTCTATCTCATACAGAGCGGACGCGTTCAGATCACCAAGATAATGGGTGAGATCGAAAAGACCATCGACATCCTCTATCCGGGAGAAGTGTTCGGGGAGATGGCTATTCTGGAAGAGGCTCCCCGTTCAGCTTCCGCCATCGCCCAGGACCAGGTGAAAGCGCTTGAGTTCAACCGGGCCAACTTCGAAATCCTCATGAAGGGGAATCCCCAAATCGCGCTGAAGCTTCTCCGGCTGTTCACCAAACGCATCTACGATCAGCGTCGGCGTCTCATGATTCTGACGCTCGACGATCTTCAGGCAAAGATTGCTGACGTCTTCCTTATGCTGAATGAGGGGCAAACGCAGCAAACCTCGGCAGGTGACGAACGGGAATTTGATGTGACGATGGACGACGTCGCGCACTGGGCGGGAGTATCGTCGGAAAAAGCGAAAGAGGTGCTGAGCCACTTCGTTACCCAGCACCGCCTGGATGTTCTGCCGAACAAGATAGTTGTGCAGAATATCAATGAGCTTGCGCGCTTTGTAAACGCGCGCCGCAAACAGTAATATAGGCTGCAAAAGAGCCAAAACTGGGAATTGAACCCAGGACCTGCTCATTACGAGTGAGCTGCTCTACCGCTGAGCTATTTTGGCTTGAACTGCGCAACAAAATACCCGCAATACGGAAAATAATCAAGCAGTACAGGAAACCCGGAATCTCATTCCAACGCCTTCATTCTATGGCTCACCCGACCGATAATCAACGCAGGAGGCGCAAATTGATCCGTGGTTTGTACACAGGCGCAAGCGGAATGGTCGCCCAAATGTACCGTATGGACGCGCTCGCGAACAATATCGCGAACGTAGACACGACCGGCTACAAGAACGACATTGCCGTCGAAAAGGCGTACCCGGAAATGCTTCTGCGGAGAATGAACGACAATGGCGTGCGTACTATTCCGCTCAGTGGAACGCCTCCGCGCTTGGGTTCATTCGACGTGGCACCGGTCATTGGAAAACTCGGTACCGGTGTCGAGCTCAATGAGCTCTATACTGACTTCGCTCAGGGCGCGCTGAAGCAGACCCAGAACCCGTTCGATCTCGCATTGCAGGGGAAGGGGTTCTTTGTCGTGCAGACTCCCTACGGGAACCGATTGACACGCGATGGTGGTTTTGTCCTCGGGCCGGAGGGGTTGCTGGTAAGCAAGGACGGCTATCCGGTTCTCGGCGAAAAGGGTCCCATCCATATCAAGCTCAACAACTTCGTCGTCGATCAGGACGGCAAGGTATTTGTAAACGAACGGTTTCAGCCGGATCCGAAGCGTCTTGTTTCCAATCAGGAGAACCAGTGGGACAAGACGGTTGAGATCGATCGCCTGAAACTGGTCAACGTTCAGTTCCCGCGCTACCTGAAGAAAGTGGGCAACAACATGTATGTCGACACCCGGCAGAGTGGTCAGGCGAACATCGCTGCGCGGGCCGAAAGGCCCACTGTCCATCAGGGGTTCCTCGAAGGGTCGAACGTGAATCCGGTCACCGCGATGGTCGATATGATCGAGGTGAACCGCGCCTATGAAGCAAATCAGAAGGTAATCCAGGCCGAGGATGCCTCCACCGGGCTGCTTCTGAACTCCGTGATCAAGGTATAAGGAGCATAACTGATGATGCGAGCACTGTGGACCGCTGCGTCGGGAATGATCGGGCAGCAGTTCAACATCGATACAATCGCGAACAATCTCGCCAACGTGAATACCACGGGATTCAAGAAGAACCGCCCCGACTTTGAGGACCTTCTGTACCAGACCGTGAAGACCGCAGGCACGCCCGCCACTGAGCTTACCCTTGTGCCGGTCGGTGTGCAGGTGGGACACGGCGTACGAGTATCTGCAACGCAGAAGATCAACACCCAGGGAGCGCTCCAGCAGACCGACAACGTGTCTGACATGGCAATCGAAGGCGAGGGATACTTCCGGGTACTCACTTATGACGGTTCTTACGCCTATACCCGCGACGGATCGTTCAAGATCGACTCAAATGGGCAGTTTGTGACCGCAGACGGGTACAAACTTGTTCCCGAAATCATCATGCCAAAGGGCTTCATCCGGGATACCGTTGCGATCTCTCAGGATGGCAGGGTCACCGTGAAGATTCCCGGACAGCAGGATCCGGTAAACGTGGGCCAGGTCGAACTGTATCGTTTCGTAAATCCAGCAGGACTCCAGGCTGTCGGACAGAACCTGCTGAAGGTCACTGCCGCATCCGGTGATCCGATCGGCGGCCAGCCAGGATTCAATGGTATGGGGCAGGTGCTTCATAAGTTCCTCGAAATGTCGAACGTGCAGATTGTGCAGGAGATGGTGGATATGATAGTTGCGCAACGTGCGTATGAAACCAACTCCAAGGCGATTCAGACCTCGGATACCATGCTGGGAATCGCGAATAACCTGAAACGATAAGGACTGAACAGTGGATAGTGTATTTAC
>DATKUC010000215.1:0-24368 GCA_035530835.1 Spirochaetia bacterium
GGCGGCTCCTCGGGAAGTTTCGTGGTGGGATTCTTCTATGCACGTGACAACTACACCCGGACGGCAGGAACCGGGACTCCGACCGACTTTTCGAATCAGATGATCATGTTCTATATGAACTCCTACGCCTATTCGCAGACCCTATCCGGTGGCGAAATGCTCATCTTTTCAACGCTCGCGCATGAGTTCCAGCACATGATCCACTTCTATCAGAAGACAGTGCTCCGTGCCGGAGGCCTCGGTACCGATACCTGGATCAACGAGATGATGTCAATGATGACCGAGGACATCCTGGCGGACAAGATCGGAACCGCCGCAGAAGCGACCCCGCGCGGGGTCGCCGGCACGACCTACGACGCGGGCTCCAGCGGCAACACCAACGGCCGCCTTCCGGCCTTCGACGCGTTCGACGACATCTCGCTCAGCAACTGGGGTGCGGTGGACACGCTCGGAAGCTATGCGGTCGCCTACTCGTTCGGCGCATATCTGGAACGGAATTATGGGGGCGCAACGCTGCTGCATGACATGATGTACAATTCGTACACCGATGCGCGGGCGGTAACGCAGGGAGTACTCGCTGCAAGCGGTCAGTCAGTGAGTTTTGCGACCCTGCTCACCCGATGGGCCGCATCGGTCCTGCTCTCAACTTCGACCGCTCCGGCATTCTATCAGTATAGCGCCTCTGGCACTCCGCCCTTCACCTCGAGCTACGGAGTCTACAGCAATGAAGCGTACAACCTGGGTTCCATCAACATGTTCAATTACAGCTGGGGCAGCAACAACGGGCCCTACATCTATCCTGCGACGAGTACGATGATCCAGCCACCTTCGGGCTCCCAGGGTGCCTATTCCAACCAGTACGTCGAGCTGGGCCCGGTCTCCGGCCCGACAACATTTACGAAATACTTCACCGTCGGCGACAACAACTCCGTCACCATCGTGGTCAAGTGAGGTACCTGAATGAAACTGACCTGCACCGCACTGATCGGCGCGTTCTTCCTCTCAGGGCTGCTCGCCGGCTGCAGCGCGACCTTCACCGGCCGCGTAGCAGTGAAAGGCAGTGAACCCTTCACCTATCTCGCAATAGAGACGCCGGAGTATGGAGAGCTGAAGATCACCGGGGCTCTCGCGCCGGAGATAAGGTCGCGATATCAGGGCCGCATTCTGACTGTTGAAGGCTCCATTCGGAGTCAGGGCGCCGGACCAGGTTTCCCCGGATCACTGGACGTGGCACGCATCGTGGACGTACAGTAGCGCGCAGACGCGCCGTACAGTAGCGCGCAGACGCGCTGTGCGTAGCGCGCTGCGTGGAAACCCTGTGTTTCAGCACACTTGACTAAATATGACTAATTTACTCATATATACTCGATCGCAGAATGGTGGGGTCCATTCTGAGCCCTTATACCCGGGAGGCATCATGCAAACAGGTACACTCATCCTGCTCGGTTTTTTTGCAGGAGCTACAATCGTCCTCGGTCTGCCGATTGCGCGACTGAAGTCTTTCAATGCAACCATGCGAAGCAGTCTTACGATGTTCGCTGCAGGCATTCTCGTGTTCCTGCTCGTCGAGATCCTCGGCGACGCGACAGGCGAAACTGCCGACCAGCTTCGACTTGCCGGAGGGGGAGCTACGGGCGCGGTACTGACATTGCTGCTCGCCATCGGCCTGCTGGCTGGTTTCGTCGGTCTCATTGCATTCGAGCAGCGAGTAATCCGTGGAAAAGGTGAGCTATCGCCGGAACGGCTCTCCTTTACCATAGCGGCAGGGATCGGGCTGCATAACCTGAGCGAAGGTCTCGCCATCGGCCAGAGCTATGCTCAGGGAATGTCAGGTTTCACGCTGACGCTCATTATAGGATTCGGCCTGCACAACGCAACCGAAGGTTTCGGCATCGTCGGGCCGATGGTGCAGCGAGGGAGCACGGTCTCCTGGGGACGGCTCGCGCTTCTGGCACTCATCGGCGGCGGTCCGACTTTCGTTGGGACTGTCCTCGGCAGCCTCTGGTCCTCAACGTATCTGTCGGTTGCAGTCCTCGGCATGGCCGGCGGAGCGTTGCTGTACGTGCTGAAACAGCTCTTTTCTGCAACCGGCAAGGCGCCCCGGCAAACGCTCATCATGACTGCACTCGTGGCAGGTTTTCTGGTCGGCTGGGGAACCTCGGTAATTGCGGATGCGGGTGTCGCCACAAAGGCTGTTCAACTGTTCCAGCAGATGAAGCTGGTTGCAGTTCACATCGCCGCTCATTGAGCGGCGATTGCCCGAGAGTGAGGTTTTGACCTTTTCTCCGTTTCGCCGTATAATGCGCACACACAGCAACTGCTATACCCCGAAATAACCGAACGGAGAATGTCCGAATTGCTCAAGCGCGTCAAAGGTCAGAAAATTCGACTCGAAGGTTTCAACAATCTCACGAAGTCGCTCAGCTTCAACATCTACGACATTTGCTATGCGAGGTCGAAAGAATCGCAAATCGAATATCTTGAATATGTTGATGAAGAATATAATTCCGAGGTTCTGCAGAACATTATCGAGACGGTAACCGACATTGTCGATGCGAAGCTGCTTCACATCTCGACACAGGACTACGAACCGCGTGGTGCCAGCGTTACCGCATTGATTGCCGAGGGCGAAGTGAATGAACCGACGGCCGACGGAGTGCTTCATGAAGCCCTGGTCGGCCATCTGGACAAGAGCCACATCACGGCGCACACCTACCCTGAACTTGATCCGAGCACCGGTATTGCGACCTTCCGTGTAGATATCGATGTATCGACCTGCGGGACGATTTCTCCGCTGCGGGCGCTGCACCATCTCATCGACAGTTTCGATTCGGATGTGGTGCTCATGGACTACCGGGTACGCGGTTTTACGCGCGATTCGAAAGGGTTCAAGCACTACATTGACCACGACATCGCGTCGATTCAGGATTTCATTTCCGACGATGTACTCGCGAAGTATATTGCGTACGACATCAATATTATATCCGACAACATATTCCATACGAAGATGCGCAAGAAGGACTTCAAACTGTCCGAGTATCTGTTCGGGCCGGAGGCCGAGAAGCTCCAGAAGAAGGAGCGGCAACGGATAAAGGACGTGCTGAAGAAAGAGATGCAGGAGATCTTCGAGTGCCACAATTTCTAGACCCGCGGCCGGCGGAGTGTCATGGGCAGTGAAAAGCGAATCCTCACCGAATGGCTCAATCGTGAAAGCGGCTTCTTCTACACGGTGAACCGTACGCTGCACCGGGGAAGAACGAAGTTCCAGAAGCTGGAACTTGTCGAGACCGAAGAGCTCGGTAACGTCCTGCTGCTCGACGATATTACCCAGGTTGCCGAAAAGAACGACTGGCAGTACCACGAGCCGATGGTTCACATCCCGCTTCTGACCCACGAGAAGCCGGAGCGGGTGCTGGTCATCGGCGGCGGCGATGGAGGAATCCTGCGTGAAGTGATCCGTCACCGCAGCGTTTCACAGATCGACATCGCCGAGCTCGACGGTGAAGTGATCGAGTTTTCCCGGAAGTATCTGCCTGCATTGGGCGGTGGTGCCTTCGATGACCCGCGGGTGACCATCAGCGTAGCCGACGGTCGGGAGTTCGTAGCGGCTCATCCGGCCCGGTACGATGTGGTGATCATGGACATGACCGATCCTTCGGGCCCATCGCGTTTTCTTTATACCAGGGAGTTCTTCGCTCTAGTGCGGGCGAGTCTGCGGGATGAACGGGGACTGTTCACCATGCATAGCGAAAGTGCGGTGACGCGACCGGCGACGTTCGCTCGTATCCGCAAAACGCTGCAGAAGGAGTTCCGGCTCGTGAGCACCGCGCACGCATTCGTCCAGATGTATGCAACTCTCTGGTCGTTCAGCACGTGTTCGATGAGTTCCGACCCAACTACACTCACCGCTGAGGAAATCGATCGGCGAATTGCCGATCGGGGTCTCACCGATCTCAGGGTGATCGACGGTCTCGCCTGGTGCGCCATGCACGCAGCTCCACCATACATACGTCGGCTTGATCAGGGGGATGTTCCGGCCATCACCGATGCTCAACCGGATTTTCCCGACGAGATCCGATAGCAGAGCGGAATTATCGGCCTTGACCGAGTAAAACCGGTTCTCTATCATTGCGCAACTACGCGCAGGAGTGGCTATTGGAAGCAGTAATTCGATCTGTGGGATCATTTGTGCCTTCGCGGCGGATGTCAAACGAAGAGCTCACACAGATCGTGGATACGTCGGACGAATGGATCTTCTCCCACACCGGTATCAAGTACCGCCACATAGCCGATGATAATCAGGCCGCAAGCGATCTGGCGGTCGAAGCCTCCCGTCGCGCATTGGTCGGCGCCGGAATCGATGCGCCGCAGATCGATCTCATCCTGCTCGCCACCTCGACTCCCGACTTTCCCGGATTGCCGTCCACAGCCTCTGTGGTACAGGACAAGCTCGGTTGCATGCAGGCGGGAGCAATGGATGTGGTTGCTGCATGCACCGGCTTCATCTATGCGCTCGCAACTGCGAGGGCATTCATCCGTTCAGATTCGGCGAAAAACGTGCTTGTTATCGGGAGCGAGATCTACAGCAAAATCGTCAACTGGGAGGACCGCAACAGCTGCGTACTGTTCGGTGACGGTGCCGGCGCAGTCGTTGTATCCCGGGACGAGAATGCCGTTCCGGCCAGCGGCGGAAGCGGCATGATCGATTCCTACCTTCGATCCCAGGGTTCGGGCGCTGAGAGCCTGTACCGCTGCGCAGGCGGGACGCGGAATCCCTACGATCCGGGGCATACAGCACGGAAGGATCTCTTTCTTTCAATGGATGGGAGAAAGGTGTACGTCTTTGCCGTTCAGGTGCTCATCGACACTATCCAGCTCCTGCTCGACCGAAACGGATTGACAATGGACGATGTTGACTGGGTGGTTCCGCACCAGGCAAACGTACGCATCATCGATGCCGCGTGCAAACGCGCGGGATGGCCGCTCGAAAAGTTCTTCATGAACATTGAGGAGTTCGCGAATACCTCGGCAGCATCAATTCCGATTGCACTGGACGAGATGCAGCAGAAAGGCCTCCTGAAACGCGGTCACCTCCTGCTGCTCGTCGGTTTTGGATCGGGCCTGACCTACGGTGGCAATCTCCTGCGCTGGTAAGCACCCGCGCTGCGCTGCCCGATCCGCTACTGCCGGCTGACCCGTGCGTACAGCGGGAACACCAGTCGCAAACCTCCGGTGAACGTCGCAAAGTTCGAGCTGTCGGGCCCGCCGTAATCGAAATCTGCTGTCAGATCGTAATCCACCTTGCCAAAGATGCCGAGCTTCGAGCCTCCGAGCCCAAAATAGACTGCAGCCTCCCCGACCACCGAGAGTGCAACCGGTTTCAGGTAGCTCCCGCTGTACCAGGTCGACGGCAGCGCGTACTGCTTATTGTTGTAGTCCCAGTAAACACCACCCGGCGCAACAGCGATGTTCAAAGCAGGACCGCCTGCAATCGTCATGCTGAGCCCGTCGTCGATTACGAGCATGACTTTGGCCATTGCCGGCACCTGAAGGTAGAGTATCTGCTCCTGGACCCAGACATTGTTCGTTGCAACCGTGTCCGCCGGATAGTTCCACTCATAGTAGCGGCCCTTGTTCACCAGGTTCAGCTGAGTCTCAAGCCACACGACATCCCGCACGAGGTTCGCCTCGGCCGATATTCCGACCGACCATCCGAAGACCCCTTTGTCCGCGCTCCCCGCACCTGCCGACGGGAACCATTGCTGACTGTAGATGTTCCCGTATCCGTTGCTTGTGCCGGCGGTAACGTGGCCTCCGAGAAGTATGAGAGAAAATGGACTCAAGGAACCGCGCACTTCCTTTGAAGGTGTACTCGGCGGAGCTATTTCGACCGGAGGCACTTCGAAATCAAGAACCCGCCACCTGCCATACTCCCAGGTCCAGCTGATCTCCGTCGTGGATGCGCCTACCCGGAACCCGGTGCGAATGCCGGTAGCTGTACCTATCCTGCTCCTGTCCGCCGCGCTTATTCCCGAAAACTCAACTGATCCGCCTCCCTCCCGCTTCCCGAGCGTGAGCCAGAACAGATAGTAGAGACTGGTGCGCATGGTTTCGATTGGATCCTGGAAGAACGATTCTTCCCATGATGTCTGGTCTTTCACCGTCGCAAGAATGGTTTGAAACGCTTCCCAGCCGCGTCTTCCTACCAGCGCGTACGATATGTACTGATGAATCGTCTCCAGATCCGGGTTTGGACTTTGCAGTTCCGATGCGAGAACGCGGCAGTCCTCTTCGAGCTTCCCGCCCATCGATGCAACGCTGTTGCGTACCGACATCGCCTTCCGGGCGCGGTCGATGGTTCCCATGAGGACCAGTGCCGGAATCGAAAAGTTGGTGTTCTCGCGCTGCGTCGCCTTCCAGGTGTTCACGCCGATCACAGCGAATCCTGTCGCACTCCGACTGTCACGGACCATGAGCGGCCCGCCGCTGTTGCCCTTGTCGATCTGCGAGGAGTGTTGAATGAGATAGTCATATCCGGCAAATCCGGCGGGACGAGCACGCGAGTTCGTTACAATTCCGGTTGAAAACTGCCACAATGGCTCCCCGCCGAATGCCGGGAACCCCGCAGAGAAGAGCTCTGTGCCATCATGCCTCAATGTTGTGTCGATCGGAAATCCGCGCTTGAATACACGGGCGCCGCCGGGGAACTGGACTATCGCGAGATCGGCTGAATCATCGACATAGACAATAGGTGCATTTGAATAAGTCTTGTAGCTGCCGTCAGCCTGCTCGAAGCTGATATCCACGGACGCTGATTCGGACACCACATGGCGGTTGGTGATGATGAAATTCTCGCCGTCCTCAGCGACGTACACCCAGCCGGTTCCAAAACCTCCCGCTTTCGCATACGCGGCAAAGAAATCAGCTAATTGCTTATGCCCACCCTCCGCGAAATGCGTGGCAAGCGCCTCGAAGGTTGCCCGCGTCTCCTGATGAAAGTTCGTTCGAATTAGCGGGACGTAGTTCTTGAGGTCTTCCTGAGCGACGACGGGCCAAACGGACAGAACGAGCGCGGCGGCAAAAAAGAGCCGCCCCAGGAGCAAGCTGCCGTTTCGGTTTCTTCTCAGCATGATAGCCTCCCCTGCACACGTGTTTCAGGCAATGGAGCTTCAGCGTCGATGCAAAGATTTGCTGGTATATAGCGGATATGTAATATTGTACCCGTAAAATAGCGAATCCGCAATGAAAGGTTTCAGCTGTCAGACAGGTTCAGAACGATTCGCGAGCCGCTCCGCTACGCAGATAGAAGAGCAGGCTTCGCACAGGAGACGCTTGACTCCCCACTCCGGCAATCAGATCGCTCGCCGCAAGGCGGTACAGTTCAAGCTGAACGTCGTACTCTCCGGCGCGAATGACCTTATCCGTCTTGAAGTCGATCACGAGAATTTCCGTCGATCTTCGCACGAGCAGATCAATCTGTCCTCGAACCACAACCTCGCTGCCGTCGATCTGCCTGCGCAGGACGAAGGGAACCTCGGTCTCAACCGCAGTCGCATCGCCGAGGTACCGTGCCGTCTCCGAAGTGAAGAACTGCTCGGTCAGGAGCCACGCGTCGGCGAGCAAGCCGTCCCGCTCCGCAGCGGAGAGAGATACTGCTGTCGCGTCCAGACCGATTTCACGAAAATAGCGAGGGCCGATCTGGTCCGACGAGTGGACCTCACCGGCGAGCCGTCGCTGAAGGATGAGATGACAGAGGCTGCCAAACTGATTTTCGACTCCAAGACGCTCGAGCAGCGCATCGGAGCGAATTCGCGGCAGCTCCTCTCCCGCGGACTCCTCGAACCGATGCTCGCTGTTGAGTTCCGTCGCCGTCGCCCGCGTACGCGGGAAGGAGCGATCGACTACCGGTGAGTCCGCGTACAGTTGAGCGGTTCGGCTCAGATCGACCGAAGCACTGTGCCTGCGCAGCACGATCTGACGGGGGACATCCTCGATTCTCCGCTCCTCGAACAGATAGCCGCTGCCGTTCCGTGCCCCCTGATCGAGCGCAGGCAGGACCATGTTCAGAAGTGCATCCTGCCCGTTCCGGTTCTGCTTGTTATGGACACCCGATATGATCAGATGGTCGCGGGCGCGGGTGAGACCGACGTAGAGAAGCCGCTTCTGCTCCGCCTGCTCACGTGCATTTCGCTCGTCGCGACCAAGCTCATAGAAGTAGTTGCGCCGCTCCCGCGACGAGGGATCCGCGTGGGCCGGTATGAGATTGAAGGTGAGGCCGTATTCGGGATGAATGTAGTAGGGTACGGTGCCCGCCCCGGCGTGAAGTCCCGTGTTTCCGGAATTCGCGAGGATAACCACCGGAAACTCGAGCCCCTTTGCCTTGTGAATGGTCATGATCTGTACGCCGCGAGTCTCCTCGGGCAACACGGTGAGCTCTGAGAGGCGTTCATACTTCCCGAGGTGAGGACGCACGGTATCGAGAAACTGGGCGAGAGAGACCGGCGCCGTCGATTCGGCAAGTGCCACGAGGTAGTCGAAGTACTCGAGATAAGTCGCGTACTCAGGATCGCGCAACAGCGTAAATCGATAGCCGTAGTCAAACCACAGAAGGCGAATGAGATCCGCAACCGGTACGCGATCGACGCGGTCACTTATGCTCGCATACATTTCGGCGGCTCGCTCGTAGCGGCCGGAATCAGCATCCTCCAGTTCGCACGGCTCGAAAGGTCGCCTGTTTGTGGCCAGCACGCGAACGACGCCCGGGTCGGAGAGCTTGCAGAACGGTCCGCGCAGGAACGCTGCGTATGCCATGCGGTCGTGCGGATGAATCAGAAGCTGCAGTGCAACGTAGAGATCGTTTACCGGAGCTTCGAGGAAGAGGCTGCGGATCGAGCCCGAACTGTAGGGGATGCTGAACAGCCTCAACATCCGCTCATAGCGAATCTGGTTGCTGCCCGACCGAAGAAGAATTGCGAAGTCGTCGAAGGTAGCAGGCCGCACTGCTTCGCCGTCGCCCACGGGGATCGGTTCGAGCCCGTCGACAGCGTTCCGGATGAGCTCGGCGATCCTGAACGCTTCGGCGTCATCGCCGTGGAGATATTCCGATCTGTCGGACTGCTCATCCTCATCGAGAAACGGCTTGTACAGGAGGCGCACATCCGCGGATGATTTTCCGACGGTCGGTCGACTCTCCCCAAGCGGCTGAAACTCTGCTTCGAACGGCAGTTCCGACTGCGGCATCAGCGTCGGAAAAAACGCGTTAAAGAAACGAATGAGCGCCGCCCGGCTGCGATAGTTCGTACTGAGAACGAGCGATCTGCCGCCCGTTTGCGACATGGTACGCGAAAGTTCCTTGAATACGCTGACATCTGCACCGCGGAACAGGTAGATCGACTGTTTCTCATCACCCACGAAGAAGAGTTTTCCCGGATCAAGATCAGCTGCACCGGGAACATCCTGCTTCCCGTCGCGACCCGGGCGTTCGGCAAGCAGAAACAGGAGATCACGCTGTACCGCGTTGTTGTCCTGAAACTCGTCGATCATGATATGAGTGAAGCGGCGCTGATAATATTGCCTGATCTCGAGATTGTCCCTGAGCACCGCGACCGCCATCTGAACCACGTCGTGAAAGGATAGGAGTCCCTCGCGCCGCTTTGCCGCAACCACCCTGAGCTCGAACTCTCCCAGCAGCTCGAAAAGCGATCGGGTCAGCCCTGAGAGCCCGAGTGTGTCGACGATGAGCTCGGCACGCTCGGCATGAGGCCTGATCTCCTGAATCACCTCCTTCGTCATGACCATGTCGGGCCGGGACACCGCACCGGGGAGCGGCAGCTTTGCGAACTCATGCACTTCGGTTCGCACCTCAGAGAGAAGGCCGGATGCGACACGCGCGGGCCAGTCAGATAGCTTTTCGTATGCCCGAACGAGTGCTGCAGCCCGGGTTCCCGCTTCCGGATTGATCTGAGCGACGGTTGCCGCCTGCGCGCTTACCGCCCGGTACTCCTCGATGAGAAAACCGTGGAGCGCGCGGCTCTGAACTTCTGCCATCGCGACAAAGTCTGCGGGATGCGTCAGCTGAAAGTAGTCGATTCCAAGCGAGACGAAACACTCTCTCCAGACGCGTTCGAAGCCATTCTGATCGACAAGAGCGACAAGTGCCTCATGATTCCGGTGTTCGAGCAGGAACTGCTGTGATAGCCGCTCGATGAGTGCGCGAACCTTTTCGTCGTCGGTTGAAAAATCAGGCGGTATGCCGAATCTCGCCGAGTCGGCACGCGCAATCTGACCGCAGAAGCTATCGAGGGTCGAGATCTGCGCGCGCTCGAACCGCGGGAGATTCTCGGCAACGAACCGATCGTCCTGGTGCGCGAGCAGCCTGCGATAGATGCGTTCGTACATCTCCGCTGCCGCCTTTCGTGTGAACGTAAGGGTGAGAATGTTCTCGACGGCTGCCTTGCCGGTCATGATGAGCCTGAGGTATCGTTCCGCGAGCACGGTGGTCTTTCCTGAGCCTGCACCCGCAGACACGACGGCGTTCACATCGACATTGACCGCATCTTCCTGGTCGGCATCTAGTCGCACGTCCGAGCTGGCGCCATTTCCACTCATGGGTTCCTCACCGTGTATCGCGCCCGACAGATCTGTCTGATCGAGCAGCTGTCACACCCCGCATCGTCGGCGTCAATACGATAGTCGCCCGACCTCACTCTTCCGGCAACCGCCGCAGCGAGCCTGTGCACATGCTCAACAAGATGCGAAAGCTCCTCCTCGTCGACCATGGCCTTCGGATTTCCCGGCTCGTAGAAGGGAGCAAAACTTCCGGTCTCTATGGAGTAGAAGGCCGCGCGCTCAAGAGGCCGTCCTTTCGCGCGTGCGAGGGCTGCATAGACTGGTATCTGAAGGGCTCCCCGTTCAACGGCGGCCACCGTATCCCCGGATTCGTCGCCGTCCGAACGCCCATCGGATGACTCAAGGTGTTGCCGCTGCCCCGCGGCGAGCGTCTCCTCGAGCAGGTGGCGTATCGCCGACTTCCTGGGAACCCGGTTCTTCTTGTAGTCGACAAGCGCATACCTGCCGCTCGCCGTGTCCTGGGTTATCCGGTCTATGCGGCCGAACAGATAGACCTTCCCTTCCTCGAGCTCGGCACTGTACCAGTCTTCGGCTGTCACCAGCTGGTGGCCGGCTGCCATGGCCCAATCTGACTCCAGAAATCGCGCAAGGAGTTTCCCGGCCTTCCGCCGCACGACTTCGACGAGAGCCGGATGGAGCGGGATGCTGACGGGAACCGGCACCTGGCCGTCCGGACTGAGCTGCGTTGAGTTACCGCCTTCATCAAGCTCACGATCGATCACCCCATCGAGCAGGGCAAGGTAGTCGGACAGAGCGTCGGCACTGAGCGAACCGTGCTCGATCTGAATTGTTCGGTAGAGTCGTTCGAGAACTCGGTGATAGATGTTTCCAATGGATGTCGATCCGAGATAATCGGGACCAAACGGCTCATCTTCCACTCGCAGCCCGTACGCAAAAAGGTAGGCAAACGGGCAATCGACGAACCGTTCAAGGTGTGCCGCACTTAGCCTCAGGAAGGCGGGCGCTTCCGGCGCCAGCTGCGCCTGCAGGAGGATCTCCTGCACCGCAGGATCGGCTACCGGGTGGCGTGTAAAATCATTACCGCGCGGGCCGAGTCCGGTTGAAGACTGGAAATCGAATCCGCGCTTCTGTACCGCGTAGAGGGAGTCGGGGAAGAGGGCGCCGGATCGTGCCAGCCAGTACGCCTGCTCGATACGAAGGCGCGAGACAGCAGCGGGCCTACCCGACTCACATCCTGCAGCGGAGCATGCGGCCTCGGTGAGACTTCCGCGTTCAACCTGCAGCACCTGTCGCTGTCGGACGTAGTAACCGGCGGCAATTTGTGCTGCTCCGGGTACTTCGCGGGAATAAGAGGCGAACACGTTCACGCCGGAGCGCGCCTGGAGTGCTGAAAACGACGCCGAGAGATCGCGATCCGCAACACCGAGTTCCGACTTCTGATCTTCGCGCAGGTACGGATAGCGTGCAATCATGACGCGCGTCGCCTCGTGTGAGGTGCCTGCGACAAAGTGGTACCGCGGTTGCAGACCTGCGGCAACTCGATAGGGGTAGACGCCGATCCCGACATTCTCATCCCGCGGAACATAGATCTTTTCGTTCAGCGCCGATACCCAGACCCGGTAGGGATTGAGAGTAAGGTTCAGGTCAAAGTCTGCCTCTGCGACGACAAGGTCGGAGAGAACTTCCATGCATGACTGGAAGGCCGGCAGCAATTCATCCGACCATGAACCGGTGTCGAGGTGAAGGCGGAAGAACGCGTAGAGCATTTCGCGCAGGCCGCGGAAACTTGTTGCGGACCGGATGCCATCGATTGAGCTCCTGATCGACCGGAAGTGGGTCGACAGGTCGGCCGCTGATTTTCCGAGAATAGCCGATTGCTCATCGCTCTCCCGAATTCCACGCCGGGCGCGCCGGAACGCCGTTTCCCAGTTGTCCTGGGGACGTCCGCGCTCGGTAAAACTCGGAGCCACATTCCAGTTCATCCCGAAACGAACCAGATTCCGGTTCTGCTCGAGCGCTTTCCACGGAACCGACAGATTCAGAAAGTATGCGGTGAGACTCTCCAGGGAGTAGCCTGAGTCGGCCACCTCGGCAAGCCCGGCAAGGAAGCGCCCGGGAGCATATGCGGTGAGCGGCGCTCCGGCTCGAAACGAGAGCGGAATCTGCCTCAGTATGGCCTGTCGCTCAACTGCGGGACGATACACATCTATGGCCGGAAGTGTCAGTGCGATGTCGGAGGGAGCGACGCCCGCATCAAGCAGCTGCTCGAGTGCGTCCATCAGATCGGCTATCTCCTGCGTGCTGTTGCTGTACTCCCGAAGCGTCGACTCCGGTTCCCGCGCAGAGGTCGCGACTACCTGGACCGACTTCTCGGATGAGAGAATTGCCGCGTATTCCGGATAGTCTTCAAGTACTTCGGGAAAGAAGAGCAGGTAGTTCCGATCGATTCGCGGCGTTCCCGGTTCGATCCAGCCAGGCTCAAACAGATCGTGAAGCGCGAGGAACTCCCGATATGAGGAGTGCAGTGCCTGAAGGTCGCGATAGAGATCCGGGCCGACTGTCTTCTCGAGCGTGGCACTCGAGCGCATGAGCGGTTCGAGGCCCGGAAGCATGGAACGGATCGAGCGTTCAAACGCTGCTGAGTTGTCGGCGTAGGCCGAATTGACGATGATTCGCAACGTCGGCCTCCTGCGGTTCTCCTCCAGGTAGGCAGACACAAATATCGACCGGTACAGCCTGTTTGCGGGACGTTTCACCTCTTCCGAACGGAATACGCGTTCCTTGAACGTGTCCCAGGAGATAAACCGGTCTGCACGCACCGCCTGTACGCCCGCAATCCTCAGTGATTCCTCGCACCAGAATGCAGCAATGACTTCGGATGGGAAGACAAAAGCAGCCGACAGTTCTGCAAAGTTCGCTTTGATGGCGTCGCGTACATGTTGCATGGGCTGCCAATTATAACACATGGCGACAGCAGTAAACACGAACCGCCCAACTGCCGATGTTGAGAGTGGAGGATGTAAATGTTGACAACATCACGTTCGAAGATCTTCAGGGTAAAAAGCGTCGATGGGATGCAGACGTTCATGCGCATTCTGAAAGAATCGCACGACGGATATCAGATACTGATCACCAGCAGCAGTGAAGGTCGGGATCGGACGTCCGAGGAGTTCATTTCGCGTGATCTCGTCGAGTCATGCCTCAGAACGGGGTACCTTACCGAGGTAGACGCGGTCACTTCGCATATGTTCCCATGAGAACGGCTTCGGCAACGATGTGATTCCGCATCGCGGAAAGCAACGTGTCGCGCGTCGCACCCGGACGAAGACTCAGCACTGCGTCAACGGCATAGAGCCTGAAGTAGTAGCGGTGAGTGCCTGACGGCGGACAGGGGCCTGCGTATCCGATTCTGCCGTTACTTCCCTGGCCCTGTATCGCGCCGTTCGCGAGCCGCTCGGTTCGGGAGACTGCCTGGGCGATTCGGTCCAGCGTCGGAGGAATGTTGTAGACCACCCAGTGGACCCACATTCCCGCAGGAGCATCCGGATCCTCGACAATGAGTGCAAGGCTCTTCGCGGTCGCCGGAACGTCCTCGAATATCAGATCCGGAGACAGGTCCTGTTCAGTGCAGGTGTAGCGGGAAGGAATTGATTCATTGCTGCGAAATGCTGTGCTGGAAATGGTCATCGAGGCAACCTCCGGGAGCGGGGAACTCGACGAGGTCGAACGCGGCGTGTCGATCCGTCTCATAACAAGTATTGCCTGTTCGACGCTTCGGATCAAGCGTTGACCAAATTTGTGCATGCCTTGACAATCGAACTGCCATCCCGTATGCTCTTTTTTAGCTTCCGGCACGCATTTCAGCGCGTCGCCGGAGGCGTTTTCCTGGGGGTGTAGCTCAGTTGGCTAGAGCGCGTGAATGGCATTCACGAGGTCGCGGGTTCAATTCCCACCACCTCCAATCCCTTGATCATGAGCGGTGAAACAAGAAGAGAGTCAAACAGCACGCATGACGGAGCTCTTGATCCGGACCTTGCCGAATTGCTTGGTGATTCGGTTACGGACGATACTCCCGGAGAAGATGTTCCTGACTTCACCGATCTGTTCGAAGACGTTGCCGATGTTGAGGAACTGGAAGAGATCCCCGTATCGGCGACGACAGTAACCTTTCGTCGCCCCGAAAAACTTGAAGGTCCCGCAAAACCATATTTCAATGACGCAGACTACTACAAGCGCGTGCTCGGCGGCGAAGGAGATATCTCCAAACGCGTGCATGCTCTGCTCGGCGCCTTCCTGAACGCGAAGGACCCGCAGGACCGATCGCTCAACCGAGGCAAACTTATCCCGGCCGTGTGGGATCTCGAAGGTCAGATCTCCGGAAAGATCTCTTCAGGCTTGCCGCTCCCAAAGACCCTGCTCCTCCGCTACGGCGTTCTTTTGCCAACAATGCTCTCCGGCGAACAGCGGGATATAGTTTCCCGCATCATTTTCGACAACAACACCGATGAACCGATCTTCTACGTGGACGAATGGCTGAAAGAGGTGGCGCACGGTAGAGTCAGGATGTCGGCTCAGGATGAGACAAAGACTGCCGGCAAGAACTCCCGGCAGTCGATGGGCGCCCAGCTGGAGAAGACCCGTGGAAAGTTCGATGCCCAGCTTTCGGTCGTGCGAAATCTCGTGCAGGAGATGAGCGCGCACGAACAGACGCTGCTTGACCACGTTACCCAGCTCTCGGTTCACGACAGCAGGGACGATATTGCACCGGGCCTGAAGGAACCGTACACCGAGGCGCAGAAGTCACGCTTCTCGGAGATCAGCACATCGCTACGCAGACTGTCCAACATCAGCCGTGATCTTTCGCGCAATTACACCGAACTCGAAGAGGTTCGCAGCCAGCTCGAGGACCTGAAGCAGAAAGACGAGGAGACCGATGCGCCGGCAGTGGACAACAAGGTTATCGTCGACGAGATGAACACGATCCGCCAGATGGCTAAGTTGTGCGTGGGCAGACAGGGTAACCACTTCCCGCTCTTCATGAAGCAGTACGTACGCAGTAGCCTGATGGACATCGGGACGCGGGAGAACATCATCAACGTCCTCGCTGAGGTGGAGTACCTGGACCCGGGCCTGTTCCTGCGGACGTTCAAGCAGCAGACAAACCGGATAGTGCCGAACATCGTGCTAATTCCCTGCTACGGCGAGCTCGGTATCTGCTGGGAGCCGTTCGAGCGGTTCAATCGCGCGACCAGCCGCGGCCGCCTCGCTGTCCCAATGTACCCGAAGGATCTGAAGACCGCGGTAATTGCGGCACTCGGGGATCTGAGATGGCAGGTTGCAAAGGAGCGTGCGCAGCACTACTGGATGGAAGAGGGCCTGACCGGCTGGTACTATCAGTGGTTTACCGAACGCAAGATGAAGGGCGATGTCCGGGAAGCGTTCATTCTCGATTACGTACTGTGGATCACAAAAGAGAGCGAAGGCATGCAGAAAATGGACCGGGACGCGCGCGACGTGTTCTGGCGCTACATGCCGTTCCCGCAGGAAGTGAAGGACAAGCTGAAGAACCGCGGATTTGTCTACAACGAGCTGTACAAGAAAGATCAGAACCGCGCAATGTCGGACGGGTACTGAGGCTGCGCGCTGGTCGCAGCCCATTCAGGCTACTTCTTTCTCGGCTTGAAGATCGGATCGAAATACTTCTCCATGTCGATTTTCCGCGTTACCAGATTTATCAGCTTGTGGTAGATGAAGTAGGTCAGTACGATTGCCCCGATAAATAGCACCAGCATGATGATCTGATCCGCCTGGGGCGACAGATGCGCGGCCACGAACCTGCCGAACAGCACAAACAGCACGACAAAAATGATCATCATGATGAGGACGTTGATAACCGTCGCACCAAGTACAAAGAGTATAGTGTTTGCCTTCTTGTTCATCGCTCCCCTTCCCGTTTATTGAAAAACACCGAAACCAAAAGCAGTATACCGCATACGACGACTGTCGCATCGGCAAGATTGAAAGTCGGCCAGCGGTCGAGACCGAACAGGCCGTAGAACTTCACATCGATAAAGTCGACTACTCCGTGCGGCCGCACTACCCGATCGATCAGATTGCCGGCACCGCCGCCGAGGATGCCGGCAATTGCCCAGCGCTGCAATTGCGAAATATCGGCGGAGCGGACGTAGTAGAACCCGAGCAGCAACAGCACCAGAATCGGCAGGATTATGAAAAACAGCCCTCTGAACGCCTGCGGTGCACCCTGGCCAATGGAAAACGCGATGCCGGTGTTCTGCACGTTGATGATACGCAGAAAGCCGCCGAGCAGCGAGACACCGATGGTGTTCGCCGGTATCGTCGCCACAATGACGGCCTTGAGCAGCTGATCGGCGATGATGACAATCAATGTCAAACAGAGCGGAATAAGCTTCCGCCGCGTGTTTACTGTCAAGATTCCCCCTGGGAAGCTGTGCGAACGCGGGCGCCCGCAGGGCAGGTACGCATTTACAGTCCGGTTGGTATGTCGATGAACGTCGTCTCAAGTCCGGTGTCACGGGATAGCTGTTCCGCGACCGCCTGAACTCCCCACACTTCGGTCTGGTAGTGTCCGCCGAATATCACGTTTATTCCGGCCTCCAGGCATCGGTGGTATACGGTATGACTCGACTCGCCGGTTATGTAGAGGTCAAGGCCCTCTGCAATTGCCTGATCGACATCATGCGGCGCACCACCTGAGATAATGCCGACAGTGCTCACCACCTCCGGTCCAAACCGCAGCATGCCGAGCAACGACGAGGGATCGTGAAACAGTGTCTTCACGACACTATCCATGGTCCCGGCGGCGGGCAGTCTCCCCTTACAGCCGATCGTCGCTCCGCGATAGAGGCCGAACGGTTCCACATCGACGAGCCCAAGCTTTCGCGCCATGCGCGCATTGTTTCCAAACTCTTCGTGCATATCGAGCGGCAGGTGCGCCGCGTAGAGCGCAACATCGTTCAGGAGCAGCGTCTTCAACCGTTCGTAGTTGATACCGGTTACCGGTTCGACCCGTCCCCAGTAGATGCCATGGTGCACAAAAAGCACCTGCGCATCAACCTCCACAGTTCGCCGAAACGTTTCGAGGCAGGCGTCGACAGCGAACGCTGCCTTGCGTACCTCCAGATCAGCTCTCCCCACCTGAATGCCGTTGAGTGAACTGTCGGCGCTTGCCATCTGCCGGATTGCAAGCATCGATTGAAAGTAGCTGTCCAGTTCACGAAGCGTCATGCGGTCATTATATCCGGAGGCGGTTAAGGCGCAAGACCCGCACGCGCCTCCGCTGTTGACAGAAGCCGGTATTCACGGTCTGCTCTATTCGGAGGGTCCATGGTCTCGGTACAGCATGCAGTCAAACGATTCGATCAGATAGTTGCAGTCGACAACGTTTCGCTCAAGGCGTCACCGGGAGAGATTTTCGGACTGATCGGACCAAACGGCGCGGGCAAATCGACCATCATCAAGATCATCATAAATATCATTCAGCCGGATTCGGGAACCGTCGACTTTGCCGGTCGGAGAATGATCGAATCCGACAAGGAGCGCATCGGCTACCTGCCGGAAGAGCGCGGATTGTACCGCAGTGTACGGGTGGGCGAGATGCTCACCTATCTTGCCGATCTCAAGGGAAAACGCCCGCGGGACAGCGCTCCCGTTATCGACGGCTGGCTTGAGCGGTTCGACCTCATGAACTGGAAACACCGGAAGATCAGCGAGCTCTCCAAAGGAATGGCGCAGAAGGTTCAGTTCATCGGGGCCATTGCACACGAACCTGAGGTACTGATCTTTGACGAACCGTTTTCCGGGCTCGATCCGGTGAGCTCGGACCTGCTGCTTGGTTCAATTCAGGAACTCGCCCGACAGGGCAGAACGGTGCTGTTTTCGACTCACATCATGGAGCAGGCAGAACGGATCTGCAGCAAGATTCTCCTGATCAATCACGGTAAGGAGATAATCTCCGGCACGGTCGCGAAGGTCAGGGAGCGCTACGGCTCAAATTCGGTAATCGTCGAGTTCGATGGAAATATCGATTTTGTTCGCGGATTGCCCTTCGTAAGCAATGCGATGATTTCGCCTCGGTGGGCGGAAATCGAGCTTGCCGAACCGGGGAGTCACGGCAGGCTGTACGAAGCGCTCGCAGGAAAGGTTCTGGTGCGACGCTTCGAACTTGTCTCACCGACGCTGCATCGTATCTTCGTTCAGCTTGTCGGGGAGGGAGCCGAATGAATCGCCTCATGAAGGTCGCACGGCAGGAGTTCAGGATGACTGCCGCAAACCGTGCGTTTGTCATCATCACAATTATCGGGCCGATTCTCATTCTTGCAATCTCGGTGGTTCCCGGCGTTCTCTCCATGCACCCGACGGTCCAGGCCGGATCGGTAATCGAAATTGTCGGCGCGCGGCCGCAGCTTCTTGCAGCGCTCTCGACGCCGGCGGCGCGGGAGGGCATCCTGCTGCGGCAGGAGCCGGATGCTGCGGTAGCTATCGCAGACCTCCTCGGCGGCTCCGCGGCGGGTATAGTGGAGCTCCCGCCCGGTTATTCGGCGGGTGGCGCATACCGCTACATTTCGCGAACCGGCACCGATGTCGGCTTGAGTGAAAGTGTGCGCCGGATTATCGGCGCTGCAATCGTGTCGGAACGGCTCTCGCAGGCAGGTTTCGACACAGCACGGCTGATTCCTCTCATCCGGCAGCCGTCCATGAGTGTCGAGCGGGTAACCCGCGACGGCACCGTCGTACCGCAGGATTTTACCGCAGTACTTTTCACCACGATCGGATTTGTCATGCTGATCTACATGACGGTGATGCTCTACGGCCAGATGATCGGACGATCGGTGGTCGCAGAGAAGACGTCGAAGACTGTTGAAATCATGCTCTCGTCGGTGCGTCCCTGCGAGCTTCTGTTCGGGAAGATTCTCGGCAAGGGTGGCGCGGGCCTGCTTCAGTACGCGTTCTGGATTGCGGTTGCGTTCCTGCTGCGGACCCTCATCGGACCGCGCCTCGGGCTTCCGGTCTCCGCAGCGCTTTCGACTTCGAATCTCGCGTACCTTGTCCTCTTCTTCCTCCTTGCGTTCTTTCTCTATGCGGGCGCTTACGGCGTGATTGGGGCCGCGGCAAACGATGAGCAGCAGGTGGGTCAGATGGCTATGCCGCTCGTCCTCTTTCTCGTGATTCCGCTCACCGCAATCGGATATCTTGTCACAAATCCTGACGCGCCATTCACCCTCTTTCTCTCCTACTTTCCGATGACATCCCCGGTTGTCATGCTGATGCGGATCGTTATCGAAACTCCGCCGTTTGGCGAGATCGCTCTGTCAATCGCTATTCTGCTCGCTTCGATAGTCGTGATCGTCGCGCTTGCGGCAAAGGTGTTCCGGGTCGCCATCCTGCTCACCGGAACACGCATGTCCCTGGCCGCAATTGTGCGCCTGCTTCGGAGTTGAGCTGCCTTCCCGCATGCCAGGTTGCCGTGGCCCGGTTGAACTATTAACTTTACGGCGAACTGACTACAATATCTCTCCTTCACTATGGGAAACACACGCGTGACAACTCACACAGAGACACAGACGACATCCGGACCTGGCAGCACTGAACTTACGATGGAAGATGTCCGATTCAGAATAACTGCAGAGGAGATCGCCGCGCTCGACTCGGTAAACGGCGACTTTCACATCATCGGACAGCAACGGGCCATCCGTGCGCTTGAAATGGCAGTTGAAATGCGGGCTCGCGGTTATAACGTAGTAGCAACCGGCCCGGCGGGCACCGGAAAGCGGACCGCAATTCTGCGGGTGCTCGATAAATACTCGAAAATTGCGACAAAACTTACCGACATCCTGTTCGTATACAACTTCGGGAACGCCGAATCGGCGCGGGTGCTCTACTTTCCCCAGGGAAAAGGCAGGTTGTTCCGGCAGCGAATGCAGGAACTCATTGAGCACCACCGGAACAGA
This sequence comes from Spirochaetia bacterium, assembly GCA_035530835.1. GTDB lineage: Bacteria > Spirochaetota > Spirochaetia > DSM-27196 > DATKUC01 > DATKUC01. Next base: position 20,580 of record DATKUC010000215.1, read on the forward strand.
GCGGTCACGCTGTTCGAACAGAACGGCTTCAAGGAGCAGCGCGACCGGCTGATCATGGCTGCCGAGGACCGGGAGAGCCGTTCGCTTGCCGACTTCGAAAGCCGAGTCTCGGGAGAAGGGTTCCGGATGGTTCAGGTCGACGACAGCCAGCAGCAGCGCACGGATATTGAGCCGATGCTCGATGGAGAAGCGACATCCTTCGGTGAACTGCAGAAAAGGGTGAATCAGGGGGCGCTCGCCGAATCGCACTGGAGCAATCTGCGCGAGAAGTACTACCGGCTCATGACTGAAATGAAACAGATGTTCATGCAGATCGAGAATGACCGCACGCGAACCGAAGAGAAGCTTTCGGAGCTTCGCAGTCAGACGCTCAGGCCGGATCTCACTCACGACATCGACAGACTCAAAGCCGACTTCCCGGACGAGCGGATTGAAAAGCACCTCACTGAGCTCGTCGACGACCTGCTTGCGCATACGAATCTTTTTATCTCCGAGCAACCGGCGATGGACGAAGAGGGGAATCCGCCGCAGGTCAGATACGGCGTAAACATTGTGGTTGACCACAGTCAGACAGTCGGCGCGCCGATCATTTTCGAGAGCCACCCCGACTACGGCAAGCTCTTCGGTGCGCAGGAACCATCGCCGGATCCGTCAGGCGATGGAAAACTCTCGTTCATGAGCATCCGCGCCGGCTCGCTTCTGCAGGCTTCAGGTGGCTTCCTGATCCTGCGCGCCGAGGATGTGCTTGCCGAAGAAGAGGCGTGGAACAGCCTGAAGAGAGCGCTCCAGGACGGATACACGGAGATCCGCAACCTTCCCGGGCCATTTCCCATGCCGGTCGCGAACCTGAAACCTGAGCCGATCACGATCGACGTGAAAGTCATCATCATGGGCGGCGAGAACGTCTACGATATTCTCTACGACCGCGATGAGGAGTTCCAGAAACTGTTCAAAGTGCCGGCAGAGTTCGACTCGGTAATGGACCGCAATGAACGGAGCACGCGGGAGTACGTGAGCTTCATCCGGATGATCACCAGGGACGAGAAGCTTCTTGAGTTCACGAACGACGGTACTGCTGCAATTGTCGAACACGGTGCACGCCTTTCCGAGTTCCGCAACAAACTGAGTACGCGATTTTCGCTGATCGCCGACGTCATCCGTGAGGCGAGCTTCTGGGCGCAGAAAGAGGGAAAGAGTGAGGTGGACCGCAGCTCGGTTGCGCGTGCGCTTGCCGAGCGAGTATTCCTCTACAATCTGCCGGAGGAGAAGATCGACGAGCAGATTGAATCCGGCGAGCTCCTCATCTCCCTGAGCGACAAGGCAGTTGGCAGAATCAACGGACTCGCAATAGTTGACCGCGGTTACTACGCGTTTGCGCGGCCAATGGTCATCACTGCCCGGGTCGCACCCGGGAACGAAGGAATCATCAATGTGGAACGCGAGTCGGGTCTCTCCGGAGAGATACATGACAAGGGCGTCTACATCCTTGAAGGGTTCCTCCAGTCAACCTATGCGAAGGACTTTCCGCTCTCGATCCGTGCAAGTGTCTGCTTCGAACAATCATATGTTGAGGTGGATGGCGACTCGGCCTCGTCGACCGAGATCTATGTGCTCCTGTCGGCAATCGCCGAGATTCCGCTCAGGCAGGATGTTGCAGTCACCGGATCGGTCAATCAGATGGGCCAAATTCAGCCGGTCGGCGGCATCAGCGAAAAAATCGAGGGATTTTTCGCTGTCTGCAAACGAATGGGACTGACGGGTACTCAGGGCGTCATTGTCCCGCAACAGAACATCCCCAATTTGATACTTTCAACCGAAGTCGAGGAAGCTGTGGAGTCCGGACAGTTCCACATCCACATCGTGAGGACCATCGATCAGGGCATGGAGATCCTCACGGGGATGGCGCCGGGCGTGCGCAACTCACAGGGCGCCTATCCGGCAGGAACGGTGAACTACCTGGTCGAGAAACGCCTGAAAGAGATGGCGTACCAGATCAAGGACTTTGGCGGGAACTGAGAGAGACCGTCCACCGAGTCTTTGTCCTTGACATATTACATTGCGGCCCTATACTTTTACTGGAAGCATATAAAGTACGGTCTCAAGAAGGATATTGCATGCCCAAGCAGGTCGATTCTCAGAAAGTGCTCCAGGCGGCGCGCAGCGGTGTGCCGCTCAGCGTCAAAACATATACGCTCCCCCACGAAACTGAGATGTATCTCGAAGACATTCTGGCAATCTTCTTGAAGGAAGTAGGACAGGACAAGATTAAGGACCCGCTCGCCTACTGTCTCCGTGAACTTGCGGTAAATGCGAAGAAAGCAAATACGAAGCGGGTCTACTTCGAAGAGAAGAACCTCGACATTCTGAACGAACTCCAGTACACCGAAGGCATGAGAGCGTTCAAACAGGACACGCTCGACAATATCAACCATTACCTGGAAAAGCAAAAGATTGCCGGGCTCTACATCAAGATCATATTCCACAACTCAGGCTCCGTATTGAAAATCTCGGTCTGCAACAATGCTGAGATCACGAAACGGGAACAGATCCGGGTATTTGACCGCATTGCGCGATCGAGAGCCTTTGATTCGCTCGAAGAGGCGTTGACGACAGTCCTCGACGATTCTGAAGGTGCCGGCCTCGGCATCGTCATCCTTATCCTGATGCTGAAGAAGATCGGCCTCGATGAAGACTCCTTCGATATCGACGTCACCGACGGTGAAACCATTGCACGCATCACCATTCCGATGGCCGAGATCAAGGCAGACAATCTGAAGGCGATCTCACAGGCAATCGTACGCGAGATCGACGGCCTCCCCCGGTTCCCGGAAAACATCATGAACCTGCAGGAGATGATCAGTAATCCGGAGACCGAAATCAACGAAATTGCACGCACCGTGAGCACCGATCCGGCATTTACTGCCGATCTGCTAAAGGTCGTCAATTCCGCCGCATTCATGCTGCCGAAGAAAGTCGACAACATAGTTGAAGCGGTTAAGCTGGTCGGCATGCGGGGACTCCGAACGCTCCTGTACTCCTACGGAACGCAGAAAGTGCTGGGCAACGATGGAAAGGCGGAAACCAAGGCGCTCTGGAAGCACTCCTACCGGGCAGCATTCTACGCCTACAATCTCGCAAAGAACATCACGAAGAAGAAAGATATTCTCGACGATGTCTATGTCGGAGGTATTCTTCACGACATGGGAAAGATCATCTTCTCCTCAGTGCATCCTGACCTCATCTCGAAAATCGACTCCTACTGCAAAGAAAAGGGTATTCCGTCTCAGCTCTTCGAGGATCTTTCGAGCGGCGTGAACCACTCAGAAATCGGTGCGATGATTGCGCAGAAATGGAACTTCCCCGATGCGCTCGTCGAGGCAATCAGGTTCCACCACGATCCGCACTCATGTTCGCGCATGTATCAGGACGTTGTATATACGGTTTACCTTGCCAACGCTCTGTGCGCCTACCAGAGTCGAAGGCTCGCCTACGATCAGATCGACGCGAAAATCCTTCACGAGTTCGGAATCCAGTCAGCGGATCAGCTCTCGCACGTCAGTAAACGACTGAGCGCTGCGTTCGACAAGGAAGCCGACGGCCTTTGAGTCGACGGCTTCCGAGCCGAGGGCTTCCGAGCCGAGGGCTTCCGAGCCGACGACCGTCAGGCCGCCGGCATGCAGGCCGACCTCCAGCACACCGGTATTGACTGGTGTGGATCAATATATTATATTTCATATATAGATAATCTCACTGGAGGAAATATGGCTATCAGCATCTACACCACACCGA
>DATKUC010000216.1:0-6609 GCA_035530835.1 Spirochaetia bacterium
AGTCAGCAGCGCGAGAACTGCAGGATCGGTGAATGTCGGATCATACTTACTCTTCAGCCCTGCCACGAGATTTTCCTGAAATCGTTTCGCTTCTGAGAGCTGCTGCGTGTATCCGGCGCTCATCGTCTTGATCTGCTCTTCGTAATACTGCTTCTGCTGCTGCAGCCGCAGGTCGGAAGCTGCTCGCTGGCTGTTCAGGATCTGTTCCTGTTTCTTTGCTTCCTGGACCTGCCGGGAATCGTACTGCGAAAGTTTGGACTCAAGAACCTGAAGTGTCTGATCGATCGGCGCAATCTGCTTGCCGTAATTGTCCTTTACCGCCGCAATCTGATTGGCCGAGTCACGCCGAATCGCAGCGGTTCGCGCTGCGCTCTGGGCAGGTGTCAGATCCTGCGTCTGCAGCAGTGCAATCTGTTGGGCCTCGATAGTCTGGATATTCGTGATCTGGTTGTTTTCCGCGTTCACCAGTAACGTCTTCTTCTGCGTCGCATCGGTTATCTGCGTATCAAGATGCTTCGCGGCATCAAGCACTTCTCTGAGGTTCACTTCGGTGAAGTCGGAAATAGTCACTTTGATATTCCGGCTGCTCTGCTGGATATACCAGGTGACGCCCCAGGCAATCACGCCGACAATAAGGACCACCGCAGCAATTACTCCCGGAACAAGAGGTGTGCGGTTGCGCCGGCTCTTTGCGAACTCCCTCCCCAGGTCATACTGCTCCTGGGTGCGAGTGAAGTCCTCTATTGCTTCGCGGAGAAAGACTATTTTACTTTGTTCGACCAGGTCGGTTACTTTTCCTTCATTGTCCATATGCCGTTCCAATCCTTGGGACAGGTCGCGTCGTGAGTTCGGTATGCAAAGACCTCTGCTACCGGCAGCGCACAACTTTCAAAATACCCGGATGCAGACTTCCAGTCGCCTTCGTAGTAGGCGGCAAGTCCGGTGGTAAATGACTTCAGATCGCGTTCGAGATCCTCTGTCACATTCTTGCGCGGCAGCGGCCAGTAGATCTTGCGACCTACGGTCTTCCCCTTTACCTGGACAGTGTCGATCTCCTGGAATACATAGGAATTATAATTGCCATCGACCTCGTTCCTGATGTAGTCCGAAACGATCACGGGAACTTTGTAGATACGCGTAAGGCCCTCGAGACGGGAGGCAGAGTTCACGTTGTCTCCGATTACGGTGTTCGTCATTCGCTCCTGGGAGCCGATGGTGCCGTAGAATACTTCTCCACCGTCTATTCCAACTCCGACTTCGAGCAGTACAGCGCGATAGACCCTCTCCTCCGCTTCGTTGAGTGAACCACGCAGGCGGACAATCTCTTCGCGTCGCTGATGCATCTGCTGTCGCAACGATGCCGCTACATCCTGTATCTGGTAGGCCGCCTGGATTGCCTGGTAGGACTTCCTGGTGCCGTCATTGTCCATTACTCCGAAGATAGCGAGCAGTGCATCTCCGATAATCGAGCCGACGTCTCCGTTCTGATCGTGGATATGGCGAATCGCATCGCTGTAGTGCATGTTCAGCAATCTGATGATATCGTTGCCGAGCATTTCGGTCATATATGTGAAGCTTTTGATATCGGTGAACAGTATTGCGAGATCCCGTCGCGAACCTTCCAGCCTGATCTGCTTTTCGCGATACGCCTTCGCTGCCAGATCGCGGGCGACGAACTTCTTGAAGATGTTCATCAGGTTGTCAATGGTGCTCGCCAGCGAATTGAACGCAACTCCAAGGTAGGTTATGTCGTCGTTCGGCGCGCCCTTCATGTCAAGAAGTTCGATGCGCTGATCACCCTGCATCGCCATGATTGCGGAAGTAATGACTTTGACGTAGCGCAGAATATAGGACATGAGAAAAACGCCGATGATGACGAAGATGAGGCTCATGCCGATTATGATGAGTGATACGTTCCGAAAGATCGTATTGGATACGGCGTTGAACTCGGTCAGCTCGTCAGCGCGCACGAAGTAAGCACCCCACTGATCGCTATACTTATATACGCCGAAGTAATCGCCGCCGGCAAAACTGAACCGGATTGTGCCGTCCGGATTTCCCGCACTCTTTTCAGCGATCATCGACTGGAGTGCTTTCGTGTCTGCAAATGTTGTGAGCGGCGGAAAGTGAGAAGCTTCGAAAAAGAGACTGCCGTCCGGCTTTATTCCGAGAGCAACCGACTTCTTGCCGTTGAGCTGCACCAGTGCGCTTTGATCGATGTTTTTGATTGCGGACTTTTCGTCCTTGTTGTACTGAAAGATCTCATACTGGTTCAATCCGAAGGTGTACAGCTCCTTCAGATCCTTCACCAGCAACCGATTTGCAAGCTTCAACAGCTCACCTCGGTTGAGCATGAGGTTTATGTAGTTGGTGGCAAAATTCGAAACCAGCAGGAAGATCGTGAAAATTGTCACGATCTTGAGCATAAGGGGCACAACCCGCGTGCCGTTGATCTTCTTACCGAGCACTCTTTCTATTGAATCCGCCATACCAACGTCCCTCGGGCAAACAGCTTACGATATTTATATACTAACAATGGCGGAAACACAAACAGTTTTCCTGCGAACATGATGAAATAAATCAACTATTGATTATACTCTGTCCGTTCATCTTCCCTCTTCATCGGCCAGGAGAATTTCATCACTTTCAAGCGTATATTTGCGAATTTCGTGGAACTTCCGCACCAGCTTTTCAACAGTGAGTTCCTGCTTCTCCTTCCCTGACACGTCAAGGATGATCTCGCCCTTATCCATCATGAGCAGTCGGTTGCCATACTCGATTGCGTGACTCATATTGTGGGTGATCATCATCGTGGTCAGTCGATAATCGCTGATGAATCGCATGGTCAGTTCGAGCACAATCTGTGCATTCTTCGGGTCGAGAGCCGCGGTATGTTCGTCGAGAAGGATGAGGGCCGGCTTCGACAACACCATCATGAGCAGCGTGAGCGCCTGACGTTGACCGCCGGAGAGCAGGCCGACGTTGTCCTTCATGCGGTCCTCGAGTCCCATCTGCAACGGCACGAGCTGCTCCCGGAAAAAGGCACGAGTCCTGGCATTCAGGCTGATTTTGAGCCACTTCATGCCCTTCAGATAGGTAATCATCATATTGTCTTCGACGGACATATTCGCGGCAGTCCCGAGCGTCGGGTTCTGAAAGATGCGGCCAATATACCGCGCGCGCTTGTACTCCGGGTCGCGCGTCACATCCTTGTCGTTGATAAATACTCTTCCCGAACTGACACTCTCGGTGCCGGATACGAGATTGAGCAGCGTGGTCTTTCCTGCGCCGTTACTGCCGATTACCGTAATGAAGTCGCCTTCATCAACATTGAGGCTTACGTTGCGGATTGCGGTATTCTCGTTATTGGTGCCCGGGTTGAAGATCTTCGTTATGTTCTCGAGCCGTATCATCGCTTTTTCCCCGCTGGCGACGCCTTCACCGCCGCATCATTCCGCCGGTTCCAGGTCAGCCACTTCATCGTGTCACGCCCCCGCGTGATCATGAGGCTGAGGATGATGAGCAGACCGGTAATCAGTTTCAGATCGTTCGGGGTGAGGTTGATGTAGTAGCCGTAAAACCGGCCGATGTACATTACCGCGCGAAACAGAATTGAGCCGAGAACGACCCGGAGTGTCAGCACCGAGATACGATTCGACTTCCAGAGGAACTCGCCTATCATGACGGACGCGAGACCCGAAATTATGGTTCCCTGACCGAGGTTCACATCTGCGAAACCCTGATACTGCGCAGCGAACGCGCCGGAAATGGCGACAAGACCGTTCGACATGCCCACACCGATGAGCTTCAGAGTGGCGGGGTTCGCGCCGGTCGCGATAACCATCTGCTGATTATTCCCCATCGCACCCATGGTCATGCCGAGATCCATGCGGAAGAATATGTTCAGCGCGATCATGACTATTACGATGACCACCGCGAAGAACACGAGATTGGAGCCATCCTGAGACAGACCCGGCATCAGGGTGTTCACGTTCGAAAGAATGGTGTGCTGCCTGATAAGCGATATGTTCGCGCGGCCGCCCATAACTCGGATGTTCACCGAGTAGAGCATTGTCATCGTGAGAATACCGGCGAGCAGATGGGGAACGCCGAGTTTGTTATGGATGAGAGCGGTTACAACCCCGGCCGCAACGCCGCCGAACGTCGCCACGATGAGGGCAAACCAGAGCGGCTGCCCCGCAACGATCATACTCGCCATGATTGCGGCACCGAGAGGAAAAGATCCGTCGACTGTCAGATCGGGAAAGTCGAGGATTCTGAAGGTCAGGAATACCCCCAGAACCATGATGCCGTAGATCAACCCTTCAAGCAGAATGCCCTGGATCATTCACCGATTCCTTAGAGTCCGAATTGTGGCAGTCATTATAGCAAGAAACGAGAGATCCGCCAGCCGGATTGATGCCGGTCGGCGGACCATAGCGTGCGTCAGCCTCCGCTGCCGACTACTTCTTGTTCACTACCTGTCCGTTTTCAACTATCTTGTTTGCTTCATCGATAAGGCTCTGCGGAAGAGTGATACCGAGTTTTTTGGCGACGTCCAGATTGACCAGAAGAACCAGATCCTTGCGATCGGTCAGAAACTGGGTCGGGATCTCGCTGGTCGGTTTTCCCTTCAGGATTTCCGCGACCAGCTTTCCGGTCGCACGGCCCATGGTGTAGTAGTCGAAGCCGTAGGCGGCAAGGATATCATAGGTTTCAGCGGAGCTCGGATCCGCGGAGATGACCGGAATCTTAGCCTGCGTTGCGACCTGGGTGAGCGAACTCAGCGCCGACACGACTGTGTTGTCCGTACTGACATAGATGGCGTCAACGCGTCCGACTATGGATTGAGTTGCCTGGCGCACCTCTGCCGAATTGGACACAGTTGCAGGAACAAACTCGATTCCGAGTTCAGCACACGCTTTCTTCGCCATTTCCGCAAGCACGACAGCATTGGGTTCGCTGCTTGAGTAGACGTGTCCAAGCCGCTTCACGTGCATGAACTTGCTGAGCAGTTCGATCTGCTGTTTGACCGGCGTCATGTCGGAGTAGCCGGTTACATTCTTGCCGCCCTGCGTAAGCGACGGCACGAGGCCGGCACCGACCGGATCAGTCACGGCCGAGAAGACGACTGGTGTCGTATTCATGGTTTCAGCCAGAGCGATAGCGGTAGGCGTGGCGATACCGACAGCCACTGCAACGTTCTCCGCCTTGAATTTGTTCGCGATCTGCTTTGCGGTATTCACATCACCGTTCGCGTTCTGAAGATCGTACTGGACGTCCACGCCCATTGAGGCAAGCTGATCCTGAATACCCTTCTCGACAGCATCAAGTGCCGGATGGGTGACTATCTTCGAAATTCCGATGATCGGTTTCTGAGACTTCTCGGCTGATCCACCAGCAAAGACCATGCCCGCGGCCGCCAGGAAAAACGCACAAACCACCCCTGTTCGCACAATGTTTCGCATTTGCTCCTCCTTCTTGTTGCTACCGGGCGCTGTTTCCCGGAACCTCTTAATACAAACGAATTACGTAACATTAAATAGAAAAGAAAGGAGGTTGTCCAGAGATACCCCATACGGGTTGCGAAACATGGACGGACAGCGATGCACCGGAAGTCTAGTAGGCAGGAGCGGCATCCACCCTGCGCATGATCTCCATACAGGCGCGCCCCGCGTGGTAACCGGTTTTCCAGTTCCCTCCCTTCGGATAGCCAGGGAGCAGAGAACCCGTCCCGGTGACTCCCCAGAACCACTCACCGCCCGCGCGGTCAAGCAGATGTCGACGCACGAAACTCCAGGTTGAAAGCGCCGCTCCCGCATACTCCTCGCGCCCGGTCATCTGGTAGGCGGAGACGAACCCGACTATCGCCTCTGCCTGGCACCACCAGATCCGGCAGGGATCGATCTCGCCATCTTCACATTCGTCGTATATGCCGCCGTGTTCCACGTCAAACCCCTCCCTGAGCGTTGCTTCGGCGAGTGAGAGCGCAGGGACTGTTTCAGCTGCGGACAGGGCGAATTGCTCTTTGGTGTGCCCGTTCGGCACCGCGGCCGGGCCGTTGACGTCGCGGTAGTATTCGCCGGCAACCTCCCGCGCCTCCACAATGAGCCAGCTTGCCTCGATGTCATGACCGAACGAGATCTTCTGCTCGAGGCGCGACCAGTCAAGAGTGAAGAAAAGTCCGAGATGGCCGTCCGGCTGAAGTACCCGGTTTTCCATGGTCCGGATCTGATCGCTGAGCGCGGAAGCAATACGGGCGCACTCCGGATTCCCGGAAATCCGGCCGCCGGGCGCAAACAACATCGCTGCACGCAGGAGATTCGTGAGCGCCTCGAGGACGTGAAGATTCGTATTCATTGACTTTTCGCACACAAGATCGACGCTGCTCAGTCTGCTTGCTGGAACCTCGCTCCAGTCATGTGCGCGCGCCTCAACATATCCGCCGAAACGCGGATCCCGGGCATGCAGCTCAAGCAGCACGAACAATTCGAATGCCATGCGAAACGGTTCCGGATCGAGCGTCGCCCGGCTCTGTTCGGCAAGCGCATAGATGGCAAACGCCTGCGCGTAGACCTGTTTCTTTCGATCAAGCGGACGCCCGTCTGC
>DATKUC010000217.1:0-2528 GCA_035530835.1 Spirochaetia bacterium
TTCATGAAGTCGCGATACGGCCTGTACGACTTCATTGATTGCGTTATTTTATCGTATAATAAGGTTATCATCAGTTCTTACCGAATTTAAAGAAAGAATGAACGGAACAAAGTCGATTGAATGGTGTCCGGTGTCCCGGAAGGCGAACATAGCACTGATCCTCTGTCTGCTGTGCGGCGGGCTGGTCAATGTCCATGCACAGAGTAACCCGAATACCACCCTTCCAACCGGTGTATCGGTCGCAATCCGATATTATGACCAGGCTATCTACTTCCCGGGCAGTGACATCGAGATAAAGGTAACCATTTCGAATGATTCCGGGAACACGTATCAGTTCGAGCTTGCAGACAATCGTATGTACAGCCTGGACTTCGACGTGCGCTCCATGACCAACGTCGAGGTTCCACGGGCGACAAAATTTACCACACAGATGAACTCGAATCAACCGGCATTCTTCCGCAACGTGAGCATCAATCCGGGAGAGGCCTATTCATTCACCGAAAACCTCCAGGACTATCGCAACATCGCCGATCCGGGAATGTACGTCGTCACCGCATCCTTCTATCCGAACCTTCGCAGCGATCTTTCAGGAGCCAGCAAGACGGACACCTCGATGAAATCGAACCGGCTTACGCTCTCAGTGAGTCCATCTGTTCAGGGAATCGCTGCGGTTCAGCAGCGCATCGACCAGCAGACAGGTGCGGTGCTCGCCAGGGAGGCGCTGCCGCCCGACCAGGTTGTCTCCTTCACGCTCCAGGCGCGCCAGCACGGCAACTGGGACCGTTTCTTCCTGTATCTCGATCTTGAAGCACTCCTCAGGCGGGATCCTGCGCAGGACAGGCGCTTTGTGCGTATGTCGCAAGCCGATCAGCAGGCGATGATAGAGAAGTTCAGGAACGATTTGAAACAATCGACCACCGCGTCCGACATCTCGGTGATACCGACCTCCTTCAGGATTGTCCAGACAAGCTATACCCCCGATCGCGGAACAGTGCAGGTGCTCGAAGATTTCGACAACGGCAGCTATACCGAGGTAAAACGGTACACCTACACCGTCCAGCGCAAGAACGATATCTGGTACATCACCGATTACGAAGTCCAGAACCTGGGAACCAAATAATGAAGATTGTACTTGTTGCGCAACGAGCCGAACTGAGAAATCACATCCGGGACCATTTCGTTCCACAAGGGTCGGAGATCATCCAGTACTGGAATCCGATCAAGGCAATGGACAACATTGACGAGATCGAGCCCGACCTCGTGCTCTTCTCCGCACTCGATTTTCCCCGCCACTGGAAGCCGTTCCTCGTGTTCCTGCGCGGAAGCCGCGACCGGGACTCGACAGTCTTTGTGCTGCTGAAAGGCGACAACTTTCCCTACGAAGAAGCGTCAAAGGCACACCATCTCGGAGCAAATGGAATTGTACACGAGGACCTCGGAAACAGCCGGGAGATCGCACGGCTGAAGGAACTCGTAGCCCGATACAAGGACGTGCTTGAAGCGCGCCGGGAACGGCGATACATTCCCGGGCCGCTTGACCGGATAGAATTGATGTTTGCCCATCCTGATACGCTCCGCATGATTACCGGCGTGTTACTTGACATCTCCCCGAGCGGCGCCCGGTTCCAGCCCGACACTGTCGAATATGTCGCTGACCTGACTCCGGGTGCATCGCTTCCGGCCTGTTCCCTTCGTGCAGGCGAGAAACTGTATCAGGTAGACACGCTTGTAGTTCGAAACGGTGAGAACCTGCACCTGTACTTCAAGGACGTGGATGAGGAAACGCGCAACAATCTTGCCGCCTACCTTTCCGACCACCTGAGCCGGGAAGTACAGGGTGCGATCCGGGATCAGGAGGGCCATTCTCGCCGGACCGGAGCCGAGCCGGAAAAAAGTGCGGCACCCATCCACAAAACTTGACATCGATCTGTACGCCTCCTACAATGAAATTGAGGAGACACCATGAGCTCACAGACATATCTCGAAGCGGCACCCATTCATGAGCTCACCCGCTATGCGGGTCGCGGTGACTACGAAAAGGAAGGCGTTGCATTCTCCGGCACCGCGCGAAAACATCCCTATGACAAACAGAAACTCCTGCTCGTCTCGCCTCCATTCGTCTCGCGCCGCATCATCTACGAGTTCAGACTCTCTGACATCATACACGCCGAAAACACCTCGAATCTGGTATCCGAAAACGGAGAGAGTCTGCCGACCGTCACCGTCTGGATCCGGAAGGGAAGCTTCGGCGTCGTGATGAAGCCGTTCGAAGTCGGTACCGACACGCGGGATTAGAGGCAGAATGTGCAGCAGAAGAGCACTGTTCGCCACAGAACCCGCCGGTCGTTCGAATCGAACGCACAGGAGGCCCGGCGGCGCCAGTTGCGTCTGTGAGTACGCGTTTCTACTTGACACATCGGGTGTGGTCGGCTATATTTCCGGCTGTACATTTATTCCCCTGTAGCTCAGTTGGTAGAGCAGCTGGCTGTTAACCAGCGGGTCGGCAGTTCGAGTCTGTCCGGGGGAGC